>JAFRLI010000005.1 GCA_017431255.1 Victivallales bacterium
ATGTTCCAGAAGGGAGTCGGGAGCGTCAAAGACTGTTACGACACCTTCCGACAATTCTGTTTGCAACGCACGGATTTGCGCCCATCGTCGTGCTTGCTTCAAGTTGGTGGTAGTGTAAAATCCCCTGCCAAAATCTCCTATTCGCGCAGAAGTCATTATTTTCGGATTCCGCACTTCCACAGAACTTCCATGGTACAATCTCATATTCCCTCCCGTTTTTCGAGAAAACGCTCCATTTCCCCAAGCAGCTGCTTTCTGCCTAACGTATGCAGTACATCATAGTTTTCCAACAGAAAATCCAGCAAGCCCATTTCTTCAAAGTATTCCGCAACTTTGCTGCCTGACACAGACAGCATGTTCTTGTACACCTCTATGCAAAAAGAAAGGAACTCCGCAACTTTTTCATCATGAGTGACGACATTTTCCACGACATACTGACCGTGGGTTACACTCGCCGATTGGACGGTTCGCTCCTCCACGGCTTTGTTCTTCCGCCTCTTCGGCTCTGGTGAGGTCGTACAGGGACGTGCCATTGCAATTCCTGGGGTTCTGAAAAAACGACAATGATATAATACTTTACCCAATATAATCTGTAAGACTTGATTTTTCAAGTTGAAAATCAAGTCTTTTCAAGTCTTTCAAATCTTTTCTCCTTTTCCATAGAATGATTTTGGACACAGGAAAAGAGGGAAATGGGAAAAATGGGGAAAAACAGGGAAAACTCTTTCATTTTCTTCAGGATGTGATATATTATGAAATATCCAGTTTGCTGGATTTCCCCCAAAATCTCTCACACAACAAGAAGGAAACAGAACATGAACAAAGTCACCTCCTTACTTCTGTCTGCCGTTGCGGCGGTTGCCCTGTCTGGATGCAAGACCTGCTGCCAGTCAAGTTGCAAAACCTCTCCGTTTGCACAATACGACAGTGCCACTACCATCTCGAAACTGGAACTGAAGCGGACCTCGGAAAGTTGGGATGGTGTTCCCCTGCCCGACTATCTCCAGGGGAAACCGGAACTCGTCGTGATGCGCTACATCTTCCCCGTCGGCAGCAAACTTCCCTGGCACCATCATCCCGTCATCAACTACGGCATCCTGCAACAAGGGGAACTGACCATTGTCAGCGTTGACGGCAAGAAGCAAGTCGTTCATGCTGGCGAACCCATCGTCGAGATGGTTGGTCCCATCCACTGCGGCATGAACACGGGTGACAAGCCCATCGTCCTCGATATGTTCTACCTCTCGCAGAAAGGCATGCCGCTCGCTGTCCAGCACCCCGAAATCCAGAAATAAAAGGGTTCTCTAAGAACGAAAAGGACGAAAAGGACGAAAGGGGTTCGTGCACTCGCAGACACCTTTCCTTGGGGAATGATATACTTGAGTTCCCTAGAGGTTCTAGAGGTTCTAGGGGTTCTAGGGGCAATTATACAAGGCAACTTAAGTATATAATTCCCTTTCCTTTTCGTCCTTTTCGTCCACTAACCGCTCTCCACTAACCGCTCTCCACTAACCGCTCTCCACTAACCGCTCTCCACTAACCGCTCTCCACTCTCCACTAACCACTAACCACTAACCACTAACCACTAAAGAATTGAGGAGTGCGTCTAGGGAGGAATCGGGGCAGGAGGCGCCGGCGAGGATACCGATTTGGGAGGAGGAGCGCAGGAGTTGTATGGGGGAGCATTGCCATTTCCCCGTGGTTGGGTTGTAATGGCGTATTGTATCGATGGTTAGACAGTGCTCGTCTTCCAAGAAAAGACAACGTTCCGGGGGCAGGACGGTCGTGGCGAGGCGGTAAAGTTGTGTAGTATTGGAGGAATCCGTGCCGCCGATGACAAGAATGACATCGCAAGCAGCGTGACAGAGTTCCAGCGCGGCCTCTTGTCGTGCGCGGGTGGCAGGGCAGACGGTTCCGGAAGGAGTAAACGCAGCCTGATGCCAGGGGGAGGAGTCCAGCAGTTCTGCGACGGCGAGGGTTTCCTGCGAGAGGACGGTAGTCTGGTTGACGAGTGTCCAGGGGAGTTTGTCCAGAAGTTCGGGATGAGTTACACGAGGAGGCAGAATGCGTTGCTTTGCAAAGGCGCGTGCCTCCTCCAAGGTGGAAAGCAGGACACAGGCGGGGGCAAATAGCGTTGCGCGGGACCAGATGGATTCTGTCTCCTGGTGCCCCGATTTCCCGTGGACGACTACAGCCGAACCGTTGCATCCCGCCGTTTGGGCGGCGGCCCAGACATGCTGCACGAATGCGCAAGTTGCATCCACGATGCGCCCGGGTGGCTGCACCCAGGACTCCAGTTGTTCCGTCAAGCCGACCGGTAGTCCGAATGCCGGCACCACAAATACATCCTGGGGTTGCGCCAAATCAAAGATTCGGGATGGTTCATCGCAAAGCACGGCACCATTTTGAATGAACCAGGAATTGACGGATGGATTGTGAATCATGGCTCCCAGAAGCCAGACGCACCTCCCCTTTTCCAAGGCTCCTGCGAGCAAATCCACCGCGTGACGCACGCCCCCGCAAAATCCAAAGGCACGCGGAAAAAGGACGCGTTGTCCATTTGGCAGTTCCATGCTCCCGCCCTTCCGCAGAGCGTCGATTCGAGGCGAATGAAAAGGATTCTGCATTCACACCTCCCGACGGATTTGCAATGCTTCCAGCGCTTCCAGAAAATCCACCGGAAGCGGTGCCTGGAAGGAAAGCGGTTTGCGTGTGGTGGGATGGGTGAAATGAATGCGCCAGGCGTGCAGCATTTGCCGTGTTGCATGGAACGCCTTGGGTTCCGGGCAACCGCCGTACAAAACATCTCCCAGCACAGGATGGCCAAAATGCGAGAAATGCACGCGAATCTGGTGCGTGCGTCCCGTATGCAGGCGAATCTGCACCAGGGAGCACCCGCCGCCTGTTCCAAGCGTGCGGTACTCCGTCACGGCAGCCTTGCCCATGAGTGGGAGGATGGTCATTTTCACGGGACACGTCGGATGCCGTCCAATGGAGAGTTCCAGCCGTCCGGCAGGTGGCAGGAGTACCCGTTCGCCGCAGTTCTCGACTTTCAGCAGCGAGGTATCCGTCACCAAAGACGGACCGTCTCCTGCCAGTTCTCCAGCCAGAAGCGCAAGGTAGGTCTTTTGCACGCGGTGCTCCTTGAAGTCCGCCTTCAGGAGGTCGCGCACGGCGGCGTTCCGTGCAATCACCAAGACGCCCGAAGTATCCTTGTCCAGGCGGTGGACGATGCCAGGGCGCGAGAGTTCGTCAATCATCTCGCGGAAAGAGTCCTCTGGATAGCGTGCCAACAGACCATGCACGATGGTTCCGGAGAGGTTCCCTGAGCCGGGGTGGACGACGAGACCGGCCGGCTTGTTCAGCACCAGGATGTCCTTGTCTTCATAAAGGACATCGAACTCCATCGGTTCAGGGTCAAGACCGCTGCCTGGCGGATCGATGGCAGTCGTGACAATGGCACCCGGACGGATGCGGTCGCCAGGTTCGCAAGGGGCACCGTTGAGATGCACCTGCCCGCCTTCGATGGCACGTTGCACAAAGGCACGGCTCCATTCTGGAAATTGCTGCGACAGAAAAACATCCAGCCGACGCAGATGGCATTCCTGCGGAACTACGAAACTCTCTTCAATTTTTGGGAGTTGCGGCATGTTTTTTTAGTACCAGGAAATGGACTGCGGCATAGAGGGCGATGGCGCAGGGAGCGAGCCAGAGGCAGGTCACTTGGGCGGGGGTCAATCCATGCCACAGTTGTTCGCGAGGATAATCCCCACGTGCGAACTCGCCAAGGAAGCGTCCCACGCTGTACAGCAGCAAATACGCCAGGAACAGGCGTTTCTTCCAAATGCCACGGTGCTCCATCCAAAGCAGAATACCGAAGATGAGCAAATTGATGAGGGAAAAGAGAAATTGCACGGGGAATGCCGTGATTCCCCATTGCGGGTAGTGAACGCTCCCGAATCCATCATAAGAAAAGCCGTAGCAGCAACCGTTGATGAGGCAGCCGATGCGTCCGAATGCATGTCCCAGCGGTAGCGAGGGTGCCATCAAATCGGCAGCACGCCAGGGTTCCCATTTGCGGATGCGGCACAGTACCAGAACCGCCACGGCCGCTCCCAGAAATCCCCCGAAAAAGACCAGTCCGCCCTGCCAGACCTTGATGATGTCCAAGGGGGAATTGGCAAACTGTTCGCGCCAGAAGCGAATCACATACAGAAGGCGTGCGCCTAGGAGCGCAACCACCATTCCCCATGTCACAATGTCTGCCACATCGTCGTTATTGAAGTTGTAACGTGAAGCACGGCGGCAATTTAGAAAGTAGGCTGCCAGAACGCCCAAGGCAACCATTGCCCCATACCAACGCACTTCCAGCCCGCCCAAATGCAACAGAACGGGGGAAATCATGGCAAGGCTATGACAAGTCAAAAAAGTCATGTTGTTTCCTGTGAAGGCGAGGGTTCCGCATTCCTCTTCTTAAATTGCGTGGCAAAAATCAGCAGACAGATGCCACAGATGCCGACGATGAGGGGACCATAGAGGATGCCGACCAGTCCGAAGGTCTGCAATCCTCCCAAAATGGAGAAGAAAAGCACCAGATAGGACATTCCCGTATTGCCGCCCTGCTTCATCAGGAGCGGCCGCACCAGGCTGTCAATGTTTGCCACCAGACCACCGCAGGCAATCAGGAGGAAGATGGCATGCCAGGTCTGTCCTGTCATAAACAGGTAAATCATTGCGGGAACCCAGACCAGACCCGTTCCTACGAAGGGAATGATGGAGCAGAAGCCCAAGACCACCCCCCAGAAGAGTGCAGGAATTCCCACGATACGGAAGACAATCATGGAGAGAAGTGCCTGCACGCACGCCGTTCCGAAAATGCTGAAGCACACCGCGCGCGACACCTCGCGGATGCGGCGGGACACTTGCTGCTGCGTCTCGTCCCCCAGGGGTGTGATGCTACGGAAATAAGCCAGTATCTCCTCCCCGTCATGGAAGATGTGATACATGACGAAGAGCATGATGAAGAAGTTGAAGATGGTCAGCCAGGTGCGGGAAAGGACCGCCAGGACCGCTCTCCAGAGTGCCGCAATGGCGCGGCGTGCCAGTTGAGCGAGAAGTTGGTTGAGATCTGTCGGCTTTTCCGGGATGGGGCGCGGTGCAACGGTGGGCATGGTTACCTGGGGGGACTGTTTCTCGACGGGGGGCTGCTCGGGTTCTTTCCCAACGGGAAGGACCTCGGCAGAATCTTCCTTTTTCAGACGTTCCTGCGCCTGGTCAGCCTCGTTGGCAACCTTGGAAAAGTCCTGGATGTATCCATTGAGTTTTTCCCGCCTCTGCTCCAGATGGTATTTGGCAATCAACTTGCGGGACTGCACAGGATAGTCCTTCTCGATCCACTCCAGCGCGGAAACTATCGTGCTGCGCCCCTCCTTGGCGACATGCACCACCAGCATCGTCAGCGGAATCACAATCACCAGAAACACCAGCACCACGGACAACCCTGCCCCCAACGCCTTGCTCACCCGGGATACATAATTCTTGAACTTCTCTGGCGACGCCTTCGCGCGCGGATGGTTCTGTTTTGCGTCCAACCAACGTAAAAATCGTGCAATTCGACGGGTCAGCCAGCGGTTCACCGGCATGAGAATACCCGCCAACAACGCACCCAAGATAATGGCGTGCAAAACATTACGCACCAAATAGACTGCTGCGCACAACATCCCCAGCGTCAACAAGAGGAATGTGACCTTCGCAATGGTCGGTGCCCAACTGGAATTGTCTGTTGTGGAATGTTCCATAAAGTGTGATACCCTACATTAAAGATCTCCGAAAAGTGTTAATGTAATGGAGGAATGTGCGATTGTCTAATCAGGAATGTGAGTTTTTCTTGCCAAGGATGATCAAGGTGACCGCGAGAATGATGAGAATGATTCCGAAGGAAGCGCGGAAGGTGAGTTGTTCTCCGAAGAGAAGGATTCCGAAGAAGACTGCGGTGACAGGTTCGAGTGCGCCGAGGATGGCGACAGGCGTGGAGCCGGCGAGGCGGATGCCCCAGGCGGTTCCAAAGAAGGCGACAATGGTGGGGACGAGGGCAATGCCGCCCGCGCAAGTCCAACCCAGTGGACTTTGCGGAAGTGCCATCCGCCCCTTCAAAAGCAGGAAGATTCCATAGAGAAATGCCCCAATCAAAAGCACGTAGAACACCAGGGTCACAGACGGAATCTGCTTGACGGACGGTCGGTTCACGCCAATCATGTAGATGGCATACGACAGGGCGGATCCCATCACCAGCAGGAAGCCGACCAGAAAGCGCCCCTGCGTAGTCTGGTCAGTGCCGGCGGGACGATAAAGCAGGCAGATGCCCGCCAACGCGAGCACGAGACTGACTACCATCGTACTGGTCACCTTCTCATGGAACAAGGTCACATTCAACACGGCGACCATCACTGGATACACAAACAGCAGGGACGATGCAATTCCCGCATCCATATATAGATACGAATGAAAGAGCGTGATGGAACTCAAGAGCATCAGAATCCCCATGACCATCACGGGCACAAGTTGATTCCGCTCTAGGTGGAACGGCATGCGCTTCCAACGCATCACGATTCCAAGAATTGCTGCGGCTCCCAGAAAACGCAGGAACAGGACCGAAAGCGGTTCCATTCCATCGTGGTACATGGGAATGCCAAACAGAGGATTGCACCCATACGCGGCTGCGGCCAGGGCTCCAGCCAGATAACCTTTCAAACGCGAATCCATGCTTTTCTATCCCTGCTGCAGAACGACCTTGCCGTCCTGCAAAACGACCGTCAAGGTCCTGCGCGATTTTCCATCCACCATGAGTTGCGCCAGCACGGAAGTCACCTCCTGTTCGAGGATGCGGTCCACGGGACGTGCACCTTGGTTCTGCGCCATGGCGCGCTGTGCAATGTCCGTGCGAGCTTCGGGAGACATCGTGATGTGGAAATTGCGGCTCTTGGCAAGCTTGGCCAGACGCGCAAACTTTGCCTCCACGATGTGCTCGACTTCAGGAAGTCCCAGCGGTGAGAAGATGACATGCGCGGTGAGACGTGCCCGGAACTCGGGACTGAACGCGCGACGGAACTGCGCCGCAATGATATCCGGGTCCACAGGGGCATTGGGGGAGGTCCCAAATCCCAGACGGGAGGACTTTGCGGAAGCCTCCGTGCATCCCACGTTGCCCGTCATAATGAGAATCACGTTGTGGAAGTCCGTCTGAATGCCACGGCTGTCCGTGAGCGTCCCGTTGTCCATCACCTGCAAGAGAAGCGAATGGACCAGATAATGGGCCTTTTCGACCTCGTCCAGCAGAAGCACGCAATGCGGGCAGTCCCGCACAGCATTCGTGAGTTGACCGCCTTCGTCATAGCCGACGAGACCTGGCGCACTTCCCACGAACCGCGTCACCATCTGCTCGGTCGAATACTCCGACATGTCAAAGCGAATGAGTTTCACCTCCAGCACGGACGCCAGTTGCCGCGCCAATTCCGTCTTTCCGACACCCGACGGTCCCGAGAAGAAGAAGTTACCGATAGTGCCAGCCCGTTCGGAAAGAAGACCGCATTTGGCGATGCGAATGGCGCGTGCCACCTCCCGAATGGCGTTCTCCTGCCCGAACACAACCGCTTTGAGGCGTTCCTCCAAATTGGCAAGTCCGGCAAAATCGTCGTTTTCCCCTTGTGCAGAAGGAATGGAAGGAAGATTCGCGGCCTTGGAGACCGCCTCCTCCACATCCGCATCCGTCGCAACCGGTGCCTGGTTTGCCTGGGAGTCATTGCGATGGAGGCGGTACTTGGCACCGACCACATCCATGATATCAATGGCCTTGTCAGGCAGAAATCGTTGCGGGATATAGCGTTCGGTCAAGGAGATGATGCGTTTGAGGAGAGGTTCAGGGAAATGGACGCCGTGGTACTGGAAGTAGGCGTCTTCCAGTCCGAGAAGGATTTCAAGGGTTTCGTCTTGGGAAGGGGCAAGAATGTGGATGGGATGGAATCGCCGCGCGAAAGCCTTGTCAAGCGCGATGGTTTTGCGGTAGTCGTCGTCGGTTGTTGCGGCGATGACGCGGAGCCGTCCACTGGCGATTTCCGGCTTGATGAGATTTGTGGCGGAACCTGACTCGGAGCGCGGACCATTGGGACCGATACCCATAAATCCTTGCAGTTCATCTAGGAACAGCACATTGTCAGGAGAGGATTCGATGAACTTCAAAAGGTTCTGCATGCGTTGTTCAAACTCGCCCAGCAGACTCGCGCCTGCCACCAGCGCTCCTGTCTGCAAGGCGTAGATACGGAGATTTGCCATCGTAGGAGGAACCTCGCCACGGCTCACCAACCATGCCAATCCCTCCACGACCGCCGTCTTGCCTACGCCTGGCGCTCCCAGCAGCACAGGCGCAGACTTCTTCTTGCGGTTCAGCGTCTGCATGAGTTCCTCGACTTCCTTGCGGCGCCCGATGAGCGGATCCATCTTTCCGTCCTTGGCGACCTGGACAAGTTCGATGAGCAGCGACGCCAGTTCCTCAGGCACTCCATTCTGCGCAGCCTCGCCGTCCTTTTTGGGAGCGGGGGCATTGAGGTCTGCCAGATGATAGGGAACTCCCTTCACGATGGCCGAATGCAGGTCTTCCAGTACAAATCCATAATGCCGCAGAATCTCCTGTGCAAAACTATCATCTTCTTGCAAGAGAACGTAGTAGAACATATCTGACGTGGGATTCTGCAAACCTGCTTCCTCCCCAATTGCCCGAATGCGGTCCCAGAACCGCTGGGCGAACTCGCCAGTCATCTCATCGCAGATATGCCTCGCCAACGGAAGTTGGGAGAGGTAGTCCCGCGTGCGGTAGGAGATGTCATCAATGACAGGCATGCAAGTCGCAAACGGTTCCAACGCGTTTTCATCTTCCAGCAATGTCAGCAAAATGTGCTCTGGCATGATGCAGGGCGAACGAAACGCCAGAATGTACTCCGAGCAAATCGAAGCAAACTTCTTCCCTTCCAGCGTAGCCAGCCACTGGTGCAAAAGCGGTTTCTTCATGGATGAGCCTCCCCCCCATGCGGAACAATTTCCAAACGGCAATAGGGATAGCCCCACTCCGTCTTGAATGCCTCCGCTTCCTGTTTTTTGTACTCCGCCACCGTCTTTGGATACGTCGCTATCACTTGGCTCGTCGAATGATGGATTTGCAACATCTTCGATACCGCAGCCTCTCGGTCATACTCAAATACCGTCATCAACAACGCCACCACAAACTCCATCGTCGTGACGTTGTCATTGTACAGCACCACATCATACATCTGCGGCGGACGCAACTCCCTTTCCGTTCTTACCGTCGTCGTAACTTTCGTTGTATGATTTGGTTGGTTCGCCATGAAAGAATCCTCCTACCCCGCCCCCGTCTTCTAGAACACCAGTTGCTCGGCGGGAAACACGGGACCGTCGTAGCAAATGCGGGCATATTTCCAACCTTGCGGAGAGGTGTCCTTGACTTTGGTGACGCAGGCGAAACAGGCGCCGACGCCGCAGCACATAGCCTGATCCAGGCTCAATTCGCCCGCGATTCCAAGTCGCGGCATCAATTCCGCGAGCGTTCGCAGCATGGGAATGGGACCGCAGGAGGCCAGCCAGGCTTTGGGGGACTTGGCGTGGTTTTCTTCGAGGAGCGCGGTCACGCGCCCATGGAATCCGGCGGAACCGTCATCGGTGGAAACCAGAACCTCGCAACCGAGCGCACGATACTCTTCCACAAGGAGAATGTCTGCCTGGGAGCGTCCTCCAATCAAAACCGTTGGCGGTGTAGTCGCTTGCTTTGCAAGGAGAAAGGTCGCCGCACAGCCATATCCGCCTGCCACAATCACCGAGGCGGCCGGCAATGGCGAGAACGGTCGCCCCAGAGGACCCACCACGTCCAGCACGGCACCTTCTGGAACGTGGCTCAGTTGCTCCGTTCCCAATCCCACGACCTTGTAGATGAGGGAAAGGCGCCCGGTAGCCGCATCCGTATCAAAAATGCTGAATGGACGCCGCAAGATATGTCCTTCCAAGCCAGGAATTTGGACATGCACGAACTGGCCTGGCTGCGCCACGGCTGGAAGGTCGGGCATGACAAAGTCCAGGCGGAAATAGTCTCCCTGGATGCGGGCGTTGCGCGTGATGGTTGCCTGGACCTGAAACTTCTGCGTGGACATGACGGCTATTCCTGCGTGGGATCGGGAAGATAGAAATTGGACCAGGTGCGGGCGGCGGTGACGACGGAGTCGATGGCCTCGGGCGGGCACTGGTCCGGGCAAAAGACGACGGTTCCTGGAAAGCCGTGCTCCTTGAGGCGCGTGGCCCATTGCTCCTGCTCGTCGTCAAACAAGGTTTCCCCTGCGTTGACATTGTAGTGGAAGCAGAGCATGCCGAGGAACGGCTGTAGGAGATGGAGGTCCAGACTGTTAAAGTCGGGAAGAATCCCTTCGTCTGGGTAGATGTGGAGACAAATGGAGGGGATTCCGTTTTTGAAGGCGGAACGCTTGTCAGACGGGACCCAGTCGCCGTTGATGTTGGAATCGGCGGGAGTCTCGCGTGCGGTGGCGCAGAGGCGAACGGCGCGGGAAATCTCCTCGGAAGAAGGGAATGGTCTCGGCAGACGCACGGGAACCAGAAGATTGAAGGCATGATTCACTGGCGCGAACAGCAGGCGAGACACAAAGGTTGCAAGTCGCCGAAGTTCCGCGTCTTCCTCCTCTTTGGGGATGCGGTCCAAGCGGAACGGCATGCTGAAGGATTGCACATCCCCGACGGAGCAGGCTGTGTCCATCGCGGCGTAGAGACGCTCATACAACTGCGGCACCGCGTGGTTTCGCTGCGCCGTGTCCAAAATGCCCGGCACGTCATCAGGAATCAGATTGCGGGCGTGCGTGCAGTGGATTCCTCCCGCTTTGAGTTGCGACAGGAACTCTGCCTGCTCGAACAGGCCGGCATCGCATTCGATGCCGCCGAACTCGTGCACATAGTTCAGCGCAGCGAACCATTGTGGCCAATCGTGGTCTTCGATTTTGATGGCTGTGTCTATCATCGAACCCCTTAGTCCAGGTCGGAAATGGCCTTGTGGTATTCTTGGAGGGACTTGACGCCGCCGTCGCCCTTGCGGAACGCGGCGATGCCGTCTGCAGCTGCATTGGCAGCGGCAACGGTGGTGATGTACTGGATGCCGTGGCGGATGGAGTTCTTTCTGATGTAGGAATCGTCCAGTTTGCTGGCCTTGCCGATGGGGGTGTTGATGACGAGGTTGATTTCGCCGTTGGTGATGGCGTCCAGGATGTTGGGACGTCCCTCGTTAATCTTGTGGATGATGGTGGAGGGAACTCCATTGTCAGCCAGGAACTTGCTCGTGCCTTCCGTTGCCAGCACCTTGAATCCGAGTTCTACGAACTTGCGAGCGGGTTGCAGAATTCCCTCGCGGTCGCGCGGGTTCACGGAGATGAGGACGGTTCCCGCAGACGGCAGTGGCGGCTTGGCAGCCTCTTCCGCCTTGTAGAACGCCAGTCCGAACGTGTCCGCCAGTCCCAGCACTTCACCTGTGGAACGCATTTCCGGTCCCAGAACGGGGTCTACCTCAGGCAGCATCGGGAACGGGAAGACTGCTTCCTTCACGCCGAAGTGCGGAATGCGGTGATGGTGCAGGTTGAGGTCCTTGATGGTCTTGCCCAGCATGATTTCCGTCGCCACGCGCGCCATCGCAATGCCGCACACCTTCGACACCAGCGGAACCGTGCGCGACGCACGCGGATTCGCCTCAATGACGTACACGGTGTCCTGGTAAATGGCATACTGCATGTTCATCAGACCGACCACGTGCATCTGCTCCGCAATGCGGGCCGTGTATTCGCGGATGGTCTGACGGTGCTTTTCCGGAATCGTGATGGGCGGGATGACGCAGGCCGAATCGCCCGAATGGATGCCGCACAGTTCGATGTGCTCCATGATGGCGGGCACGAACGCGGTCGTCCCGTCGGCAATGGCGTCTGCCTCGGTTTCCGTGGCATCCTCGAGGAACTTGTCAATGAGGATGGGACGTTCGGGGGAGATTTCCTCGGCGGCGGCGACATACTCCTTGAGCATTTCTTCGTCGCGAACGACCTCCATTCCACGTCCGCCCAGCACGAACGAGGGACGAACCATCAGGGGGTATCCGATGTCGTGCGCGATGGCGAGCGCCTGGTCGATGTTGGAAGCCATGCCAGAACGTGCCATCGGAATGCCGAGCGCTTCCATGCGCTTGCGGAAAAGGTCGCGGTCCTCGGCCTCGTCAATGGTGGCGGGGGTGGTACCGAGGATGTTGACGCCGTTGCGGGCCAGTTGGTCGGCGAGGTTGAGCGGAGTCTGGCCGCCGAACTGGACGATGACGCCGAGCGGCTTCTCCTTCTCGTAGATGCTGAGGACGTCTTCGAGCGTGAGAGGTTCGAAGTAGAGTTTGTTGGAGGTGTCGTAGTCCGTCGAAACCGTTTCCGGGTTGCAATTGACCATGATGGTCTCGTAGCCAAGATCACGCAGCGCGAATGCGGCGTGGACGCAGCAGTAGTCAAACTCGATGCCCTGGCCGATGCGGTTCGGACCACCGCCAAGCACCATCACCTTCTTCGGATTCGAGGAGGCGACGCTCTTGTCGGGCGCGTTGTAGGTCGAATAGTAGTAGCAGGCGTCCTTGACACCGGACACGGGAACGGCTTCCCACGCCTCGGTGACGCCCAGCGCCATGCGCTGCTTGCGGATGACCGCCTCGGGAGTCGCCAACAGACGGCTCAGATAAAGGTCGCTGAAGCCGTCCTTCTTCGCCTGGATAAGCAGGTCGTCAGGCAGGACTTGGTCGCGATACTGGAGGATTTTCTCCTCGAGTTCGACGAGTTCCTTCATCTGCTGCAGGAACCAGGGTTTGATATAGGTCAACTGGTAGAGTTCGTCAATGTCGGCACCTTTGCGGATGGCCTCGTAAAGTTGGAATTGGCGCCAACTGGAAGGCTCCTTGAGGTGCTTCAGGAGTTCTTCCAAGCTCATGTCATGGAAGTTTTTCGCAAATCCCAGACCAGGAAGTCCCTTCTCCAGGGAACGGATGGCCTTCATGAAGGCCTCCTTGTAGGTGCGTCCGATGGACATCACTTCGCCAACCGCGCGCATCTGCGTCCCCAGTTTGTCCTGGACGCCGCGGAACTTCTCGAATGCCCAGCGCGGGAACTTCACGACAACGTAGTCGCCGCTCGGAGTGTACTTTTCCAGCGACCCATCGCGCCAGTACGGGAGTTCGTCCAGCGTGATGCCTGCCGCGAGGAGCGCGGACACGTAGGCGATGGGGAAACCAGTCGCCTTGGAAGCCAGTGCGGAGGAACGGCTCGTGCGTGGATTGATTTCGATGACGACAACCTCCCCTGTCTTCGGATTGTGCGCAAACTGCACGTTCGTGCCGCCGATGACGCCGATTCCCTCCACAATGTCATAGGCCCATTTCTGCATCCGCGCCTGCAATTCCTCGGAGATGGTCAGCATCGGCGCCGTGCAGAACGAATCGCCCGTGTGCACGCCGACCGCGTCCACGTTCTCGATGAAACAGACCGTGATCATCTGCCCCTTTGAATCGCGAACCACTTCCAATTCCAGTTCTTCCCAGCCCAGCAACGAACGCTCAATCAGCACCTGATGCACGATGGAAGCCTGCAGACCGCGTTCCGCGATGACTTTGAGTTCCTCGACATTGTAGCAGAAGCCACCTCCCGTGCCACCCATCGTATACGCAGGACGAACCACCACGGGATATCCAATCTCCGCAGCCGTCTTCAAGGCGTCTTCCACAGAATTGACCGTGCGGCTCGGCGCCATCGCAACGCCCAGGCGGTTCATCGTCTCCTTGAACGCATCGCGGTCTTCGCCGCGCTTGATCGCATCCAATTGCACGCCAATGACTTTCACACCGTACTTGTCCAGCACGCCCGCTTCCCCAAGTTCCGCCGAAAGGTTCAGACCACTCTGACCACCTAAATTCGGCAACAACGCGTCAGGACGCTCTTTCTCGATGATTTCCGTCATCCGTTTCACGTTCAACGGCTCGACGTAGGTCACGTCCGCCGTTCCCGGATCCGTCATGATGGTCGCCGGATTTGAGTTCACCAAGACAATCTTGTAACCCAAACTGCGCAATGCCTTGCATGCCTGCGTACCAGAATAGTCAAATTCACACGCTTGACCGATGATAATCGGGCCAGACCCAATAATCATCACCTTTTTGATATCATCCCGTTTCGGCATGATGTGTGCTCTCCTTGAAGCAAAATGGAAGGTGAATATGAGAAGGGAGATTCTGTTTTTTCTGGAAGAATAAATATAATGTTTTTCCCCCTAATTTCAAATTCCACACCATCATTCCATCTTACTTCTTTCGAAATGACAAAATGCCTTTCAGGGCACCATGGAACAAGCCAGGTAGTGCGAGGGTAGCCCCGCACCCCTACGTGGAGAGGGGCTTGATTGCCTCCTCATAGATTGCCTTGATCGCCCCACCCCCTTCGTGGAGGGTGGAGCGGGGGCCTTGCCCCCCGTCCTTTGTTTATGGCAGCCCCCCATTCCTTCACGCTTTTTTGCACACGCTGCCAGGGGGAACGCACCCCTCCAAGCGCAACCCCGCCTTTTTTGCATGTGGCGGGGGGAGCGGGGGGCTTGCCCCCCGTCCTTTGTTTATGGCAGCCCCCCATTCCTTCATGCCTTTTTTGCACGTAGC
>JAFRLI010000047.1 GCA_017431255.1 Victivallales bacterium
CCCGAACCTGGGGGCAGTGTGCCTATGGATCTGCCTCAGCTCGCCGCCAGAGGCAATATCAATCGGTGAGGCATTACCCTGGGCATTCTATTTTCTGGCTTTTTTTGAAGAAAAACCTTGCAAGGAGGGCACGCTGGTATTACATTATTCAAGATGTTTTGTGTTGAAATACAAACGAATGGGGCAACCCAAGGAGCGTCTGATGAAAGGAAAAATCATTCTGGTCGTATTGTTTGTGGCTGTTGTGATAGGGGCATTGGTCTATCGCAGGCAGCAAAAGGCAAAAGCGGAGGCAAACGCGCAATTTGCTTCGGGAAATGGACGCCTGGAGGCGACGGAAATCAGCATTTCTGCAAAACTGGCGGGGCGCATTGACGAAATCATGGTGGACGAGGGGGACTTCGTCAAGGAAAAGCAGCCTTTGGTGCAGATGCAGTTGAATGTGTTGAATGCAGAATTGGAGCAAGCCGAGGCAAAGAAGAACCAGGCGAAGACCTCCGAGGCCAGCGCTATCGCCCTCATCCAGGTGCGAGAAAGCGAGGTCGCTTCCGCAAAAGCCGTCATCGAACAGAAGAAGAGCATCATGGATGGTGCGAAGAAGCGTTTTGAACGCACGGAAGCACTCCACAAGCAAGAAGTCACCACCGACCAGAAATACGATGACGACAAGGCGAATTACCTGGCCGCAAAGGCAGACTACGAATCCGCGCTCGCAGGCGTCAAACAGGCGGAAGCAAATGTCGCGGTCGCCAAGGCAGATGCCGAGGGAGCCAAAGCTGCCATCCAGGCCGCCCAGGCTGACATCGACCGCATCAAGGCGGATATCGACGATTCCCTCCTCGTCTCCCCGCGCAAAGGACGCATCCAATACCGCATCGCACAGAAAGGCGAAGTCCTTTCCGCCGGCGGACGCGTCCTCAATCTTGTCGACCTGACCGACATCTATATGACCTTCTATCTCCCCGAACGCGTTGCCGGCAAAGTGGAAATCGGCGCTGATGTTCGCATTGTCCTGGACGCCATTCCTCAATACCCCGTTCCCGCCACCATCTCCTACGTGGCAAGCACGGCGCAGTTCACCCCGAAGACGGTGGAAACCGAAATCGAACGCCAGAAATTGATGTTCCGCATCAAGGCACGCATCGCCCCCGAACTGCTGGAAGAATATATTGACTATGTAAAGACAGGGTTGCCTGGAGTCGCATGGGTCAAATTGGACAAGGAAGCGCAATGGCCCGAGAACCTGAAGACGTACAAAGAAAGAACCGGTGAACCTCTGAAAAAATAGAGCCGCTCTCCTTCAGTCAACCTGCCCTTCCCATGATGAATCCTACCCATCCAGAAGAGAGCCCCATCGTCCGCATCCAGGACGTCAGTTTGTCCTACGGAAAGGTGGAGGCGTTGCGTCACCTCAGCCTCGAAGTGCCGCCGCACACGCTCGTCGGTCTCATCGGTCCCGACGGCGTCGGCAAGTCCAGCATGCTCTCCCTGGTCACGGGGGCACATGCCATGCCACCGCAGGGAAGCATCTACGTCCTGGGTGGCGATATGCGCGACAAGGCACACCGCAACCGCGTCTGCCCGAAAATCGCCTATATGCCGCAGGGCCTCGGTAAAAATCTCTATTTCACTCTCACCGTTGAGGAAAATCTGCAATTCTTCGCACGCCTCTTCGGGCACAACGCCGCAGAACGGCGACGCCGAATCGACCACCTCACCAAAAGCACGGGCCTCTATAAGTTCCTCGACCGCCCCGCCGGCAAACTCTCCGGCGGCATGAAACAAAAGCTCGGCCTCTGCTGCTCCCTCATCCACGACCCCGACCTCCTCGTACTCGACGAACCAACCACAGGCGTCGACCCTCTCGCACGCCGACAATTCTGGGACCTTGTGGACAATGTCCGCCTCGAACAGCCCCAGATGGGCGTCATCGTAGCCACCGCCTATATGGACGAAGCGCAACGATTCGACTGGCTGGTCGCCATGGACGATGGGCAGGTCCTCGCCACGGGCACCCCGCAGGAAATCCTAGAACGCACCCAGCGCGACAATCTGGACGCCGCTTTCATCCAACTCCTCCCTCCCGAAAAACGACAGTCTCACAAGGAACTGACCGTCCCTCCGCTGGAACTCTCCTCGGAAGACGACTACTCGATCGAAGCCGAAGGTCTCACCAAGCGCTTCGGTTCCTTCACTGCCGTCGACCACGTCAGTTTCAAGATTCGCCGTGGTGAAATCTTCGGTTTCCTGGGTTCCAACGGCTGCGGTAAAACTACCACCATGCGAATGCTCACAGGACTGCTTCCCGCTACGGAAGGCGTCGCCAAACTTTTTGGCAAGCCCGTCGGTGACGACAGCATGGCCGTGCGCCAGAATCTCGGTTACATGACACAGCTGTTCTCCCTCTACAGCGAACTGACCGTGCGCCAGAACCTGGAACTCTACGCCAGACTCTACCGCATCCCTGAAGAAGAAGTGGAATCTCGCGTGCAAGAGATGATGAAGCGCTTCCAACTGGAGGCCTTCGAACAAACCACGCCCGCCTCCCTCCCACTCGGTCTCAAGCAACGGCTCTCCCTCGCCGCGGCAGCCATCCACCGCCCGCAAATCCTCATCCTTGACGAACCAACCTCCGGCGTCGACCCCGTCGCACGCGACGGCTTCTGGGAACTCATCATCGAACTCTCCCGACGCGACAAGGTCACCATCTTCATCACGACCCACTTCATGAACGAAGCCGCCCGCTGCGACCGCATCTCCCTAATGCACGCGGGCAAATCCCTCGCGTGCGGCACGCCCGTGGAACTCACCGAGGAACGAAAAGCCGCCACGCTCGAAGAGGCTTTCATCGGTTACCTCCAGGACGCCGACCCCACCTCCAATGCTCTGGCACCCGCTCCCAGCACGCCGCCCGCCGAATCAAAAGAGACTCCCGAACCCGCGCAAGCCGCCCCCGTCAAACCAGCGGGATTGCTGACACGCTTCTTCCGCAAATACTTCAATTGGCAACGGGTCTACACTTGCAGTTGGCGCGAAACGCTGGAATTGACGCGCGACCCCATCCGTCTCACCCTCGCCATCTTCGGAGCACTCCTCCTTATGCTCGTCATGGGCTATGGCATCAATATGGATGTCGAAAACCTCTCTTTCGCCGTCCTGGACAACGATGGCAGCCAGATGAGCATCGACTATGCGATGAACATTTCAGGTTCCCGATACTTCACGGAAAAGCCGCCCGTCCTGAACCATGCGGAAATCGACCGTCGCATGAAGAGCGGCGAACTGAGTCTGGTCGTGGAGATTCCGCCGCAATTCGGCAAGCAAGTGGACCAGGGATACTCCCCAGAAATTGCCTTCTGGGTGGACGGCTCCATGCCCTCCCGCGCGGAAACCATCAACGGCTACGTTCGAGGGCTGCATGCCAAGTGGCTGGAAAGCAAGGATTTGGAAAATAGCGGGCTGACGTCCGTCTCCATCGAGACGCGGAATCGCTACAATCCCGATGTGAGGAGTCTTCCTGCAATGGTTCCTGCCGTGATTCCCATCCTGCTCCTGATGATTCCCGCCATTCTGGCAGCCTTGGCGGTCGTGCGAGAAAAGGAAATGGGCTCCATCATCAATTTGTACGTGACGCCTTTGAGCCGGGGCGAGTTCCTAATCGGGAAACAGATGCCCTACATCCTGTTCTCCACGTTGAGTTTCATCATTATGCTTCTGATGGCGGTCTTCGTGTTTGATGTTCCTGTAAAAGGAAGCCTCCTCACCCTGGTGGTCGGTCTCTTCCTCTACTGTATCATCTCCACGGGAATGGGACTCCTCTTTTCCGCCATCACTCGCAGCCAAATCGCCGTCATTTTCATGACCATGATCGGCACCCTTCTCCCCGCACAGTCTATGTGCGGCCTCATGAATCCCGTATCCACTCAGGAGGGTGCCGCACTCCTCATCGGCGAAATCTACCCCACCACCTACGCACTCCTCATCTGCCGCGGTATCTTCAACAAGGCTCTGCAATTCCAAGATTTGCTCGCGCCTTTCGTGGTGATGCTCATCACCATCCCAATTATCCTCACAGTTGGCATCCTTCTCCTTAAAAAACAGGAGACCTGACGATGTGGCAAACGGTTAAAAACATCTATCACCTCGGCATCAAGGAACTGCGCGGTCTCCTTGGAGACTGGCTCATGCTCCTCCTCATTATCTACTCCTTCACCCTCGCGATCTACGTCACCGCCAACGCATATCCGGATTCCCTCACGAAAGCCGCAGTCGCCATCGTTGACGAGGACAACTCCCAACTCACCAAACGCATCACCGACGCCCTGATGCCCCCCTATTTCATGCCTCCCGTCTCCATTACCCTGGAGGAAATCGATGAAGGGATGGACAGCGGGCGCTTCACCTTCGTGCTCGTCTTCCCCGTCAATTTCCAGAAAGACGTCCTGGGCGGCAACAATCCCGAAATCCAATTGAACGTGGACGCCACCCGTATGTCCCAGGCCTTCACGGGCGCAAACTACATCCAGCAGATCGCCCTCACGGAAATCGAAAAGTTCAGCAAAGGCTCTGGAGAAAGCTTGGCCAAATGCGTCATTCGCAACCGTTTCAACCCCAATTTGACCATCTCCTGGTTCGAGAGCGTCATGCAACTCATCAACAACATCACCATGCTTGCCATCGTCCTGACGGGTGCCGCGCTCATCCGCGAACGCGAAAACGGCACGCTGGAACACCTTCTGGTGATGCCAGTCACAGAGTTCGAGATTATCACCTCCAAAATCTGGTCCATGGGCGTGGCAGTTCTGGTGACGGCCGCCCTCTCCGTGGTGGTGGTCATCCAAGGATTCATGCATGTGCCGATTGAAGGCTCCATTCCCCTGTTCATCTGCGGACTCGCACTGCATCTGTTTGCCGTGACCTCCATGGGAATCTTCCTTGCATGCATCGCCCAAAGCATGCCGCAACTCGGAATGCTCCTGTTGCTCGTGCTCATCCCAATGCAGATGCTCTCCGGCGGCATGACCCCGCGCGAAAGCATGCCCGAAACCATCCAAATCATCATGAACTTCGCACCCACCACCCACTTCGTACAACTCAGCCAGGCAATCCTCTACCGCGGTGCTGGGTTTGACGTTGTCTGGAAACCGTTCCTCTACCTCACCGCCATCGGTGCCGCACTCTTCTCCTTCTCTCTCGCACGCTTCCGAAAGTCCGTTGCCTAGAGGGGGGAACCTTGCCGACGTTGGAGGTCATCTCCTCAAAAATGAAACAAGATTTTCAAATATAATTTTCAAATGGGCGTTATATTATTAGTTTGTGTGTCGTTTGAAAAATGGGAAGAAGGCGGTACGAGTTAGGAGTGTCATGTCTAAAGACGAGAAACAAGATGCGAAGGAGCGGCTGTTGTCGGCTGGTCTGAAGTTGTTCGCAGAACGTGGCTTTGACGGGTCGACGTTCCGGGACATCTGCGACGCGGCAGACACGAACATCGCGTCCATCAACTATCATTTCAAGGACAAGGACACATTCTACCTGGCGGTTCGGGAGTATGCATGGAGCCTGCACCGGAAGATGATGGTACGCTTCTGGGAGATGGTTCCGAAGGATCCGTGGGCGGCGTTGCGCATCCACATCGAGATTCTTCTGGAGGCCGCGTTCGATGAGCAGATGAACCTCGTCTCCTGGTTCCGGATGCGAGAACTGATGGACTACGAGAGGCTTCCCATCCACTCCGAATCTGGCACGAAAGACTGCCGCCACCGGCAGTATGCGGAGAAGATGACAACGTTCCTGTCCGCGCTGCTCGGTACCGCCGCCACATCGGAAAACATTAGCCTGCTACGGTACACTTACCACAGCCTTTGCCAATTTATGCCCATCCACCGCCAAATCGAGGACCGCATGCTCCAGGGCCGCGGCGCCTTCAACCTGGCTCCCCTCCTCACCAAGGAACAACTCGCTGACTTCATCTTCCAGACCGTCAAGCACACGGTCGAAAACATGCAGGCGGCACAATCCAAGTAGTTCAATCATTCACATACCCGCCCTGCGGGAACACACAAGGAAAGACCCAAAATGCATCTTACCAAGACAATTCTCCCCGTCCTCGCACTCTCCCTCGCATCGTTTGCCGCGGAACCCGCCACCGCTGAAAAAGCAGAGCAGTTTCAACAGCAGACAGAACAACTCCAGGAGATGATTGACCAACTCCAAAAGAGAGCCGATGAACTCAAAGTCCAGGCAGAACAAATCCAGAAACACCGCAACACCACCGAACAAATCGCCCCTACTCCGGCATCCGAAAAGAAAGACGACCAGAAAGATGCTCCAGCCACCACGAAAAAATACAGTCTTTCCCTGGACGAGGCAAAACTCCGCGCACTCCTCTCCAATCCGACGCTCGCCCAGATGAAGTCCCGCATCGAATCCGCCATCGCAAAAGTCGATCAGGCACGCTCCGCTTACTTCCCCTCCATCGACCTCTCCGCAGGCATCACCCGCAACCGCGACTACCACACCCGCCCCCTCAGCGACTACGACAACTCAACACACTATGAAGTCGGTCTCTCCGCCAATTATCGCCTTTTTGACGGATTCCAGCGCAAGTTCTCCGTCTTGCAGGCCAAGTATGGTCTGGCTACCGCCGAACAGGAAGACCAGGACGCACGTCGCACCCTCCTCCAAGCTGTCGCCGCCGCCTATTACCAGGTTCTCATGGCGCAGGACTCCATGAACATCGCAAAACATGATGCCGACTTCAACCAACTCCTTCTGGATGACGCGCAGAAGCGCAAGGAAGGTGGCATCCTCAAGCAAAGCGAGGTCTTGAACTTCGTGCTTGGTGTGCAGACCGCCGAGGTCAACTACGTCAACGCGGAAAAGAACTGGCGCGTGGCCTTCGTTGCCCTGGGTGCCCTTCTGGCAATGCCGACCGACAACATCTGGGAGAACATCGAACTGGTGTATCCCGACGCACACCATTCCAAAGTGGAATCCATCCCGGAACTGCTCGCCTTCGCACGTGAACACCGTCCCGACCTCCTGGCCGCCGAAAACACCATCCAAATCGCACGCGATGCCATCGAAGCAGCCCAGAATGAATGGTATCCCAACGTCAGTCTCTTCTACAACCACGACTACCAGCGCAATGACAAACTCAAGTTCAACCGCCACAAGGACCGCGATGTCAACTTCGGAATTGCTGCCACCTGGAATGTCTTCAACGGCTTCAAAACCCAAAAGCATATCGAACAAACCCGCGCCGACCTCACGACCGCCATCCGCGCCCGCGACGGTCTCCTCATCGACATCGAGAAGGAAATCCGGCAGGCATACCTCGCCCACCTTTCCAACCGCATCCAACTCGAACGCCAGGAAACCGTCCTCCAGACCGCCACACGCATCCGTGAACTCGTCCACAACGAGTACACTGTCGGTACCGCCAACATCACCCGTCTGAACGAAGTCCAGACAGACGTCATCAACGCAGAATCCGCCCGTTCCGCCGCTTTCATCCAAGTCCTCAACAGCATCGAATACCTCCACGCGGCCACCGCACAAAACCTCTACGCCGCAGAACACGCCACGAAAGAACTCAAAGCCGCCGCAGAACAACCCAAGTAACCTCTTGGAGGAGAAATGAGGGGCAGGACTCTTAGGGGGCTGAGATTCTCCTAGGTTTGCCCCTACCCTCTCCAGGCTTTTTAATATGAGTCTTTTTCGAGTTGTGCGCAGGAGAGACAACTCACCAACCTAAAATAAAAAGGGAATATCTAACATGCCAGCAATCTCCAAAAAGGTCGTAAATCTTGTAACGGGAGCCATTGTCGTCATCATCTTAATTGGGAGCGGTTATGGATATGCGAAAATATCCAAATGGCGCGGAGAGCAACAGAAGAAGCGTTCCGGCAAGCGTGACCGCGCCGTCACGGTCCAAATCGGCAAAGTCTCCCGAACCACCATTGACCAGGTGATGACCTTCAACGGAGACGTCGAGGCAATGCACACGGTTGCGTTGCAGCCAAAGATTTCGGGACGTTTACTGACCCTTGCCTTGGAGGACGGCACCCCCGTGTCGGAAGGGGTTCCGGTCAAGAAAGGACAGTTGATAGGTCTGATTGATTCTCGGGAATTGAAAGCGAAGTTGGACAATGCAATGGCGTCCATCTCGTCAGCGAAGGCGAATATTGCGGTTGCGAAGGCGAATCTGGGAAGCGCAGACGCGGGGCTTCTCAATGCGCAGGCAGTCTTGCAGCAGCGCATAGCCAACCACAAGAGTGCCGCGGCTGCCGCCGATTCCGCGAAGGCCTCCCTGGAGGAAAAACTCCGCGAACTCGCACGCCAGAAAATGCTCTTCGAACAGCAAGCCACCACCCAGCAGAATTACGACCGCGCCGTGACCGCCTACGACCAGGCGCAGGCCGACATGCGCCAGGCTCTCGCAACCCAGACCTCCGCACAGGCGCAAATATCCTCCGCCGAAGCCGACATCCAGCAGGCCAAGGCAAATCAGGCACGATACCAGGCCAGCGTCCAGCAGGCAGAAGCCGACCTCGAAGAAGCCTACGCAGACAAGGAACAGGCCGAAGTCAACTACTCCGAAACACGCCTCTACGCCCCCATGGACGGCATCGTCACCGCCAAGAACACCGACCCGGGCTCGATGGTCTCCCCGACCACCAGCGTCGTCACCATCATGTCCATGGAAAAGGTGAAAGTTCTTCTTTCCATCCCCGTCAACCACCTTGCGATGCTCGCCCCTGGCAAAACCACTGCCATCCTTACCACCATCTCGATGCCCGACAAGAAAATCCCTTGCACCATTAACAAAATCTACCCCGCCGTCAATATCGACACCCGCACCGCGCAGGTCGAGCTCGTCATCTCCAATGAAAAGGACCAATACGGCGAGTACATCCTCAAGCCTGGCATGTACGCCTCCGTGGATGTGCTCATCCAGTCGCGCGAGAACGTCGTCGCCATTCCGACTGCCCTGCCTGTCCGCAACCTGAACCGCGAGTTGGTCTTCCGTGTCAACGCCACCCATGACAAAGTGGAGGCGGTCGCCGTAAAATTGGGCGTACGCTTCGGGGAGAATGTTGAGGTGCTGGATGGACTGAGCGAAGGGGAGGAAATCGTCATCGTCGGTCAGCATCGGTTAACAGACGGGTCCTCCATCCATGTCCTTGAAGGAAACAATCTGGACCTGAATAAAGCAAAACTCGATAAATAAAGGGGGGACGACCGATGAAACTACCCGAATTCGGCGTAAAGCGGCCCGTCGCCACCGCAATGCTCTTCCTGGCAGTCCTCACGCTGGGAATCATTTGCTTCCTAAAATTGGGATTGGATTTGACGCCTGACATCGAGCCGTCGCGCGTCACGGTTTCCACCACCTGGAACGGTGCCTCCGCAGAGGACGTAGAAACCAAGGTGACACGCGTGCTGGAAAAGCGATTGGGCTCCGTTTCCAACCTGGATACCCTCCGTTCCAACACCTCCGAAGGACGCTCCACCGTCTGGTGCACCTTCACCTGGGGAACCAACATCGACGAGGCGTGCAACGACGTTCGCGCCCAGGTGGACCGCGTCAAAGACGACCTTCCCGACGATGTCGAGGTACCGCAGATTTTCAAGTTCGACTCCAACAATATGCCGATCATGGCCATTGGCGTCACCGCCAAGGAATCCATTGAAAAACTCTATGATATTATCGACGACGAAGTGTTCCAGCCACTGCAGCGCCTGGAAGGCGTTGGATCCGTGAATGCATTTGGCGGTTTGCAACGGCAAATCCGCGTCATTCTTTCGCGCGAGAAACTGGCGGGATACGGGCTAACGCTGAGGGATATCGAAAACGCCATTGCGAGCGAGAACCGCACGTTGCCGGCAGGCAACCTCAAGATGGGCGTCATCGAGTACACCATCCGCATTCTGGGTGAATACAACGACCCGGCGCAGATTCAGGAGATTCCGCTCCTGCAGCGCAACGGCGCCATCGTCCGCCTCAAGGATGTCGCCGAGGTCAAGGACGACTTCCAGGAAATCACCCAGTACACCCGCACCATGGGACGCGACGGCATGCTGATGATTGTCCAGAAGCGCACCGGTGCCAACACGGTTGCGGTCTGCCAGGCAGTCCGCGAGGAGCTCAAGCGCCTGGAGGAAGTCATTCCGCAGGACATCAAGTTCTACGTCATCAACGATTCCTCCACATTTATCACGCAATCCATCAACAACGTCCGTGACGCCGTGTTCTGGGGCGGTCTGTTCGTGATTCTGGTAACCTTCCTTTTCCTGCGCAGCGTCCGTACGAGCCTGGTCATCGTCCTGACAATTCCCTTCTCCCTCATCGTCGCCTTCTGCTTCATGTATTTCATGGGCTGGACCCTGAATATGATTAGCCTCTCCGCGCTCTCCATTGCCATCGGCATGGTCGTGGACAACGCCATCGTTGTTCTGGAGAATATCACGACGCACATTGCCCGGGGCGTCAAAGTCCGTGAAGCGGCCATGTTCGCGGCGTCCGAGGTCGGTCTCTCCCTCGTGGCCTCGACCGCGACCACCATCTGCGTCTTCCTGCCCCTCGTCTTCGTCACGGGACCTTCGGGGATCATGTTCACGCAGTTGGGCGGTCTCGTCACTGCGACCTTGCTTGCCAGTCTCGTCTGCGCACTGACCCTCACCCCGATGCTCAGTTCCCAGTTGCTCAAGGAAGCACCTCGCACGAAAGCGGAAATCGAGGCGGACAAGGCGCGCCAGGACTGGTCGAAAAAGATGTTCACGCTTTCGGAGAATGCCTTCCTCACGGTGGAGCGCTGGTATGGTTCTCTGCTGGCGTTGTCCATTCGCCATTCGCGACTGGTGTTGGTGCTGGCGGCTGTGATTATCGGCTGTTCCCTGATGTCCGTTCCGTTCGTGGGAACGGAGTTCACGCCAGACCAGGACACGGGAGAAATGACCATCCGTTTTGAGTTGCCCGTCTCCACCCGTGCCGAACTCACCGCAATCACCGCAAAACGCATCGAACAGGTACTTCGCGAAAAAGAGCAGGAACTCCTCAAAAAGAAAAACAAGCCCATCGCTCCCGACAAGGAGGTCCTAGACGAGCAAGGCAATCCCACCCCGCGAACCTCCGCCATCCGATTCGTCAACTGGCGCGCAGGACGCGCCAACCAGGGACGCGGCGGACGCGGCTCCCACATCGGACAACTCAACATCAAGTTCCTCAACGTCGAAGAGCGCCCCTACGGCATCTCCGAACTCGGAGACCTCGTCCTCTCCGACCTCCGCAAATGGCCTGAGCTCGCACGCGTCTTCCTCGAAACCCAAAACCGCCTGATGAGCCTCATCATGGGTGGCTCCAACGAAAAACCCATCATCGTCAAAGTCCTTGGATACGACTTCAACACCACTGTCGGCATAGCAAACCACATCCGCGACCTCGCGCTCGACATTCCAGGCGTACGAGACCCCATCGTCAGTTTCGACAACGGGAACCGCGAAATGGTCATCAACATCGACCGCGCCGCAGCCTCCGCGCTCGGTGTCAATGTCGACAACATCGTCTCCTCGATCCGTACGCTCTTCTACGGCAACGAAGCCAGCCAGTACCGGGAAGACGAGGACGAATACCAAATCTTCGTGCAACTCGGCGAAGACCAGCGCCACACGGTCACGGACCTCCGCAACAGCGAAGTCACCGTCAACGGCAAGCGCATCCGCCTGGATTCCTTCGCCACCATCGAGGAAGCGCTCGGTCCCGTCATCATCTACCGTACAGGGCAGGAACGCGTCATTTTCCTGAACATCGACGTGTACGATCGGTCCCTTGGGGAAGTCTATTCGGACCTCCGCAAATCCATCGCGGAGAACGTTGTCCTGCCGCCTGGCGTGAGCTTGGACTACGACGGGCAGATCAAGGAGCAGGGAAAGGCGTTCAGCGACCTCTCCCTCATGCTTATCCTGGGCATTCTGCTGGTGTACATGGTGATGGCTGCACAGTTTGAGTCACTGCTCTCGCCGTTCATCGTGATGTTCTCCATTCCATTCGCATTTTCGGGAGCCATCTTCGCGCTCTCCATCACCCACAAGACCCTCAACATCATGTCCTTCATCGGGTTGATCATGCTCGTCGGAACCGTCGTCAACAACGCCATCGTTCTGATTGACTACATTGACATCCTGCTGGAACGCGGCAGCACCATTGCGAACGCCGTCTCGGAGGCAGGACGCTCCCGCCTCCGCCCCGTTCTCATGACCACCCTGACCACCGTCTTCGGCATGCTTCCGATGGCACTCTCTCGCGCCACCGGTTCCGAACTCTGGTCCCCGATGGCCATCGCCATCATCGGAGGTCTCTGCGTCTCCACCCTCGTTACCCTCGTCTTCATCCCAACCGTCTATAGCCTCCTCAAGAAAGAGCCAAAGGTGATCCTATGAACAACACCCCGCTCAAAATGGTTTGGATTGTCTTCAACATCGCGATCGAAACCGAGGTGAAGACCATCCTGCAGAAACTCGGCGTCGAATGCTACACCGAGTGGCCGCGTCTCATCGGCAAAGGCAACTCCACTGGTCCCAAACTCGACAACAATGTCTGGCCTGGGGCCAACGGTGCCTTCATGATTGCCACCACCGCAGACAAGGCGTCTCAACTCATGGACGCCATCCGCGCCCTCCGTGAGGAAATCGGCACACACGAAGGCATCAAGGCATTCCTCACCCCACTCGAAGACATCACTGGCGACCTCTAGTGGTTAGTGGTTAGTGGTTAGTGGTTAGAGGTTAGA
>JAFRLI010000048.1 GCA_017431255.1 Victivallales bacterium
CCGCTTGGAAAATGGGAGTACAAGCCTCCGACCTTGAAAGAGGTGACGGAGCGGGGGATGGACGGGCTAGCCAAGTTATTGGAGCAACTTAAGAAGGGACATCTCTGACGGAGAGGCAGACGGGAACAGCCTCAAAACGACGATTGCCATCCTTTTTGACAAACTCTCAAAAGGGGGCAAATGAGGCCGTATATATGGAGGGAAACGGCTAGGAAATACACGCAGGAGGGGTAGCCTAGTGCTACCCCCCCTGCTGTTACTTTTTATCGTGAATCCTTCGTAGAAAAAAGAGACACCACCTTGCTCGGAGAGGTGGTGTCTTGCCTATCTACATTAGCTGTTTGAGGTTGCCTGCTACTCCATCTGGAAACCGTCTCTCAGTCTCTGACAGGTGTATTCGAGGTTGTCCGGCTCCATCCAGTCGACCAGCATCCCGCCCGTGTGTGGGAAGTAAGGGCTTGCGAGGATGTTGGTGCCGTGCCAGCGGATGACACGGTATTCTTTGACCTTGAAGAGTTTCTGCTCGTGCAGGTCGAACCGCATATCTTCGAGTCCCGGGACGGGCTGCAGGAAGCAGAGTTGGTTGAGGACCTTTTCACGTGCATCGTCGGGAATGATGTACTCCTTCTGGACCGTGCCGTCGGAGCAGGCGAGGTCGCTCAGTGGATACGGCAGGGGGGCGGACGGAAACAACTCCATTTGTGCATGCTTTTCTGGAAATAGAATACAGGAGGTGATACATTAGAGGTAATTGAAAGATTGTGTTTTCATCAGCGGAGGTGCCGCGATGAAGTTGTCAGGCGAGCGGTTGCGCGAGGTATCGTTTCCCGTGGGCGGGATTGGTGCGGGTTGCATCGGGTTGTCGGGGAACGGACGTCTGTGGGAATGGGAGATTTTCAACCACGCAGGGAAGGGGCTGCTCAACGGCAACGGCCATTTCACGGTGCGGGCGGAGTGCGACGGCAAGGTCCTGGCCACGCGCCTGCAGCAGGGGGATTTGGTGACGGAACTGTCCGGAGAGCGCGGCAGCCAGCACGGCTTTGGCTGGGGTCCCGAGGCAGGCACTCTCGCCACGTTCCCCCATTTCAAGGAAGTCGCGCTGGACGCGCGGTTTCCCGTCGCCGAATACGCCTTTCGCGATTCGCATTATCCGGCGAAGGTTTGCTTGCGCATTCAGTCCGTTCGTGCCTGGCGAATCTGACCTGGCTTCGTTGCCCATCGCCATCTTCGAGGTGAGGATCAGGATTCCATGCGGAAGCGCCTCACGTTCACGTGCGCGGGGAGTCTGAGCAATCCCTGGCAGGTCATCGGGGCCAGCAACCGATTCGTGCGGAAGGCGGGTGTCGCCAGCCTGCTCCTGGAAAACCACATGACGCGCGGCACCCCCGACTTCGGCGAACTCGCCATCAGCACCGACGAGCCCGACGTCTCCTGCCAGGAGTACTGGTACCGCCGCACTATGTGGCGCGACCATCTGGAAGTCTACTGGCACGACATCACCTCACCAGGCCCTCTCCCGAAACGAAACTTGCCTCCTCGCACCGAACAGACACGCTATGAGGACACGGGGACCCTCGCCGCCCGCGCGGTGCTTGCGCCCGGCGAGACGCACGTCTTCCG
>JAFRLI010000049.1 GCA_017431255.1 Victivallales bacterium
ATGGCCTTCCATTCCCAACCGTTTGGGAATGGAAGGCCATTTTTCCGGCGCATTTCAAGCCCGCAAGTTGATTTATTGGGTAAAAAACGGACGGAACGGACGGAAAAGACGGAAAGGTCCCAGGTCATTTCGCTCCTTTCCACCCACTTTCCACCCGTTTGCTTCCACGAACCCTCCTTTCCGTCTGCTTTTTCCCAAAACGTGAAATCTTCTGAGGGGACGTCACGTATAAATGATGTGCGACAGAAGACAGAACGCTGAGACGCATGGGGAGCGCAAGAGAAACGTCCAGGCCACCTTTGACGAATGGGTCGGGGAACAGGGCGCGGAAGGACTGGTTGTCCACAGCGAACTTCCCATGGTCTGGAAAATCAAACCACGTCACAACATCGACGCGGTCATCGTCGGCTACACCGTGGCGGACAATGGCATTCGCGACATCATGCTGGCGGTCCGTCGCGAGGACGGTCTATTCCAAGCCTTCGGGGTGTTTTCCAACGGATTCTCCGATGAACAGCGCCAGGCACTCGTCAAGGAACTTGACGCCATCAAGACCGAATCCCAGTTCATTCAAACGGATTCCTGCGGGATTGCGTTCCAAATGGTTCGTCCCGAACGCGTGGTGGAAGTTTCGGTCAACGAACTGATGTCCGAGAGCAATGCCGGCAAAGTGAAGACGAATCCGCTTCTGGCATTTGGGAAGACTGGATGGTGCTCGCAAGGGCTGGTCAACGGCGTCAGCGCGCTCGGAATGTCCTTCGAACGGTTCCGCGACGACAAGACACCCGAACCCGTCAATGTCCGCATTTCCCAACTGACCGACCTCTGCCCATTCGCAAAAGGCAAAGAACTCTCTCTGGCAAACCTCCCACAAAGCACCCTTCTCCGACGGCAGGTCTTCCGCAAACTCCAAAAAGACAAGGTCATGCTCCAGAAGTTCCTCATCTGGAAAACCAACAAGGAGGAAAGCGGACTCTTCCCCGCGTTTGTCTTCCACTATACCGACTACAGTTCAGGACGAAAGGACTTTCTCAAGCGAGATATCCGAGTCTCCAACGACCAGGACCAAATCACCGAACTCTATGAAAACGCCATCGCGGAAAATATCAAGAAAGGCTGGGAAGAAGTAAACAGAGGGATGGAAGAAGAGAAATCGCTTGCTAACAAAGTGCAAACTTGCAGAAGAGCGATATAGTATTGTTGGGTAAGCCTTCTGCCCTTCCGTCCCTGTCACTGTCCTGGAGGAGCCTATGTCCGAAATCGTCCAAGCCATTTCCATGATTCTTACGCTGGCGGGGATTACCAGTGTGCGGATGTTCACGCCAGTGTTCCTGTATATGGTTTTGCTCCGATACGGAGGGCAGATTGGGTTTCTGGCTTCTGGAGTTGAACGTCTGCAGACCATATCGCCCGAATGGATGAGCAACGACGTGCTTTTCGTGATTTTTGGCATTCTCGCCGTCCTGGAAATCATCGCCAACTGGAATGAAGACCTGCGCGAGTTTATTGCAGGGTCGGAGTTTGAAAAATGTGCGAAGGTCATTCTCGCGGCGCTTGTCAGTTTTGGATTCCTGAGCATGGAAGGACAGGGAGAACCGATACTCCAGTCGCTATCGGGACCGCAGGAGGCAGCAATTCTCCCCTTGGCTGTGCTCGGTGCGCTGGCATGCGGGGCGCTGACCGCCTTCTTTCTCAGATTGCGAAATGTGGTTGTGGAGGGTGTACGTGCGCTGGACCCCGGCAACGACCTTCATTTGCAAACTCTGCTTGCCGGAGCGGAAGAAAGCCTTGCTATCTTCCTGCTGATGCTGCTTCTCGTGCTGCCGTCCCTGGCTCTGGTGCTGACGCTGCTCATCGCCGCATTGGGCAAAGCAGGACAGTTTGCGATGGCGCAACTGGAAAAGAAGAACTGCCATCCATGCGCGTCTTGCGGAAAAGCCGTTCCCTGCGTGGCGGAGCTTTGCCCCGAATGCGAGACTCGCCAGGAACAGGTTGCGGAGGTCGGAATGTTCGGATTGCCGCGAAAGACTTTCCTCGTACCTGGTAATGCGGAACAACTTCATCGGCAACACCAGAAATTGCGGATGCTGCACCGCTGCCCGCATTGCGCGACTCCCCTGCGACGTGACGAAGCCAACTGCCACCAGTGCCACTCGCAAGTCTGGCCGGATGAAGAAACATCGAAGGAGTTCCTGCACACCCTGGATCAACGCGCGATCGCCGTCGCCTTGGTTGGTCTATTGCTCAACGGGATTCCCATCATCGGATTCCCTTGCTTCTTCATAGTTTTCAGCGCACTGGTGATGGCCCCCCTACGCGCCTTCCTGAATCCGATTCACGGATGCTTCGGGAAAATGGTTTTCACCTTCCTGAAAATCCTGTTGGCACTTGTCGCGGTGCTATTTGCATCAGTCATCCCATTTGGAGGACTGCTTCTGTATATCCCGTACGGACTCTATTATCTCCACTGCCGAAATGCTTTCCAAAGCGGGCTTCGCAAGACCTCGGCAAGCTCTATTTCGCCGTGAGAGGTTCCGGAATCTGGAACTGCTTTCCAAGCGCGAGAAGCGTATCAAAGGTCTTGTGGTCAACGGGGATTCCGTGGATTTGATTGAATTGCTCGGCCTCAAACTCCTTTTCTCCAGGGACATAGACGCGTTTGCAGCCTTCTGCGCGAGGTGTGTTCTTGAGTTTGGCGAGCATCTGGTCCATCTCGTCTCGGAACTGCACGGGATCTGTGAATGCCGCAATTTTGATGGCGGCGAAGAAATGACTGACGCGTGCAGAGGTCTCCTCCGTGTCGGCGACGTCAGGTCCCGTAGGGGCACCGGAAAGCATCGCGCAGAGGATGTCAACCATCACTGCGAGACCATATCCCTTGTAACCGCTGAACAGTTCCCCAAAGCCACCAAGCGGAAGCAAACCGCCACCTCGACGGTCCAGCATATCCCGTAGGACAGTTCCCGCATTCGAAGCGGGATGACCGGAGGCATCGACCGCCCAACCGGACGGCAGTTCCTTCCCGTTGCGATCGTAGACCTCGACCTTGCCGCGCGGGACGGTGGTTGTCGCCATGTCCAGAACGAATGCCTTTTCCTTGTTTCCTGGTGCACAGAATGCGAGCGGATTGGTTCCGAACATCACATCGCGTCCAAAGGTCGGGACACCGAGCGCGGCGGTATTCGTCATTGCGACGCCAATCATGTCGTGTTCCAGCGCCATCATCGCGTAATATCCCGCAATGCCAAAATGGTTCGAGTTGCGCACGCTGCCGCATGCCATCCCCGTTTTTTCCGCCTTGGCAATCACGGTCTGCATCGTTCGCACGCTCACGGGGAATCCCATTGCGCCCTGTGCATCCAATGTGATGGAGACGGGAGTCTCCCGCAACACCTGCGGTTTTGCTCCAGGCAGCATCTGGTGGCATTGTAATCCATTGATGTACCGCATTATACGGCCAACACCATGCGATGGGATGTTCCGTGCATCCGCAGACACCAAAACCTTCACCGACAAGGCAGCGTCCTTCGCAGACAACCCCGCCTTCTCCAATATCGCAGTGCAGTAACGCTCCAGTTGGTTGCGTTCAATCCGAATTGCATTCGTCAATTCCATCGTTTTGTACTCCTTATTTGCCAGACGCACACTCACCGTTTGGCCTGGAAGCCAGGAAAGCACACCACCGATTCCAGCATCCGTCTCCATCGACGGCATTCGTCTCCATTCGATGGTCTGGACGGTCTGTATTAATAATAAGATACCCTCTTAACACAAAAATGCAAAGCGAGAGCAAAGGATGGGAAAGACGGGAAAGACGGGAAGGACGGGAAGGACGGGAAGGACGGGAAGGACGGGAAGGACGGGAAGGACGGGAAGGACGGGAAGGACGGGAAAGAGAAAACCGCAAACTCCGTTTGCAGTTACCCCCTCTCCTTCACTTACCCTGCCCTGCCACCGCTAACCGCAAACCCCGTTTGCGGTTACCCCCTCTCCTTCACTTACCCTACCCTGCCACCGCTAACCGCAAACCCCGTTTGCGGTTACCCCCCTCTCCTTCACTTACCCTACCCTGCCACCGCTAACCGCAAACCCCGTTTGCGGTTACCCTTCTACCCTA
>JAFRLI010000050.1 GCA_017431255.1 Victivallales bacterium
CTAGCCCCTCTAGCCCCTCTAGCCCCTCTAGCCCCTCTAGCCCCTCTAGCCCATCTAGCCCATCTAGCACATCTAGCCCATCTAGCCCATCTAGCACATCTAGCACATCTAGCCCCATCTAGCACATCTAGCCCCATCTAGCACATCTAGCCCCTCTAGCACATCTAGCACATCTAGCCCCTCTAGAAAAAACGGGGGAACGAAAGGTTCGTTCCCCCGTGGGGTATGCTCAGACTGTCACGCCAGGATTATTCCCAGGAGAGGACAAGACGTGCGAAATAGGTGGTGCTGAGGCGATCCTTGTCTTTGGCAACTTCGCTGTAGTAGTCGTTGCTGACACCCAGACGGAGGGTCCAGAACTTGGAGCCGCCGAGCGGAATGGCGAGGGAGGATTCGTGGAAGATGTGGTAGACGCCAAAGTCGTCGAACTGCGGGGTATAGGTGATATCGGTCACGAAGGTACCGAGATTCTTGATGGGGCCGAGTTCCTTGATTTTGATTTCATGATGGTAGTTGGCGTCCAGACCGAAACTGGAATCATGTTCGCGATCGCTGATGTAGTCGCGATAGACATACGCAAGACCAAGACGTCCACGAACCTTGACGTCATCCGTGTCAATCAGGTAGAAGCCATAACCGGCGGCGGAGGTCCAGTCGGGGTCGAGGTCGGCGTATTTGTCGTATTTCCATTCTGTGCGGACATACCAGGTGTTCTTGGTGTCGGCGATGTGGCGTTCAAAGTCAGCACCCAGAATGGTCTTGCGCTCGTTCTCAACGCCGTTTTCCTTGCCGTAGAAGGTCTTTGCGTAGAGGAGGAGTTTGTCCTCGGGTCCTTTGAGGGTGGCCTGGAAGGAGGCGCCGAGGTTGTTCTTTTCGGTGTTGCCAGTCTTGCCAGCGAAGTCGAAAGCCGCCTCATAGCCCCACTTGCGGGTAGTGTCTTTCACGGTCGGGTCTTTGCCGCCTTCGGGCCAAAGCGCGGTGACGGAACCCAAGTCAATGGACGTCACGGTGGGATTCACATCGCCGATTTTGAGGCTGTTGTCGCTCAGGACACCCGTCAAACTCGTGGTGGCGCCGGCGGTGTAGAGGCTGACCTTTCCATCCGTGCTGATGGACTGCACCTTATCGGCGTCAATCGCGATGTCACCGGCGAATCCCGTGGCGACTTTGATCTTGCCGCCGAAGATTTCCTTGATGTTGCCGACGATGGTCGTGCCATCGGTCAGTTTGACTTGGTCTGCAGAGACAACGCCCATGCCGGCGGCGAGGGCAACTGCCATCCATTTGCTCCAGTTGTTGAAATGCATAGTCACTCCTTCTGGTTAGGGATTATTGGGAAAATGGAAAAATCCTCTGAAAACTGTTCTTTCAAGCAGAGAACTAACTCTAATATACTCCCAATTTCCAGCAAAAAAAGCGCGGCAACACATTTTTTTTGAAGAAAAGGTCTTTATTTTGGAGAGAAGCCGGAAGTCGCCCTATTTTCTGCGTGCTGGGTGCCGGACGCGGAAACGCGGGGAACGTGGAGCGTGCGTGCGAGGGGCGTGATGGGGGGAAGGTGCGTGCCTGCCGCGTCGCAGCAGAATGGGTTTTGGTGGTCTGTGTTGAGGAGGTAGGCCTGGATGCATGCGGCGCGGAGGATGAGGACGATAGCATCGTGCCGGCAGGAAGGTGCGTCGCACAGGATGGTGGATGATTCGAGGTTGTCGCCGGTAAACCATATGGCAGTGTCTTTGAGGACGGCAAATGCGTGCTGGAAGGCGTTGTGGTTGCCAGAGAACAATGACATTTTGCTGAGGTTGAGGAACAGGGAACGGAATGGGCATCACCAGGTTGTCCGCAATGAGGATTTCCGTTTCGTTCTTTCCAAAGAGAGGGGAGTTTTCAGGGAGTTCCAGGATAATTTGCTCCTTCGTTTCCTGCACTATCGCCCTTGGGAGTTCCTTCAAAAGGAGTTTTGCGGCAGCGGAGTCATCCAGGTCGATTTCGATGGTCTCGTCGGACGATTCTGCGTTTTGCAACACAACCTCGTGTGTTTCGTTTTCCAGGTCGCTGACACGGAGGAGGAAGGCGGCGCAGGCGGTTTGTCCATTGTGAATCGTCCAAGAACCCGCATCCTGCATTTTGATCTCTCCTGTCGCAAAACGCTTTTGGATGTGACGAATCGTAATTTGCATATCACTGTCTTGGTCTCCCGAATCGCTTTCCATGCTTTGCATGCTTTCGCGGAGGTATCGCATGTCGCTGAGAATGGTTCCGTTGGTGTAGGTGACGGCCGTCGCCAATGCGCGGCTGTGCAGGCGCATTCTCCGCGTATGGAATGATTCGGAGACGGGGCAGGTGGAGACAACAAGAAGGAACTGCTCGCCGTAGTCGTCGCATACCAGGGTAGCACCTCCTCGGAGAATCCCCTGGGCCCCACGGAAAAGCGCTTCCCATTCGGGATTGTCAAACTCCCAGTCCTGCACAAAATCAGGGATTTGGGAATCGGTCTGAAATTTGCTTGGCGTATCGGGGGTCAGGGAGTAGAGGCAGACAAAGAGGGTTTTGCCATCCGCGGAGAGCCATTCCCCACCAGGACGAATGGCGGCCTGACGGAACCTCTCTATGGTGGAGGTGACCTCGCTCACGCTGCGGGTTTGAACCGAGGAATGCTCGTTGCCGCTTGTGATGTCTTCCTCAACGGTATCGGTTGCCTTGACGTGGTATCCCTGCAGCAGCCCCGCCATTTCCGCACGGGCATTCGCGTGCGCCACGCTTTGCGCTAGCATTGCGATGTCTGGATGGTAATTGGCAGTTCCTACGGCAATGATACAATCCTCGAACATCTTGCAACCGCCTCGACGCAATTGGCGGTTTTCCTCCATGCGGGCAGCAATCTCAGGCGATACCCACTCCGATAACTGCCCATAACACACCAGCCCACACAACACCAGGCAAATCCACCACGCTTTCATCGTTCTCACCTCAATGCTCAATCCATCCCCATCCGATCATCGTTCCACGATTCGTATACTGATGGAACTTCAAGGCCGGTTCCCGTACCCGTTTGACCGTCTCCACGAATACCACGACCTTCTTTACACGAAGCATATCCTCCGAGGAGGCAAATCCTTGAAACGTCAAATGGCACTTGCGACGATAACAGGTCTTGCGATTTTCGTTCACCAAGGGAACCAGCCGCAGACCATATCTCTTGCAAGGACGTGGGAAATCGGTATTCATCCCTCTGTCAAAATAGAATCCCTCCTCCTTTGTCAAAACGACCTCGCCGTTTTCGTCTAGAAGTTGATAGGTAAACTTGTAGCCGTACTTTTCAAACTCCTTTCCAAACGAATCTGGAGGTTCCAAAAACTTCTTGGACACCCAAAGAGCCGTCCATCCACTGCGACCTTCCAAATCGTTGGACTGGTTGTCAGGACGAATACAATAGTACACGTTATAGTGCGTCTTCCCGAGTTCACGATTATAGGACGCCTGTTTGGCACCGATACGTGCCAGCGCACGATTGAGGCGTGCAGTGTACATCTGGTATTTTGCAGGCGAGGTCCCAAAGTACCCGTTGACCTGTAGAACAGGCTGCCCGTTATTGTCGTAACCAGGCATGAGTTCCTTTGCCGTGAGAGTCCAGATGCGTCCGTAATCGAGCAAATAGGCGCAGATGAACCGGGTCATGGCCTCCCGCGTCTCCTCAATATCGGAACCGACTTTCGCCGCCTGCATTTCCTTGTCGACTTCAGCCGAGGAGTTTCCGAAGGTGACGGCTTCCAGAAGTTTTTCGCTGTAGACCGTGACATTTGCCGTGACGGTGAAAATGCCGTTGTTGTTGGCCGCGTCGATTTCGTCAAACTTGGCGATGAACCCCGCGCTGGCAGAGAGAATCTGAGATAGCACGGTAGCCTTCTCATTTTCCTCCTTGACCTCCGTGCGGACCTGGACGGCCTCGCCGACCACCTGCGCCAATGCGACTTTTTTGGCGTCTTCGCGTGCCTGTTCCAGCGTTTCCCCCTTCCCCGTGACCTTTACCGTCAAGAACCCTCTCTGCTGTCCAACCTTGCCGGGCTGTCTCTTCGCTTGGGCAAACCCTTCAAAACAGCAAAACAGCACGCACAAACTCAGCACAACCTTCCATAGCAATCCTTTGGTTTTCATCATTCATCCTTTGGCTTTTGGGTTTGATTCACAAGAAATTGGCAATCCTCTTTCTGCTGGGACTTCGAGATGGCCTCCAGCAGGGCCGTTTGCAAGGCAGGAGGGAGTTCGGGAAAGAGAACGGCGAGGTCAGGAAGGAGCGCGGAAGCGACGACCGTGTCCTTTTCCTGAAGTGCCTGAAGGTAGTCATGGAGGACGCTGTCAGGAACCTCGGCGCCGAGGACGCGCAAATCTGCGTCAAGAAGACGGAGTTGTGACAAATCCCCAGCCTGGCGACACTGCTTGTAAAGCAAGAAAAGTTCCTTTTGGAGAGATTCCTTGACTTCGCTCTCGTAACGCGCATAGTCAACCGTCACCTTTTCGGCGTCCACCATAATGATGACGAGCTGGGAGCCATCCGCCAAAGTGCCAGATTCCATCGAATAGGCTTGCGGCCCAATCTTGGCATAGAATACATGCCGATTTCGCAGGGTGGGGAAACGTCCAGGGACTTGCAAGGTACGGTCAATTTTGTCAAATGTCTCCTGCCAAACAGGGAAGACATTTCCGAAGGCCGCGATGGTCTTCTGTTCAAGAAGGCTCTTGAAATGCTCCTGGAAGGAACAGTCCTCCACAATTCCAATTCCGCAGGCGCGTTTTTCATCCGCCGTGACCGAATATACCCCGAAGCGCGACCAGGACCGCACCTGCGCAGAAAGTGCCTCCTTTTCCGCTGGCGTGTAGCGAGGAGAGGACTCCACTTGCGCCAGCAGGACTTCCTTGTCAGGAGCGGCCCGCAGAAAGGCCCCTGCCAAGCACACGCACAAAAGCACACCCAAATAAACGCTAGAGTTCATTGGCATCAGTCTCCACGCGGTCCAGGGGTTTGATTCCCTGCTGGCGGTTCTTCTGCGGAGCAGGCGCTTGGTTCTTCTGCGTCGGTCTCGCATTGAGATTTTCGATGGCATCACGGTTTTGGATGACGGAAGCAGTCATATTCGGATTGTAGATATAGAGGGCATAGGCCCAGTCGCCGTTCTCATCGGTCCAGTACTTTTTGTCGACTCCAGGAGGGAGACGTCCTTCGGTAGCACTTTGGTAGGCGTTTGTGGTACGCATGACATTGAGGAAGTTTTCACGGGACTTGTCCTCGTCCAGTCCCATTGGCTTGGCAAGGTCATCATTCTTGGTTTTCTTGAGAAGTTCCCGGATTCCCGGGTCGGCCTCGCGTTCCTTGGTGACATCAATATGCCCGCTTTCCCAGACCGTTTTCTCCCCATGAAGGAGAGCCACGAGATTTCGTTCTGCACGAAGAGCAGAGACCTTTTGCGCCTGGTCTTCGAGTGCGCTCGCCAGGCGTTCATTCTTGTTTTCCTTCACGATGGCAGAACCGAAGCCGACACAAAAGACCTGGCGGTTGCCCTGCGCGTCTGGAATGAAGAAGACTTTTGCACCCTCGGGAGGGAGCGTCTTTGTGGAAAGTTCCACAAGCAGTTTCTGCATGGCGGAACGGAAATCGCTGGAGGCGATTCCGACGGCGGAGACGGTCATGGCAGCGGCGCGCGTACGTGGGGAAGTGAAAATGGAGACGGTCACTTTCCGCTTCTGCGGATCCTCCTCCACAGAATACACAATGTATCCGCGCAACGTCGCTTCCACTACGCTATCCACACTCTCCACACGGTAACTACGATACAACGCCTTGCTTTCTTCATCCGTATCCAGCGAGGTGATGGAATTCTTCAGTTCCTCCTTGGCCTTGACATTCATCCCGTAGAGGTACTTGGCAAGGTTTCCCTTGGCCTGGGCCAGCGCTTCCATATAGGCGCCACGCTGTCCTATCAACTGCGCATTGCGGTTGCGATACTTGGAATACACCGCGCTTCCTGTCGCAACATACCCAATGCCGGAACCACACTGGATTTCCGTGACCGCGCTCTTCAGCGTACGCGCCTTGTTGACGGCGTCCTGCGCCGTTGCCGCCTGCACACGACTGGTCGAACCGGCGGAACTATTGTTGACCTTCGTCACATTCACCGCCTGCGGATTCTGCACCTCCTTCGGGGCATTCGAATCTACGGCCGGAGGAACCAGGTCGTTCAATGACGGGGCAGCGCCCAATAACAACACGCTTTCCAATGCAGTCAGCAACATCACCACACAAACTGTTCGAATCTTCATCACTTTGCTCCTTTGGTTTGGTTCACGAATGAGAGAAAATACTTTGCTGAACTTTCTATCAAACTATACGGAGCAAGATACAATTTTTCCAAAATACGATGGCAATTTGTTGCGTCTGAACCCCAGAGAGAGTGATAGCGTACTCTGGTCCAACCTCGCCAGCCCCGAAGAGACCGTGAAAACACAGTCGTGGGTGAACGAGCGTAACCCATGGTCAAGACGGCACCATGGACGCTCCACGGCGAAAACTCGAACGCCTCGCGAGCATGGGTTACACTCAAGGAATGCGGGTCCAAAGGGACTGGTGAGGTCGCTCAAGAACGCGCCATTACTTTCCTTGGGATTCTCCAAGAGATAATTGCAAAACTCTTTTGAAGTCCACAGAACACACAGAATACACAGACCTGTTTGTCCGCGCCACGCGCGGCCGAACACTTGATATAAAATAAAAGACAGTATGCAATCCGCCGCGAAGCGGCGGATTGCATTCTGTGTGTTCTGTTTGTTCTGTGGACTTCAATGGAGTTTTGCAACTTCCTCCC
>JAFRLI010000051.1 GCA_017431255.1 Victivallales bacterium
GGTTAAAAAGTGCCAAAATGGTTTTCTTTATCGAGGGAGGTAGTTGCAAAACTCATTTTTGAGTCCACAGAATACACAGAATACACAGAAAGCCATCCGCCGCTTCGCGGCGGCTTGCACTTTGTATTTTATTTTATATCAAGTGTTTGGCAGCGCGTAGCGCGGACAAACAGGTCTGTGTATTCTGTGTGTTCTGTGGACTTCAAGAGAGTTTTGCAATTATCTCTATTAACAAAAAAGACCAAAAGGACCAAAAGGACAAACAAGGCTCGTCGAAATCCTTTCGGTCCTTTCAGTTCTTTTGGTCCTTTGGGTCCTTTCAGTCCTTTGGGTTCCCTTGGTCCGTCTTTTGGGCGGTAGTTTTGCAATTCCCTCTTCAGGTTGTCAGCGGTCTTTGATGAGGTTGGAAGAGGAGATAGTCTGTGAAGATGGCGTGGTCGCCTGGTTCGAGGGAGCGGAGGCCGGTGATGGCGGGGTCTCTGGGGTCATTGGGGGCATTGGTAATCCAGGAGAGGGGTTCGAGGCAGAGGAAATTGTCGTCGCCTTTTCCGTCCCAGGTGTACCAGAAAGCGAACTTTTCATCGATGCGATATTGGAGAGTGCCCGTGGGATAGACGAGTTCACAGCCACGGAACTCCAGTCCGGTGGAGGGTTGGGTGGTGGCATGGTAGTTGAACGGAGCACCAGCGGGATTGAACGGCGTTCTGGGGTCTTGGCAAGGCCAGGGGAGTTCGCGTCCCGTGGGGAGATGTCGGTCGCCGATTTCAATCATTTGGTCGCCCGTGGAGAATCGGCAACGGGTCTCCTGGGAGCAGAAGAATGCAGTGTGGTAGCCCAGTCCCAGAGGCATGGTTTCCCCGCTGAGATTGCGGACGGTCATTGTGTGGACCAGTCCCGCGTCGCAGAACAAATACTGCCGTTGCAGGAGAAACTCGTGCGGGAATCCGGCAAATCGCGGGTCTTCCTGCGTGAAATGGAACAGGAACGTCACGGAATCCGAGGTTTTTTCCAACAGGGTCCAAGGCTGGTTGACCGCAAGGCCGTGGAGGTGATTGTGGGTTTTTTCTTCCGAGATGGGGAGTTCGTAGGAGCGTCCCTGGAAGGTGAACTTGCCATCGCGGATGCGGGTCGGCGGGAAGAGGACGGGGATGCCGTAGCCCTCGGGGAGGTCGGTCACGTCGGACCAGCACTTCGGTTCGCGCAGAAGAGGTTGCCCGGTGGCCTCGTGGCGGAAACGGTGGATGTTGCCACCGGCGCGGGGGCAGAAGCGTGCGGAGAATCCGTGGGAGGCGAAGTCAAATCCGTCGTCGATGGCGTCAGGGATGGAGCGTGGAGTCATGGAGTGGTTTCCTTTTGGAGAATTGCGGTCCCTCGCGAGGCGTCGCGACATTGAGAAGCGGCGGTTGGGAAATCGGTTTCGCGGAGGGAGCCAGTCAGTTCGATTTGCGTGGAGAAGGCCTCGGAGTCGATGGTGGCGTGAAGAGTTGTCAAGATGGTCTTAATTCGTTCGTACAACGGGTAACTGCAGGAGATGCGGAATGTCGTCATGGCGACGAGTTCCTCGGTCTGCGCCAGTTCCAGAACTGCCTTCGCCGTGTCCGAATATGCCTTGACGAGGCCGCCCGTGCCGAGTTTGACGCCGCCGAAGTAGCGTGTCACCGTCAGCATGGCGTTGGTGATGTGGGAGCCTTTGAGGACTTCGAGGGCAGGTCGTCCTGCGGTGCCCGGGGGTTCTCCGTCGTCGGAGCAGCCGAGGATGGCGCCGCTGGGACCGAGCACGAATGCGTGGACGACGTGTGTCGCGCCCTCCCATTGTTCGCGGCGCGTGCGCAGGAGTTCCCTCGCCTCCTCCTGAGAGGCGACGGATGAGAGTTCGCCGATGAATCGCGACCGCTTGATGACGAGTTCGGCGGTGGCTGGTTCCAGAAGGCGCAGCACGTGATTATGCCTCGAAGAACGCCTTGTAGGCGCGGTAGCCCATGTAGATGTCAAACTTGCCGGCGACTTCATGCGGCGCGTGCATGCAGAGAAGGCCAACCCCGCAGTCGAGCACGTTCATTCCGTACCGTGCGAGGTAGAGCGCAATCGTTCCGCCACCGCCGCAATCGACTCGCCCGAGTTCCGACATCTGCCACGCGACCCCCGCCTCGTCGAATACCCGTCGCACTTGGGCGAGGAACTCGGCGCTGGCGTCGCTCGCGCCACCTTTGCCACTCCTGCCCGTGTATTTGCAGATGGCGATGCCGCAGTTCATCTTTGCCATGTTATTGGGCGAACTGACATCGGCGTACATCGGGTCGTGCAACGCGGAGACATCCGCCGACAGCATGGAGGAGTTGGCGAGCGCGCGGCGCACAAACAGCTCGTTGTAGCCGCCAGTCGAGTGGGCAACGAGTTCCGCAACCGAATTTTCAATGAATGCGGAATCCATTCCCGTGTTGCCGTAGGAGCCGATTTCCTCCTTGTCGCAAATGACGGTGGCGCGGGTGCGTGAGGGCACGCCCTTGGCGTCGAGAATGGCGCGGAGCGCACCGTAGGCGCAGACGCGGTCGTCCTGGCCGTATCCGATGACCATGGAACGGTCCAGACCGAGTTCACGGGCGGGACCCGCCGGCACGATTTCCAACTCCGCGCTGGCAAAGTCCGTCTCTTCCACACCGTATTTTTCTTTCAGGAGTTGGAGGATGCGGAGTTTGGTCTTGTCCTTGACCTCCTTGTCGTCGTTCGCCTTGTCCACGGGACGGCTTCCCACGAGCAGATTGAGTTTTTCGCCGTTGAAGGCCTTGCCGACGGTGGTCGCGTCCTGGTCGCGGTCCAGGTGCGGAAGCAAATCCGTGCACATGAACACGGGGTCGCCCGGTTCGTCGCCGATGGCTACCTCTACTTTGCTACCGTCTTTTTTGACGATGACGCCGTACAGCGCGAGCGGAAGGGTCAGCCATTGGTATATTTTGATGCCGCCGTAGTAGCGTGTGTCGAGGTAGGCGAGGGTGCTGTCTTCGAAGAGGGGACGTGGCTTGACATCCAGGCGCGGGGAGTCGATGTGCGCCCCTACGAGATTCAGGCCCTGCTCGAGGGGGGTCTTCCCGATGACGGCGAGGAAGAGGGTCTTCCCGTAGCAGGAACGGTAGACTTTGTCGCCAGGCTTGAGGGTTTTGGCGTCGTCGAGGTTGCGGAAGCCTGCCTTTTGGGCGAGGGCGAGGGCGATGTCATGCGCGCGGCGTTCGGTTTTGGCCTTGCTCAGAAACGAGATGTAGTCCTGGCAATATTTTTCCATCGCGACATTATCTGCGGCGGTGAGTTTCTCCCAGCCAGTTTCCTGCTGGAACAATTCGGTCTTCTGTGTCTTGGTTTTCTTGGTAGCCATGGGGATTTCCTTGGGTTGAATGAGAACTATCCTGGCACCCGGAGGGGAAAGGAGGGAAAGGATAGGTGTACAGGGGCAGTGGCTTTTTCGACCCTTTTTATCCTTTAAGCCCTTTTTGTCCTTCCCTCTGGTCCTCCTCGGGTGCGCCTTTCTAGCCAAGATTTTAATATCATTCGCCTTTCCCAAAAATCAAGTGCCTGAGGCTTTTTGTGGAAAGAGGGAATTGCAAAACTACCGCCCGACCGCCAAAACGCCGCAAGTGAGGGCGAAGTGCGAAAGCGAAACTTGGTGACCACGCTGAGTTTGAGCGATAAGCCATCGCGGTGCGCCGTGAAGGCGGTTGGGATGAGAGTTTTGCAATTGCCTCGAA
>JAFRLI010000052.1 GCA_017431255.1 Victivallales bacterium
AAAAATATGCCCGCCTCACAGGTGGCCGCGAACGCCTGAAACCCGACGAGGTTTGGTCCCGTATCCCTCGCAAATGGAATCTTCTAGACACGACACCCGTCCTTGCGCTCCTCGCCATCCTGCTCCTTCTCGCCGAAGTCGCGCAACGACGGCTCCACTTCTTCAAAACCTCTCCCAGAACCGCCGCCGTCTCACAAGTCCCCACACCCGCTGCAACTTCCAGTTTGCACACGCAATCTACCAAGCCGCAGGAAATTACAGCGAAACAGGAATCGACATCAGCCGTGGTTCCTCCCGTACAGACATCTCCCACTTCCGACGCTCTCCAAGAAGCTCTACGACGCGCCAGACGCAAATAACCCACGCCTCCCCCTGACAACAAACAAAGGGGGACGGTCCGCAAAGCGTCTCGCTCGCCCACGGCTATGCTCTAACCGCCCCGGAGGCTGGCGCAATGGACCGCGCACTCTCCACCCTCCACTCTCCACTCTAGTACGTCACGCGCGCGGGGGGATTTTCTCGACCTGCGCGACGCGTCTCTTGCTTACCTAGCACGTCACGCGCGCGGGGTGGATTTTCTCGACCTGCGCGACGCGTGTCTCTTGCTTACCTAGCACGTCCCGCGCGCGGGGTGGATTTTCTCGACCTCCGCGACGCGTCTCATGCTTACCTAGCACATCACGCGCGCGGGGTGGATGTTTGGAGATGGTCAGACGTATTTCACCGGTGGCCTAGCACGTCTCGCGCACGGGGTGGATGGTCCCCCGCCCTAGGTGGGTACCGGTCCTAATATCGCACCTGTCAAGGCCCCTGCTCCAGTTTCGAGTGGTTGTGTTACATTGCAGAACCACTGGAAGAACAATGGTGCGTTCTAGGACGACCATGCCCAACCACGGCTGTGTTCTGCAGCCCCTCCGAAGCTGTCGAGCTCAAATCAGAACGCCACATTTCTCTTGGTTAGGTTCCGAATAGCAACCCAATCCATTTGAAATCCCCAAACGATGGTGTATCTTTTCATAGTTGTCCCTGTCAAAGGGAAGCAATCTTTGTGCCGTGCAACGTGGTATTACGTAGTGCTCGTTCGAATGCCCGGCTCCGTTACCAGCCCCACAAGAACTGACAAGAGAAACACTGACCATCACTTAAAAACGCAAAGGGGAAAAAATGAGAACGATTCTGTCAATCCTGACCTTTTTGCTTGGGATCGTATGTTTGGGAGCCGCAGGCAATCTGGAATCCTTTACCCAAATTGACCTTTCCCAAGCCGTCAATATGGGATTTGTCGATGAAACCGCACGCGATGGGAAAGGCGGATGGTTTGATGACGGCGAAAACGATTTCCGATTTTTTCTTGTTGACCGCACGCAGAATGTCAAACCACCAGAACAAGTGATGATATGCGGGGTTCCGTTCCACATCATAGATCCGGAAAGCAATAACGGGAAAGCGATTGTCGTCTTTGGTTCGAAGTTCAAACCGGAGATCAACCTTCGTTCCGCCGGTCCGTTCCGCATCGACCGTAACGTCCAATCTATCTATCTCCTTCACGCAACGGCCTGGTGCAAAAAAGGACAGACTGCCGCAGAACTCCAGACCGTTTATGATGACAATACAAAGTTTTCCCAGAAAATCATCATTGGGCAGAATGTTTCGGACTGGTTCAGACCGCAGGAAGTGCCACACGCCATCATTGGATGGCAGGGGATTACCCCTAGCGGAAGCGTCTGCGGCATTTATTTTACCAGCATCAACAATCCGCATCCAGAAAAAAAGGTCAGGGAAATCTCTTTTCAAGGCGGTCAGGACGACCTCAACTACGCACTGCTCGCCGTGACAACGGCTTCGGATTCCACCAGAATCCAGCCAGTCTGCCAGTTGAAACAAGTGTATTCGTCCCCGGAGAAGCGTCCGGAGGCAAAGCCTTCCAAGATCCTCAATCCGATGAACTTTCCTTCCTATCCGCAGAACCTTGAAGTGAAGTTTGCCAATCCAACGGCTGCGGAAAAAGCAAAGCTCACGGTTCCGCCGCTCCCGCAAGGAAAGACATTTGCGCTTACCCTGCGCTGGGATGACTGTTCCAAAAATCACATCAATCAACTGCGGGTTATGCGGAAAAACAATCTCCGCAGGACCTTTATGCTTCACGGATTCGGGAAGTCCTATCTGGAAATGGCAAAGGAACTCCTGAAGACGGGCGGCTGTTCCATCGGCAACCATTCCTTCAAGCACATCCGATACAACGGAGTTCCCCTAAACACGATTTACGAACATATCGTGCGACAGCAGGTCCTGATTGAAAGTTCGCTTGACACGGTCTGCAGTTCGTACGTCTTTCCCGGCGGCTTGAGCAGTCCGAGTCCGGAAGAATGTCGAACCTCCGGACGCTCCATCAATGCCGGCGGGATTTACAGCGGACCGTTTATGTCAAGAGGCACTCATAAAGCCATTGGACTTGACAGCCGGCAGATGTTTCCGACCTATTCTTTCTCCGCAAACGACCGCAAGCCCGACGAAAAACTGTTTGTGGAGGGACTCAACCGCATGCGTCTGCTGTCGATGAGAGATCCCGAGGTGCCGAGAATCACGTTCGGAATCCATTCCTGGCAGGATGAGAAAGGGATGGAAGAACTTGACAAATTGTATTCAAAGTATCTGTGTTCTCCGGAGTTCTGGAACG
>JAFRLI010000053.1 GCA_017431255.1 Victivallales bacterium
ACCGCTCAGCTGGCCGAACATCAAAGTCAGCAGCTGATGCCAGCAGCTGAAATGCTTCACATAGGCATCACCACGATACTTTTCGACCAGTCGCCTGAACTTGAAGTAGTCAAGAAACTCCACAACTTGCGCAAACACGTAAAAAAAGAGAATCTGCGACTGGAATTTGCCCAAAGGAAAGGGTACATTATTTCCCAGTTTTCACCTCAGGAGTGACGATGACGGCAACGGAAAAGGGTGAAGGCAGCCCGTCACTAATTCGTCACTAGTTTTGTCATTTTGCAGTCGGAAAATACCGAAAATAATCGAGAAATTAGGCAAACCACAGCGACAAAAAAGAAATCCTGCAACTCTTTGAATTGCAGGATTTTAGAGGTGGTGGGCGGCAGGGGACTCGAACCCTTGACATCTTGGGTGTAAACCAAGTGCTCTAACCAACTGAGCTAGTCGCCCGTTAGGGAAATAATATAATGGATTTTAGGAGAAACGCAAGAGGGGAGGGTGTGATTCCTGGGGATTTGAGTTATTCTGGTTTCTGGAGGGAGTCGAAGTCGACAATTTTGGGAAGCGGGGGGAGGGCGATGCCAGAAGTGATGGCTTCCTTGAGTTCGGCGTCGACATCGGGATCGTACCACCAGTAGTAGATGCTTTCGTTGCTGTACTTGCCAAGCACGGTGGGAGGTGTGCCGAACTTGTTCCAGTAGAGGAGTCGCGTGTAATTGATGTTCCAGAGAAGGACGTAGGGAACCTGGGAGGTGAGGATGGCGTCGATTTCACGGCAGATTTGATGCCGCTCCGCGACATTGAAGATGGACCGTTGGCGTGCGATGAGTTCATCGACACGCGGGTCCTGGAATCCCGTGATGTTGGCGCCACCCTGGCGGTTCGCCTCTGCCGAAGACCACATGGCTTCGGGGTCCTTGTAGAGTCCTGCGCCCCAGGCGGCCCAGGTCATATCGAAATGGAATGCATCCATGTCCTTTGCCCAGGCGGACCAGTCCTTGGTCTGGATGTCCATCTGGATGCCGACATCCTTAAGTGCCTGCTCGAAAATGGCAAGAAACTTGTTGGAAGAGGAGTCGCGGGTGAGAAAGGTGAAGCGGAGCGGCGTGCCGTTCTTTTCGAGAAGCCCTGTGTCAGGATTGGTGCGGTATCCAGCCTCGGCGAGGAGTTTGCGGGCGCGCGCCTTGTCAAAGTCGAAGGTGGGATTTTGGCAGGGATGTTCGTTGTCATAGAGGTCTTCCCAGAAGGAACGGTGGAGGAAGTACTGGTCGTACATCAGGGTGTGGTTCATGGTGGGACGGTCTACGAGGCAGGCCATGGCCTGGCGGACGCGCAAGTCGTCAAATGGTGGTTTGCGCATATTCATGGCGAATCCCTGGAAGCCGACGGGGGAGTGGTTCTTGACGGCTTGCTTGACAATCCAGTTGTTCTGGATGGCCTTGACACGGTGCTCGATCTGGTGCCAGCGGCTGGCAGTGTAGACGGGGAAGAGGTCGATTTCGCCCTTGAGGAAAGCGTCGAAGGCATTGTCCCGCTCGCCGTAGAAACGGCAGACGATTTGCTGGAAGTTGTTGCCTCCCTGGACGGACGGCCAGGCCTGCCGCCACCAGTCGTTGCGGCGTTCCAAGGTGAGGCTGAAGCCTTCCTTGAACTCGCCGATGCGGTAGGGACCTGAGACGACGGGGAACTCGAAGTTGATTTTGTTGAAGTCCAGTTTGGAGAAGACGTGTTCGGGGAGGATGGAGAATCCGCCTGCGGACGCAAGGTTCTGCCAGTGGACGTTCTTCGCCGTGAATCGCACCGCCTTGCCCTCTTCGACGATGACGGGCGGGTTGAGGCGTTCCAAGACCATCTTGATGGAACCCGTGAGGTTTTTGGGGTCGGTGATGGCGTGGTAGGTCCAGACGACATCTTTGGCGGTGATGGGCCTGCCATCGGACCATTTTGCATTCGGGTCGAGCCAGAAGGTAAAGGTGAGTTTATCTTCGGAGATGGTCCATTTGTGGGCGAGGCAACGGTCGTATTCGAGGGTCTGGGGATTCATCGCGATGAGCGGTTCGTAGAGATTGTCGAAAATCTCGGCGCTCATGGTGTTTGGGTCCAGGTAGTAGTTGAGGCTCTTGGGGGAAGGCCCCAGGAACTGCACGATTCGCCCGCCTGGAATGGCGTCGGGAGCGGCGATGGGGTCGGCCTTGTCCCAGAGGCTCTGTCGCGGCTCGAACTGCTGCGCCAGGAGCGTGGCGCAGGCGGCAATCAGGATGGTGAGAAAGTGCTTCATGTTGTTATTTCGCGATGACGGTGGGAGCGAGATAGTACATTTTCCCGGCTTCGAGTTGGACCCCCTTCACGGGAAGAGCGTCCTGGACACCCAGCGGGCGCAAGTTTGACTTGGTGTCGAGCAGCATGTCCATCCAGTTCCCCTTCTCCGAGTAGAGAACCACCCGCGGATTGGCGAGGGAGGCTTGCTGGGTAGCGTATCCAATCGCATCGTCAAATCCTCCCAACTCATCGACTAGGCCCAGTTCCTTCGCGTGTGCGCCCGAGAGGACGCGTCCATCGGCAAACTCGGCGGCCTTGACGGCGTCAACGTCGGGATACTCCTTGCGTCCGTCAGCGACGACTTGCGCGAATGCGGTGAAGGATTCCTGGATGAGGGCGTTGCAGTACTCCTTTTCCTTTTCAGAGATGGGGCGGCTCATGCTGAGCATGTCTTTCATGTTGCCCGAGCAGAACGTGACCTCTTGAAGACCGATTTTCTGCATGAGTTCGGTGGCGTTGAACGTGGACATGATGACGCCGATGGAACCCGTGAAGGTGTGCTGGTTGGCGATGATGTAGTCGGTTGCCGCCGCGACATAATAGCCGCCCGAGGCTCCCATGGAATGCATGCAGGTGAGGATGGGGAGTTTGGGACGTTCCGCTTTGATTTTGCGGATTTCGCGGTGGATTTCATCGGCGGCCGTGACTTCGCCGCCGGGGGTGTCCATGTCGATGAGAATGGCTTTGACTTTGGCGTCGCCGGCGGCGTTGCGAAGGGCCTTGCAGATGCGTCGCGAGGAGGCGACGGTGTAGTTGTCCTGTCGCGTAATCATTCCGTTCACGGCGATGACGGCGATGGTCTCGTTTTTGTCACCTTCCTGGATGACGGTTTGTTTGACATTGCTCTTGGCGAGGGTGGGGGAATCAAAGAAGTTCTCGGATTCCTCGGATTCAAAGAGAGCGAAAATGCCGAAGATGAATACGCCGGCGCAGACGAGCAGGATGAGGAGCATGGTTCCGCACCCGAGCAGGCAGCCGAGGGAGAGCCCTGTGAAAAGTCCTCCAGATTGCTTCTGTGGCGGTGGTGGCGGTTGCTGCATCGGCGGCGGTGACATGGGCTGTTGTGGCGGGAGCGACGGGAGCGGCGGCGGGTTGTTCCAGGATCCTTCCATAGTAGTTTGTGGCTTTGGGTGAATGGCTTGTGGCTGTTTTGGCTCTTTGGGGCACAATTCAGGCGAGTTTCCTGGAAGGCGTGCCCTTCGGAGGCGGCCCCGTTATTTTTGTTTGGGGTCCCAGTTTTCGTCTTGGTAGCGGAAATCGACGCCTTCCTTGGCGGGGCGTGCGTAGAGGACGCGAAGGTACCCCGTGGCGCGCACAATTTGCGGAACGCCTCCGTTGGGGACGTAGTACCGTTGCATACGCTGCTTGGCTTCGCCGTTGATCATGGAGTAGACCGCGTAGGAGTAGAGTCGAGGACGGACTTGCACGAGGACGTGGATGGCGCTGGAGCCGTCGGCATCCAGTTGTGGTTGGCTGCCGTGGATGAACGGGCCAATGCGGAAGGTGCCGTAGACGTGTTCATCGTCATCGATGCGGAGGCAGTAGATTTCGCGTTTGCCATCGTAGAATCGCATGAGGGAGGCGGTAATGCTTTGGATGGCATCGGTGTTGTTGGCGGTGGGGAGACCGACGGTTTTGCTGGCGAGGACCGTTCCTTCACGGATTTCGAAGGTAATGGGATTGGAGGAGAAGGCCTGCCGCATTCGCTTGTGTTCGATAAAGGCGGTGACGGTGTACTGGTCGGCCTTCTGTAGGTCGAAGAGAGTGTTGAGGGTGATGGTGAGTTCGCGGGATTCGCCAGGTCCGAAGACGAGGTCTGCCATGGGGTTGGCGCGTGGGTCGAGGGAGCCGATGTGCTGTCCGGCCTGGTTGGTGACCTTGAAGGAGAGTCGTCCATTGTTTTCCTGGGAACTGAACACAAGGGTACCTCCGGAGTAGTTGCGCAGGAGGAGTTTGAGTTTGATGGGCTCGTATCGCAGGAAGTTGTCGTAATCGGCGGTAAGGTTCATGCCGATTTGCGCATAGAGGGGGAGTGCGAGCAGAAATAGGAGCAGGGCAAACTGGGAGATAGGATGTTTCATTGTACTGTTCCTTGAGTTTGAAGGAAGGGAAGGATGGATGTGGCGATGGTGTCGGGAGCGAGGTTGGCAGTGCAGTCGGCGTGGCGAGGACAGTTGCGTTCGAGACAAGGGGAATCGGGGCACGGACTGCGGAAGACGACGTGCGCGGGACCATAGGGACCCGTCAGGACGGGATCGGTTGCGCCGAACAAGGCGAAGCAGCGTGTGCCGAGCGCGGCGGCGAGGTGCATGGGCCCGCTGTCGACCGTCATCAACGCGCGGGAACGAGCCAGCAGGGCGGCAAGACCGCCGAAGGAGGTTTTTCCTGCGAGGTTGACGGGCCGTGCGTGCGGTGCAAGCGTGGCGAGGCGGTCGCCGTCCGAAACGTCGTTTTGTGCGCCGAGGAGCCAGATGCGGACATCGGGAATGGCGGCGGTGACGAGTTCGAGGATTTGCGCCAGGAAGGGGAGGGGCCAGTTCTTGCTGGGCCAGCGGGAGGAGAAGCAGACGGCGAGAAGCGGGCCCTTGCCTGGGAGGCGTTCTGCGAGACGGTCGGCTTCGGCGTTTCCGTTTGCAGGAATATGGATTTTCGCAGTGGGTGTAGGGAGATCGTCAGGGAGATGGAAGACCTCTCGCACGAGCGTGAGGTTCTTGTCCGCCGCGTGCGCGTGCATTTCGGGAAGCGCGACCTTTTGGTTGTAGAACCAGGACGCGCCTTCCCGGGCGCAGGCAAAGCCCGCCCGCACGTTTGCATGCGAAAAATACGTAATGAGACCGCTGCGCAGCAATCCTTGGAAGTCGAGCACGACATCGTAGCGTTCGGCGCGCAGTTCGTGCATAAAATGGAAAAGAGCAGACGGACGCCAGGCGGTCTTGCGCGGGAAGGGGATAATGCGGTCCACATCCCCGCAGAGCCGTACCACGTCCATCAGAGAGTCGTTCACAACCCAGTCGAGCGCGGCGACTTCAGGCACCGCACGGCGCAGAAGCGCCACTGCCGGAAAGGTGTGCAGGACGTCTCCAATGCTGCTGGGTTTGACAATGAGCACGCGCAACTTGCGCCCCTCCTCGTCAACGCCCTTCGGCGAGACGGTCCGCCAGACGTGGCGGCAGACCCGCCGCGACGATTTTCTCCTGGGTCTTCTTGATGTCGTAGGGCACCCGGATGAGTTCGACGGTTTCGTCATCGGGAATGTAGATGGTGAAGGCGGCGCGCGGGTCGCCGTCCCGTGGCTGGCCGACACTACCGACATTGAAGAGGTACTTCTGGTTCATCTCCAGTTTGAGAGGCTTCTCAAACGGGAAATAGAACGCCTTCGTATCCAGGTCGTCTTTGATGAAATACATCGGGACATGCGTGTGCCCGCAGAAGCAAAGGTTGTCGTTGCCCTGGTATTCCATGGAGGCCATGGCATTGAGCCGTGTGAAGATGTATCCCCACATCCCCGGATTGTCCAGCGTGCCATGCACGATGCAGAATGGCGGCATTCCCGTCCCAAAACGGAAGATTTCCTTCTGGTAGGGCAGGGACGTGAGCCATTTGCGGTCGTCCATGCTCAAACGCTCCCGCGTCCATTTGACCGCCAACTGCGCAACGGGGTTGAATCCCGATAAATCGTGGTTGGCACCGACGTATTCGTCGTGATTCCCCATCACGACACCAATCGGCTTGAGCGCCCGCAGCATATCCAGGCACTCCTTCGGATTGGCGTTGTAGCCGACAAGGTCGCCAATGCAGACATATTGCGTGACCCCGCGTTCCTTCGCGGCGGCGAGGACGGCCTGGAACGCCTCCAAGTTGGCATGGATGTCGCCTAGAATTGCAATTCTCTCTTGTGCTTTTTTCTGTGCCATATTCTGGTGGCTAGTTGTTGAGGGAGTGAATAGGAGCGGGGATGCGTCCTCCGAATCGGATGAAACGCGCGGATTTGCCAGGATTGTGGACGGGCATGACGGTGCCGCCGCCGAAGAGACCGCCGAATTCGATGCGGTCGCCGGCTTTCTTGCCGGGGACGGGGATCAGGCGGACGGCGGTGGTTTTCTTGTTAATCATGCCGATTGCCATTTCATCGGCGATGATGGCGGAGATGGTTTCGGCGGGGGTGTCTCCGGGGATGGCAATCATGTCGAGACCGACGGAGCAGACGCAGGTCATGGCCTCGAGTTTCTCCAGGGTGAGGTCGCCTTTTGTGGCGGCGTCCGCCAGGGCGGAATCCTCGCAGACGGGGATGAATGCGCCCGAAAGACCGCCGACCGCCTGGGAAGCAAAGGCCCCGCCTTTCTTGACGGCGTCGTTCAACATGGCAATGCACGCGGTGGAACCAGGCGCACCGATGGCGTCCAGTCCCAGGCAGGTGAGGATTTCACCGATGGAATCGCCTACCTTTGGAGTGGGCGCCAGCGACAAATCCACGACGCCAAACTGCGTCCCCAGCAGGTGCGCTACTTCTCGGCCGATGAGTTCCCCGCAACGCGTGACACGGCAGGACGTGCGCTTGATCTCCTCTGCAAGGTCATCCAAACCCAGATTCTCCGCACCGTCACGCTCAATGCGGCGCTCCAACGCTCGCTTGACTACCCCCGGCCCCGAAACTCCGACGTTGATGACGGTGTCTGGCTCGCCATGGCCCAAATAGGCCCCCGCCATGAAAGGGTTGTCCTCGGGCTGGTTGGCAAATACCACGAGTTTCGCGCAGTCAAAGCCGTCGTTGTCGCGGCTGTTCTCCGCCATGGCCTTTAGAATGTGCCCGATTTGACCGACGACTTCCATGTTGATGCCGGCCCTGCTGCTGGCAAGGTTGATGGACGCGCAGACTTTCTCCGTGCTGTGGATGGCTTCGGGCAGGGATTCCAGCAGTGTGGCGTCCCCCCGGCTGGTGCCTTTCTGCACCTGCGCGGTGTACCCGCCTACAATGTCGATGCCGACGGAACGCGCCGCCTGGTTCAACGCCTTCGCCAACTTCACGAATCCCGCTACGTCAAACCCCGCCGCTACATCCGCCGCCGGACTGACCGCCAGGCGCTTGTTGACAATCGGGATGCCGTACTTCGCAACCATCTGCTCGCAGGTCTCCACCAGGTTTCCCGCGTGCTTCTCGATTTTGTTGACGACTTTGCGGCACAACACGTCTATGTCCGTGTCGCGGCAATCCATCAGGTTGATGCCCATCGTGACGGTGCGGACGTCCAGATTGTCCTTCTGAACCATCTCCACCGTGTTCAAGATTTTTTCTGTGCTTATCATGGTGTTTGTTTCCTAAAAAGTATCCCAAAGTAACTATAATACCCAATTTTCGGAAAACAAACCGCCTCATGCCTTTTTTTCTAGAGATTCTAGATGGGCTAGATGTGCTAGATGTGCTAGATGGGCTAGATGGGCTAGATGTGCTAGATGTGCTAGATGGGCTAGATGGGCTAGATGGGCTAGATGTGCTAGATGTGCTAGATGTGCTAGATGTGCTAGATGCTAGCGCCTCTAGTCGTTTTTTTCTTGCCAGGGTTTTCCAGTGAGGAGCCA
>JAFRLI010000054.1 GCA_017431255.1 Victivallales bacterium
ATCTCCTGCAACGGAACTGCCATCTTTGAAAATCAACTTTGAATTGATGGCAACAGCACCGCTTACCCTTCCTAATTGTCCGTACTCTATGATGGCAACATCCGTCGTACCACCGCCGATATCGATGTTCATCACACGAACATAGTCTTTGTCATGCAGGGTGTTTCCTTCAATCCATGACATATAATCCTCGTCACATTTTCTAATTTCGCTGAAAATAATGGGTAACTGGCTTGCCGCACCTTCATCAAGAGGCATCTCCAGTTTGATTTTCGCCTCGCTATTTCTGCAATTCAGGGCTTGGAAAATATTAATGGCTTCCTGGAAGCGTAATTTGTATTTTTCAATCTCGTCCATTGACCATCCAGATGGAAATGTCGCAATCAACTTGTTTATACGTCGTTTCTTTGAAGTGTCGTTGTCAGCAAAAGCAGAGGAATTGATGGCACTCCATGCTTTTTCCAATATGTCATACAAAAATAGAGTGATTGTTGTGGCACGTGGATAAAAAGGTTTTTCGGGTGCCTGAAGGTGTTCTGGATATCCATTATCAAAATCAAGTATTGAACCATCCACTGGGAGAAAACGCAACAACTCACCATTTAATGTGGAGCAAAGCGATTTCTTGGAAGAAACCTCTATATCATTATTCACCATCGACCAAGCAATTTGCTCTAAATTGCTTGCGTCCGTATCCCAATAATAGCGCTTGGGAGAACTTTGCTCGATTTTCAGCCCGTGCGTCAAATCGTCACGAACCTTTTCTAGACTATATAGTTTTTGTGCTTCTCGTCCAACTTTAATCAATGAATTGCGTCCAAACATCTGCGGATGTTTCTCCCAAACTTCTATCAATTGATTACAATGCTTTTTGAAGATGAAGCCTGTGGATTTATCAATGAATCTCCAGTCATCCATTAAAAAGGAATCGTCCTCGGTAAAATTGTCAAACATTGCCTGATGAGTAATAAACCACGAGGGAACAATAGCTGATTCCAAACCTGACGAAACTTCATTTGGGTTATCCAACTGTAGAGGACGGCAGAAGGTACGCAAAGTATCTGCAGGTCTGTCCGAGAACTCTTCCAACAGGATGGCACATGTTCTTGTATTGTCAAAATCAAGAACAATATCTACATTTTGCACTTCCAAATGCTTTACTTCTCTCCAGATAACATTAATTTGAATATCAACTCTTCCAAGAACCTTAAGTGGGAAAGAACAATTTTCATCACCTGAAATATAGAGGGAATCTACAGGCCGATAAGTCGGATTTACGGCATTCCGTGCCAATTCCTTATCAGTTGGTTTGCGTCGTCTTATGGTATAACCTCGTGAGTTGTCCCCTGTATTTGTCTCTAATGCAAGACGAATCCCCCATATTAAATATTCATTAGCGTCATCCGCTTTTCTATAAACAACATGTCCTAGTTTTATGCGTATATAAGGTATGCTGGGATTCAATTGACTCCATTCTGAGGTTTCCGACGCTTTAATGAAATCACGGGCAAAATCATTTGAAATCTGTAAACCAGCATCATACTGGTAAGAGGCATCAATAGAAATGCCATACTGAGACATTTCATGCTTCGACAAGGGTTTGTCGTCTGCTCCTACAGTGAGAAACATAGGAACAAAGCAAATGTGCAAACCTGTATCCTTGAAAACAATTAAATTGTATTCATTCATTGTTCTTTCTTAGAAAAGGAGTAGTTGATAAAAGAGAAGTTAATCTTACCTTGAATCCAGTATTTGACCAAGCAATACATTCGAATTGAAAAAAAGGGGGGATTATTTTGTCATTAATACATTTTTGGGTTAATAATCGACAAAAATCTTGAATCGAATACATATCAAGATTTATAGTTCGCACATTTCGGTAATATGGCTTTCCTGCAAAAGTCCAACCAGTATCTTTAATTGAATATGAAATACTTAGAAAATTATCGTAACCTGTAATTTCCTTAAACTGAGTTTTGGTTATTAAACTGAAGCTTTCCCAAGAAATAGGAGTGTGCTTTTTCATTTTTATACTTTCCTTCCCTAGTGATATAATAGATGGATTCATCTTTGTTAGAATAATGATAACCTTTTTAACGCCCGTCCAATTTTCATTTAGTTTTAATTCTCCCCAATAAAAAACATCTTCCTCAGGATTCAAATATATTACATAATATGTTTGCTTTGTTATAGGCGCTAATTTCTTTATTAATGACGAAGTCATACCAATATAGTTCGTCAATTTTGTGGAATCTGAAATCTCCATTTGATACACATCCCCAACAACAGGCGTAGCACCTATTAAAGGTTGTATTTGAAGGCATTTCATTGTGTTGATTTCTGCCAGTTCAATATAATGTTTTGCCAATTCGTTTTTACTGTCTATTTCAAGTATTTTTCTTGCAACGGATAACAATTTATTCCATTCTTTATCCTTAACCAAATCATTTGCATAGGTAGATAAAAGTTTAATCTCATCTTTCAAGGCTATTTCAATTTCTTTTATTCCTGTCCAATCGCAAATAACTTCGCAATCTCCCTTGTATATTTTCCCTCCAACAGAATATGAAATAACATACTTGAACTTTTTCCCCCACTCTAACCTACGTATGATGTGTGAAGTGTTTGCAGTTGAACCAGCAATGACCGCTTCAACCTCATGCCCATCAAGCATAGCTCTGATTTTAAGATTGCAAGTTAACTGCGTCTCTGCAGCGTCACGCAATCTGATAGCTTCTGGATCCTCAGGAAGCAAGGTCAATACCTTCTTTGCATTATCGTAGGCAAGTTGCCAATCCTTTTTTTCCAACGAGGCACGTGCCTTCTGTAACAAAATATCTGTAGTCTTTTGCAGTGTTACAGTTATTTTCTTCACACCAGTCCAATCAGTCTTGAACTTGCACACACCTTCCCATGGTGTTCCCTCTTGTACCGCATGAAGTTCTATGATGTATTCCTTATTGAACGTCAGATTTCTTAAAATAGCACCTGTAGTATTATGCTTAGAATCCAAAGTATATTCTGCTACCACCTCCACACCGTTTATCATCGGAATGATGCATGCATTACAAGACAATTCCAGTTCGGCGAGATTCTTCATTTGAACGGCCTTTTCGGATTGCGGATCAAGAAGAAGCAGTTTGGTTGACAAGGCAAGCAATTTATGCCAATCCATTTTCATTCGTGCCTCGTTCATTCCATTGAGCAGCAAATCCACTGATTTTTCAAGGGTGAAATCCAATGTCTGTACACCCTTCCAATTGCAATCAATTATTCCATTCCACTCGTATTGCGTATTGTCTCTCACACACACGAAACGAATAGAAATCTGCTTATTATATGGAAGATTCTTGATCACTTCATGAGTAGTTCCAGAAATCTCTTCATTGTTTATTTCTATGGAACATACAACATATTCATCGTCGATTCTTGTCTTGGCTTGCAAATTGCAGGTAGTGGCTAAAGTCGCCTCCTCAAGCAATTCTCTGGCTTTCTTGTCATTGCCAGCCAGTTCAAGAACCTTATTGCAATGAAGAATTACATTCTCCCATTCAGTCATGGATTTCGACTTTTCTGCAAGAAGCAGTTCATCTGAAATAGTTTTTCTTTGGATTTCAATAGACGCCTTTTCCAAATAACTTTTTCCAAGTTCTGAATCTAACTTCTCCATTTTTCTCCCATACTCTTGAACGAGTTCCCAGTTTGCATCCATTGCCGCCTTGTCTGCCGCTTCAACATACTCTTTCTTCATAAAATCGGCAACATCTTTTGCCAGCTGCGAAAGTTCTTTATCCGCTTCCATAAACCGCTTTTCCGCTTGCATGAAACTTCCAGACTCAAAAGCAACTACGGCGGCATTGCAGACATCTGTGACTTTTTGCCACCGTTCGGGGAAAAACTTTTGGGTATAATCCTCTTCCGCGTCTCGAAGCGCCAGGATTCTTTGCATCGTTTTCTTTATGGTATTGCGAACTTCCGCATTGTTTCTAACCCAACCGCTGTTTTCAAGGGATTCTGAAAAGAAAGAATAAGCATCCGCTCTCCGTCCCTCCTTGACAGCCATTTCCCCATCGGAATACTTTTGCTGGGCCGTTCTGACGTGTTCCCCGAATGTCTGCCCCTCATCCAGTTTTCGTGCCAGAACTTCCTGCAGGGCAACTTTCGCCTTCCATTGAAGTTGACCAGCTTCATTGCTTCTTTTGTTCATTTCAACTGTTCGACGCTGTTCCTCGGCTTTCGCTTCTGCTTCTAGACGGGCAACACGCGCATTCTCCTGCCATTGACCTATGGCTTTGGCAAGGACTGCCCCCCCTGCCAGAAGGAAAAAAACGACTACGGCCGCAAGGCAAGCTTTCACCTGCAATGGACTTGGCCTGAATGGCGTCAACGCCTTTACAAAACGCTTGCATGTGGAATATCGTCTTTGAGGATCTCGATCAAGTGCCTTCATAATCGCAGAAATCTCCGTCTTTGTGGAATTGAGCGGAGGATCAGGCATTTGGGTGGAAACCACATTTTTGAGCATATCTGCCCTTGCGACCCAGCCAAAAGGCTTCACGCCAGAAATCAGTTCATAGGTTATTGCGGCAAGAGAATACTGTTCTGATTTTGAACCCGTCTCGTCACCATTCCACAACTCTGGAGCTTGATAGGCAAGGTATCCCCTGTTTTCCGACGTCTTATGACGTTTCCCCATCTGTTGACCCAAAAGTGAAAAAAAGCCCGTTTTTATGAGAATCAATGAATTATCGCCGGTCACAAGCATATTTTCCGGTATGACACAACCATGAACCATTCCACGAGAATGAAGGGAGTCCAGACCACAGGCAGCATCAAGGAGCAACTGTTTTAAGATAACTCTATTCTCTTCCAAATCAATATCGTGGTTTTCACGCCACTGAACGAGATTGTTGCCCTTGGGGTACTTCGCCAAAACTAGCAGTCTTTGATTCGAAGCTGTCACCAATTGGTAATTGGTAAAAATGTTTTTTGAATCCAGTGATGTCAAATCATCAAACAGTTGCTTCCATTTCGACTGGATGTCATTTGCAGTCAGACAGTCGGGGATCATATGTATAACGACGGATTCTTCCGTGTTTAGCTCCTTGCATAAATAAGAGAGCATGCAGGAGTCGCTTTTTAGCAATGAAACCACCTGATATTGATTGGCTAATATAGTACCAGGTGGCACAAAATCAGCAACATATGTTTCTTTTGATTCCGTAACTAAAGAAACTATTTCAGGAAGAGTCTTCATCTTACTTCATTCAGAAAATTGCAAAAAACATTCATGTCGATTTTTGGTCTAATCTAATACAGAGAGCTCAATTCTCAGGAACAAAAAAAGTTCTCTTTTTCGAAGATGGGGTTTCTCACGACCTATGAAAAGAACGAAGGGAGACACTCAAAATGAGTTCTTCGGCATGTTCCTTATCTATACACAAAGAAAGAACGGAAACAAATTTTCCGCATAGTACCTTCTGGTTGAAGAAGATGAGTTGCAATTTTGAGTTTAAAAACTGACGCATTGCTATAAAATAGCACAACTTTTATTTCGAACTTTCCCAATGAGTGGGACTATACACCCACTGGCGTGACTCAAAGCAGGGCAACACCCATTGCCCCAGCCACTTTTACAATGAATGTAATACCCCCCCCAGATTTTTCAAGTCGATGTCATCTTTTTTTCTGGGACGACCGCGCTTTCTTTTGGGGTGTGTCTCCATTAGAGGCAGAATCACCAACTTCCTGAGCACTTCCTCCTGGGAAGGGGTGATGTGTACGAACTTCCATTCTTCGCCGGCCGCCTGGTCTTCTTCGCCCTCCTCAGAATGCTTTTTTATTCGAGTGGCGAGTCGCGTTTATTGTGGGGCGTAAGTCGGAGATCTTCGTCGTGTGTCACAGTGTGCGATTGTCGCTGGTTGCGATTGTCGTGGGGTGTGGGTCGGTGATCTTTTTTCGTTTTTTTTAGTGGGAACGATTTGCAAAGGGGATTTTAGCGGTTACATTAGAAATGTTTGCAAGGAAAAGTGAGATGAAGCAGCAGATTTTCCAGGCGATGTTTTATTATTGCGACTTTGCGTATTACTTTAGCAGCAAAGCGTCGCAATGCTTCGCCGTGGGAAAGACCAACTAGGGAACCGATGAGTCATCCAAAGGTTGGTGGAACTGAGAACAAGACCGGCAGCGAGCATTGCTCCTGCCGGTTTTTTCGTTTTTCCAAAGAAATACAAGCAAGAATGTAGAAGGAACTGAGCGATGATTGTCATTTTGAAGGAGAATCCGAATCCGCGTCAAGTGGAGAATCTGAAGCACTGGTTGCAGAGCCAGGGAATCACGATCCACGAGTCGATGGGTGTACACCAGACGGTACTGGGTCTGGTGGGAGACACGACAGCGATTGACATTGATTTGATTCAGGCGCTGGACATTGTGGAGGATGTGAAACGCATCCAGGAGCCATACAAAAAGGCAAACCGCAAGTTCCATCCCATGGACACGGTCATTGACGTTGGAGGGCACAAAATCGGCGGGGGACACTGCCAGATCATCGCAGGCCCCTGTTCGGTGGAAAGCGAGAAGCAAATCATTCTGGTGGCGGAACTCTGCAAGAAAGCAGGTGCGACAATGCTCCGCGGGGGCGCCTTCAAACCACGCACGTCTCCGTATTCCTTCCAGGGTCTCCACAGCCAGGGATTGAAGTTCCTGCTGGAGGCCAAAAAGGAGACGGGCATGCCCATCGTCACGGAAATCATGGACATCTCACAACTGGACCTTTTCGAGGACGTGGACGTGATTCAGGTCGGGGCACGCAACTCCCAGAACTTCGAATTGCTCAAAAAACTCGGCACGTTGCAGAAGCCCATCCTACTCAAACGCGGCATGTCGGGCACCATTCAGGAACTGCTGATGAGCGCCGAATACATCATGGCAGGCGGCAATCCCAACGTCATCCTCTGTGAACGCGGCATTCGCACATTCGAGACTGCGACCCGAAACACGCTCGACCTCTCCGCCGTCCCCGTCCTTCACCAACTCACGCACCTCCCCGTCGTCATCGACCCCAGCCATGCTCTCGGTTACTCCAAGTACGTCCCCAGCATGGCCGTCACCGCAGCCGCCACCGGTTGTGACGGTTTCGAAATCGAGGTTCACAACGACCCCGCCCACGCGCTTTGCGACGGACCTCAGGCACTTCTGCCCGAGGTATTTGCTGACGTAGTCAAGAAAATCAACGCGGTTCGTGCCGCACTTGGCTGGGAGCCCACTGGCAAATGAAACGAATTGGAATCATCGGTCTCGGTCTGAGCGGCGGCTCCCTGGCAAAAGCAGCCAAGCGTGCGGGCGGCTACCATGTCCTGGGATTTGACAAGCAGGAGGCGACCGTGCTCCGCGCCAAGATGGTCGAGGCCATCGACGGTGTCCTCACGCCAGCCAAGTTCAAGACCTGCGACATTCTATTGCTCGCCCTCTACCCGCAAACCACGCTGGACTGGCTCAAGCAAAACGCAGGTCGCCTCGGCAAAGGCACCCTCGTGGTGGACTGCTGCGGCATCAAGCAGGAAATCTGCGAACTGGGCAACCGCCTTGCCGAGGAACATGGATTCACCTTCATCGGCGGGCACCCCATGGCCGGCATCGAACGATTTGGATTCGCCGCCGCACAACCAAACCTCTTCTACCGCGCTTCCATGATTCTGCTACCCCCCATTGGCACCTCCATTGAAGACCTTGCCCGCGCCAAGGAGTTCTTCCTCTCCCTCGGATTTGGACGAATCACCATCGCAACCCCAGAAGAGCACGACCGCGTCATCGCCTTCACCTCCCAACTCCCGCACATCATCTCCAGCGCCTACATCAAAAGCCCCACCGCCATGCGCCACACGGGAATGCACGCGGGAAGTTACCGAGACATGTCACGCGTCGCTACCATGCAACCCGACATGTGGACCGAACTCTTCCTTCAAAACAAAACTCCCCTCCTCGCGGAACTCGACGCTTTCTTGCATCAACTCCAGCAATTCCGCGACGCGCTCGCCAACAATGACCATGACTCCATGAGGGGACTCATCGACGACGGGGCCCGCGTCAAGGCCGAAGTCGACAAACACGAGCAGGAAATCCTCAAGCAGAAATAACCGCTATGCCAACCATCCAAGTCCACACCACCCCGCCCTACTCCATTCGGATCCAGCACGGCTGGCCAGTTCTCCCGTCGCTCCAGGCCACGGAGGTGTACATTGTCAGCGACTCGAATGTAGGGGAGCTCTACCTCGGCGAAGTACACGGGCTTTTTGCGCATGCAGGTATCCGCCAGTACGGTCAGACATTTCCGGCCGGGGAGAGTTCCAAGCATTTGGGGACGGTTCAGAGTCTTCTGGAGGGGTTTGCCGAGTTTGGTTTGACCCGCAGCGGTTTGGTTGTGGCGTTGGGAGGTGGAGTCGTAGGCGATGTGGCGGGGTTTGCGGCCTCCATTTGGTTGCGTGGGGTTCCCTTCCTGCAATTTCCGACGACCCTCCTGGCGATGGTAGATTCCTCCATCGGGGGAAAGACGGGCGTGGATTTGGACCAAGGAAAAAATCTGGTTGGAAGTTTCCACCAGCCATCGGGCGTATTTGCAAACGTGGACACCTTGCGAACCCTTCCGCAGGAATACATCGAGGACGGTCTTGCCGAGATGCTCAAGACGTGCGTTCTGCAAGATGCCTCACTGTTTGAGAGAATCGTCACGAAGCCATCGGTTGCCTTGGAGCCGGAGAGCATCGCGCGTTGCGCGGAAATCAAGGCAAACATCGTGGAGCAGGACCCCACAGAAAAGGGAGTCCGCAAACTGCTGAACCTCGGGCACACGGCTGCGCACGCCATCGAACTTGCCAGCAATTTCCAAATCAGCCACGGCCACGCCGTTGCCATTGGAATGGCGATGGTCGCCCGCGCGGGGTTCTCTGCAGGAATCACCTCCGCAAAATGCCGGAACGCCATCCTGCACGGACTGGAAGCCACGGGGCTTGGAACACGCTCGCCCTACCCTGTCGCAGACTTGATGGCTGCCATGAAACGGGACAAGAAACGCGCAGGAGGAACCATCTCCCTCATCGTACCGCGCGAACTCGGCCAATGCGAAATCCTCCCGATGCCCCTCGAACAATTGGAAGCATTCTATGAGGCCGCCAATGACTGAACTCTCCCAACCCCTTCCGCATTGCATCCAATGCCTGCCAGGTCCCCTGACTGGGAAAATCGCCGCCATTCCCTCCAAATCCGAAGCGCACCGCGTTTTCCTGGCTGCCTCCTTGGCGGAAAAAACCACGGAAATCCTTCTGGAAGGGGAATGGAGCAAGGATATCCAGGCGACTGCCAGCGCCGTCCAGACACTCGGCACCACCGTCACGCCGACCGCACACGGGGCGCGAATCGCTCCTGTGCAACGGTTTCTTGACTTACAATACGCCTGGGGGCGAGGCGCCAGGAAAAGAGCAATCACGCGAATCGTCACGACACCACATCAGATTCCTTCACAGATGGACTGCCGCGAGAGCGGTTCCACCCTCCGATTCCTTCTCCCTGTGCTGGCCGCGCGTGCCACATCCCCCGTGACCGTCACCGGATGCGGACGGCTTCCCGAACGCCCCATCGGCGACCTCCTCGCCACACTCCGCGACAATGGCGCAAACATTGACGGCGATGCGCTCCCCCTCACCGTACACGGAGGACTACGTCCGGGGACGTTCCTCCTGCCGGGCAATGTTTCCAGCCAGTACATCTCTGGCCTCCTTTTCGCCTTGCCTCTTCTGGACGGCACCAGCGAAATCCGCCTCACCACTCCCCTCGAATCTGCCAGTTACATCTCCCTCACTCTCGAGGTCCTCGACAAGTTTGGAATCTTCGTCATACAAACGATGGACCGCTGGCACATCCCTGGCAATCAGGAATACCACTCGCCAGGGACGTTCCAGATTTCGGGGGACTGGTCCTCCGCGGCCATGTGGCTCGCCGCTGGCGTCATTGGAACGAAACCAGTCACTGTCACAGGTCTACGGAACGCCGGTCAAGGGGACCGCGCCATCGTGGACGTCCTTCGAAAATTGGGTGCACGCATCGAACAAAACGGCGATGCCTTCACTGCATTTCCCTCCTCGCTGCACGGAGGGTACATCGATGTCAGCGACATTCCTGACTTGCTGCCCGTGCTCGCGGTTGTCGCCACGGCGACGAATCCCGGCGAACAGACGCACCTCGGCAATGCGGCGCGTTTGCGTCTGAAAGAGAGCGACAGACTTGCGACCGTCACGCGCCTGCTCCGCGCCCTCGGCGCGCAAGTCGAGGAGTTTTCCGAATCCCTGGTCATCACGGGAAGCCCGCTGCACGAAGGCACTGTCGATACCGCCAACGACCACCGCCTCGTCATGGCGGCAGCGCTAGCGGCACGTCTCACCCCCGTACGCATCAACGGCCTGGAAGCCGTTGCAAAGTCTTATCCCACCTTTCTCAACGACCTCAAAACCCTCGGAGGCGTCTACCATGTCATCTAACTGGGGCAAAATCTTTCAAATCCAAATCTTCGGGGAATCCCACGGCGAGGCCATCGGCGTCACAATGGACGGAGTCCCTCCAGGCGAACCCATCGACATGCAGGAATTAAACGATTTTCTTGCTCGACGTGCCCCCGGCAAGGCTCCGTATGCCACGGCACGCAAAGAAAGCGACACGCCGCAATTCCTGTCGGGAATCCTGGATGGACACACCACCGGTGCCCCGCTCGTAGCCATCATCCGCAACCATGACCAGCACAGCCGGGACTACGATACCCTCCGCAGAATCCCGCGTCCAGGGCATGCGGACTACCCCGCGTCCGTCCGTTTCCATGGTGCCCAGGATGTTCGCGGCGGCGGTCACTTTTCGGGACGCCTGACCGCACCGCTCTGCATGGCAGGCGGCGTTGCACGCCAAATCCTCGCCCGAAAGGGGATTCTCATTGGGGCGCACATCAAACGGCTCGCAGGAATTGACGACCGCCCGTTCGAGGCTGTCACTCTCACAGCGGAGGAACTCCTTTCGCCCGCCAAGGCGTCCTTCCCCGTACTGGATGCAGGCGTCGGGGAAACGATGCAAGCGGCCGTTGCGTCAGCACGTCAAGAGCAGGATTCCGTTGGGGGTGTCATTGAATGTGCAGCCATCGGGGTCCCTGTTGGGTGGGGCAGCCCCATGTTCGGAGGAGTGGAAAACCGACTTGCCTCCTTCCTGTTCGGAATCCCCGCCGTCCGCGCGTTCGAAATCGGCGATGGATGGGCTGCGGCAGACGCACGCGGCTCCGTCAATAACGATTCCTGGACCACTGACGGCAAGGCTCTGCACGCACGCACCAACCACGCCGGCGGCGTCCTCGGCGGAATCACGACGGGAATGCCCCTCATCGCAAGAATCGCGTTCAAGCCGACACCCTCCATTGGACGCGAGCAGGATTCCGTTGATTTGCAAACCATGACCCCGGCAAAACTCACGGTGCAAGGTCGCCACGACCCATGCATTGTGCCGCGCGCGGTCCCCGTCGTCGAGGCCGCGTTTGCGATTGTGCTTCTGGATTTGCTACTGGAAGCGAAGACCTACGAACAATAAGGAAAACCATTGGGAGGCCACAGAATACACAGAACAGTTTGTCCGCGCTGACGCGCGGCCAAGCACTTGATATGAAATAGAATACAAAGCGCAAGCCGCCGCGAAGCGGCGGATTGCTTCTGAGTATTCTGAGTATTCTGTGGACTCCCCAAAAAGATTTTGCAATTGGTCCACGAAAAATCAAGGAGAAGCAAAATGGAACTTTCAGATTACCGAGCGAAGATTGACGAGTTGGATGACCAGATTGTGCGTTGTTTTCAGGAGCGCATGAAGTGTTCCGAGGAAATCGGCAACATCAAGCGTGAAAAACACCAGCCGACCTTCGTACCTCAGCGCGAACGCGAAATCCTTGCGCGCGTCTCTAAGGCGGTCCCGCCAGAATTGGCGGGCTATGTGCGCGTCCTCTACGCGACGCTGATGGATGTCAGCCGCGCACGGCAGATTGAAACCTCCCATGAGGCAGGAGACCTGTCCCAGAGCATCCTCCACGCGCGGGAGAACACGCCTGCGCTGTTCCCCACGCTGGCAACCGTCGCCGTGCAGGGCGAGGAAGGCGCCTACGCACAGATTGCGGCAGAACATTTTTTTGACGTGCCAGAAATCACATGGGTGAAAAACTTTGAAGGCGTCGCCACCGCCGTCGAGAAAGGTCTTTGCCGCTACGGCATCCTGCCAGTGGAAAACTCCAATTATGGAACGGTGGGCCCCGTCTACTCCCTGATGCTGGAGCACAAGTTCTTCATTGCACGCAGCCTGAAAATGCACATTGCACACCATCTCCTCGCGCCGCAGGGAACGCGCCTCGAGGACATCCGCGAGGTCTATTCGCACCCGCAGGCGCTCGGACAATGCGAGAAGTTCTTCCGAGAACATCCGAAGGTCAAGGCGGTCCCCGTCGAAAACACCGCCACTGCCGCGGCAATGGTTGCCATGTCCTCCCGCAACGACATCGCCGCCATCGCCTCCCAGAACTGCGCCAAACTCTACAATCTCACCAGTCTTTCCCAGGACATCCAGACAAGCGCCAACAACTACACGCGCTTCATCTGCATCTCCAAAGACCTCGAAATCTACCCGGGTGCCTCCCGCATCTCCCTCGTACTCTCCCTCCCGCACCGTCCTGGCTCCCTCTACGCAGTCATCGCTAAATTTGCGGCACTAGGCCTCAATCTCCTCAAACTGGAATCCCGCCCCGCACCTGGCTCCGACTTCGAGTTCCGTTTCTACTTCGACCTCGCGGCCCAGGACTGCTCCCCGCACATCCTCACCCTCCTCGACAACCTGAACGCCGAACTCGAACCATTCCATTTCCTGGGATGGTACTCCGAAATCTAAAAAAACAATTCCAAAACTCCTTTTGAGTCCACAGAATACGCAGAATACGTACAAGGCAGTCCGCCGCTTCGCGGTGGCTTGCACTTTGTATTCTATTTCCTATCAAGTGTTTGGACGCGCGTCAGCGCAGACAAACAGTTCTGTGTGTTCTGTGTGTTCTATGGACTCCCATAGGGTTTTGCAATTCCCTCAAATATACCAGACGGGAATCTGAAGCACGTTTTCCCGAAGCCGCCCCGGCTGAGGACAGTTGCAGACAATGGCACCGGAACTTCGCTTTGAGGATTTGACTTTGTCCAGAATCTGGAATGCCGCGGTTTCCGACGCCTTCACATTTGTGCTCTGTTTGATTTCGATCGGGTACAGGCAACCATTCTCCTCTATGATCAGGTCGATTTCGGATTCCTTGTCTTCCGAGTGGCCGTGTCCCCGGTAGAACGATACAAAGTGCCTGTAGTCCAGTCCGGCGTTCACGAACGATTTCAGGATTTCGGAGACGACGAATGTCTCGAAGACGTGCCCGCTCATCGCGCCGTAGGCAAGTGTTTCCGGGGTCAGCCAACGGGTCAGGTAGCATACCACCCCCGTGTCGCGGAAGTAAAGCTTCGGGGTCTTGATCGTCCGCTTGAGGGTGCTTTCCGCAAAGGGTTCCAGAAGATATACAAGACCGGATGCTTCGAGGATGGAAATCCAGCGTTTGACCGTGACGGAATCCCGCCCAATCTCATCGGCAATGTTGGAGCAGTTCAAAAGCTGTCCGGTCCTCGCGGCGGCAGCGACCAGGAACCGTCTGAAACAGTCCAGGTCCTGGACGGCGGAAAGCTCGCGAATATCCCGCTCCAGGAAGGTCTTGACGTAATCGGCGTAGTACGCAGACCATTCCACCGCCTTGTCCTGAACGGCCGGATAACTGCCGCGATGAATGACTTCCCAGATGTTCTGCGGAACGGTAGCCGTCTTGCTCCGTGCTGCGATATAATCCATCGTCGGAAGAAAACGTTCGTTGAAGCTGTCATGCTGGATTTCACGCAGGGAGAGCCCGTTCAATTCCACGATGTGAATCCGCCCGGAGAGGGTTTCCGATACTTTCTTCATCAACTGGAACGGCTGGGAGCCGGAAAGAAAGAACAAACCCATTGCGTCCGCCTCGTCGCAACGGATTTTGATATAGCGGAAGAGTTCAGGAGCATGTTGAACCTCATCCACAATGACAGGAGGCGGATTGAGCATAAAAAACATGTTCCCGTCTGTTTTCGCCTGCTCTTCCAAAAACGGATCGTCAAGCGAAATCCACTTGTATTTTTTGGGGAACAGGTGTTTCAGAAGCGTTGACTTCCCGACCTGCCTTGCTCCAGTGAGCAGAACGGCCTTGTAGGTTTTTCCCGCTTGTCGGAGATGGGACTCTAATGACCGCTTGATGTATTTCATGTTTTTTCTCCTTAAAAAATGCGAAATCTTGAATCGGATTCAGAATATCTCAAATATACCCTCAGATACCTTCCATTTCAAGGCTTCGCTTCGGATTTTCCACGCATTCGCGTCAATGCCGGGAATGCCTCAGCGATTGCCGGCAGTTGCCCATGACGTTACACCGATATCCAGCGGCGAGGGCAACGGGAGGTCATTTTTGAGGGGCATTTTCTGGGGCATTTGGAGATTCATGCAACCATTTATTAAACTTGTCGTAGAACTCCTTGAAGCAATTGTGTGTCATTCCAATGCCGTTTACAATTTGCTTATCCTTGACTTGGATGTTATTGTAACTTGCATAGACGGCACTCGGCGGACAGAGGGGGTCAGAAAAACCGACGGCCACGCGAACGGGGCACTGAATGCGTGAGGCAAAGTTTGCACCATCAAAATAGGGGGCGTTCTTCTCGGCAGCGGCCTTATCCTCGGGGGTAGTCATGCGCTCATACAATTTTGGCC
>JAFRLI010000055.1 GCA_017431255.1 Victivallales bacterium
AATTGCAAAACTCCTTTTTGAGTCCACAGAAAACACAGAATACACAGAAGGCAATCCGCCGCATCGCGGCGGATTGCACCTTGTTTTTTGTTTTATATCAAGTGATAGGCCGCGTGTGGTGCGGACAAAAAGGTCTGTGTATTCCGTGTGTTCTGTGGACTTCAAAAGAGTTTTTTGCAATTCCCTCGGGAATAAAAGGAAAAAACCGTCCAGGCGGTGTGTTGTCACCTGAACGGTTGCTTATGCATTGCCTCTATGGGAAGGGGGTGGTACTAACGAGAGGCATTCTTGGCTGCTTCCGCCTGCTGCTGTTCTGCGCGGTCCAGGATTCCCTTCACGAGGATGGTCATTGCCTTGACCTGGGAGATTTCCAGCGTGCTGGCAATCTTTGCACCCAGACTCTGGTTCTTGGGATCCATGACCATTCCGACAATGCGCTCCAGGCGTTCGTCCTGCACGGATTCGGGGGTATAGGAGCCGCGAGTCCCGTTCTTCTCGGGGTCGATGAAGTGCGAAGGCATCTCACCGGTACCGTTCACAAACCACTTTTCATCCACGCCGAAGGTGCGGCAGAAGGTGTACAGCAAACCATGGCTCATGCCACCCAGACCAATCTCCAATTTCGAGTAGTGGCTCAGGGAAACTTCCAGGTCACGTGCCATCGTTGACTGCGTCTTGCGCAACGCAGCACGAACCATCTTCATACGTTTGCCAATTGCCTGTAAATCCAACGTGTCTTTGCTTTTCATCCCTAATTTCTCCTTTTCAATTTCAGTCACATTTCTCAAAACCGACTTGACACAAATCGGTACTTTCCATTCATCATGGGTCCTTGCAATCCCACCGTCCAGATGCCTCGCGGACCGTGCGACGCCATCAGAACGCTCGTTTGCAATTCCCACTTATACAATAATCCCGTTTCCAAAAAAATCCAGTCCACATGAGAAAATTTAGCATTTTTTTCTATTCATCGATTTTTAGCAGGTTTTCTATTCATTTTTCAACGAAATCCCTCCACAATTCCCCTAAAATCTTCCCGTCTTCTTTTAGATGTACGGAAATAAAAGGAAAATGCAGCGGTTTTCCTATTAAAAACAAGCAGAAAAATGTAGAAATGGCAAAAACTTTCCTTTTGGGAATGACCTGTTTTGTAGCCGTACCCTGGCTTGAATCGACAAGCAGACCGTTCCGAAGCCATAAGGGACTAGCTCCAGCAATGGCCATCGTGACGTGGGCAGTGGTTGCGACGAAGGCAGTGGAGGCATTTTTCAGGTTGTTCGGGATTCCAGTCGAAGAGTTCGAGGGGTTCCTCTGGCGGGGGAACGGGGTGGAACGGGGTTTCGTGTCCTTCGAAATCGATCGCGGCTTTCTGCGCCTGCTGGGCGGCGACCTCGTGGGAAAGTCGGTAGATTCGGCCGTCCTTTCGGAACACGGCTCCCGTTCCTTTGAAATGGAAACGGACATTTGCCTGGACGCATTGGTCGTGGAGAGACTGGACCCAGGCATAGTCGCAGACACGTGCACCTTCGTAGTTTTCGCCATCGCAAGAGACGCTGTCAATGTGTGGCAGGAAAGATTCCAGGTGGAGTTCGCCGAGGAGGGGACTTGCACAAATGCCTCGGAAACGGAGCGGGAGGCGGAGCAGGGTAGGCAGGCGGAGGTTGGCGCAACGCTGGTTTTCCACGGTGACGTAGATGCGGACGTTTGGCCAGCCGTCTCCCCAGGCTAGCGGAAGGCATTGAGGGATACGGTCGACGCGCTTTGTGATGATGTGGAAGAGGAGGTCGGGACGGCGAGCAATGCAGTCCCAGGCGTCGATGCGCCAGAGGTCGGCTTCTTCGAGGAAGAAGTCGCTGGTGATGCAGGTCCAGACGTTGGAGCCAGTGGGGATTTTGAAGTTTCGGGAACGGTCGCGCTGCAACGGCAGGCTTGTGTCGGTCTTGGAAAGATGGATGCGGCTGCCATCCTGCCCGTGCTGTTTGTCCAGAAAGAACATATAGCAGTGTTGACAGCCCTCGCTGATGCGACGGCAACCGTGCCATGGATTCCAGGTGACGTTCATAGAGTGTCAGGAAAACTCCAGCACTGCAACTTGGTGTGCCGGAAGGTCCAGATTCAAGGAGAGGAAGCCGTTGGCAGTGGTGTATTCCAGCGCGCGCCAGGAGCCGTCGGGTTCCAGAACCTGGATCTTGGACGCATTCGCGGCCCATTCTCCGCAAAGGGGAATCTCTTCCAATGGGTCAAAGCCCAAATTGGCGAGATAGGCAACGCGGCGTGTCTCCGAAAAACCATATCGCAACAGCAATTCCGCATCCCCCGGATAGAAAAGCCCCAAGGGCGAAAGTCTCTGTAAGAAACTAAGCAATTGTGCTTTACGTGTTTCTGACATCATATCTGCACCATCCCACTTATTGGGACCTCCGTGATGTTCCCATGATGCCATCGTAATCACTTGCTGCCCAAATGGATTGATGTAATAAAGGGAGCCAGGCGCAAGATATTGCGGGTTGTTATCATAGAAGGAAGTGCGATGGTAATAGGAGGACAATTCCTCGCAACTGTCAGCAGTGGGTATGAGATGGGCGCGCCTGGATTTTGCTCCCACGGAAATGATACGCTCACTCCATTTTTCGAAAGAAACGGTGGTTAAATCCCATGGGATGGCCTCGCATCCAATCCAGTCGGAATGCCTCAGGCGGGTAAGGGCAAGTGCCGCCGGACCGTCCAGAAGGACAGGGGAGGTTTGGAAAATCCGCGCCAGTTCCACTTCGGGGAGTTCCGCGATTTGAAGTTCTGTAAGAGCATAGCAGGTCGTTTGTTCCGTTGTAAAGGAGAAGGGGATACCCATGCGGCCAAAGGTATTTTCCCATCCGGAGGTAGTGCATTTGCAGACCGGGAAGGAAAACACGCCAGGAACGGGCACGGGCACGCTTGGACCCGACCAAACCACATCCATGTCACGAAGTGCCTTCAACTTGCCTTTGTATTTTTTCAGCACGTTTCGATAGGCAATTCCGCTGGCAGGTTCATGATTCGACATTCGGGTAATCCAGAACTTTCCGCCTTTGCATCCCTCCAGCAAGGAAAGAGTGATTTGCTCCAGCATGGCATACGCCCCGGTACAATAACGATTGTGTGAACAGGTGTCGGGTTCCGCCAGCAATATGGCCTCCGAATGCAAGGGCACAATCTGCTTGGCCGTTTTGCGCAGCCATTGAGGAACATCCCGCTGGCACTCATTCAAGTACCTCCCGTTATTGATTCGAATGATGGCAGGACCGTTGTCGCCAGCTAGGATTTTGGCAAACTTTGCGCTGAAACGGAAATCAAACTCTACGGTACAGAAACTGGAGTGCAGGGCAGGGGAGACCTCATCGATCGAACGACGAATCAACTGGAAATATCGAGTCATCGTCTCTTCCAGCATTTTGTCGTAACGGTGTGCCACTTCGTCGTCTTCATACGCTAAACGACGCAACTCCTCCGACGTGAAGTTCGTCCCGTAGGTCTCATTGTACCTAGAAATATGCAGGGGGCAAAAGCAACCTTCCCGACCCGATATCAGACGGGTGTCATCATCCACCATGAAAAAGTCTGGCAATGTCTCCGCCAATTGATGAATCGCGTGCAAAATGTATGCCTGAAACTCCTTTCCTTCCGGGCAGAAACTGTAAAACTCCATCCCATTGCTTCCACGGACAATCTTCTGATATGGCGTCGGTGCCCTCGGCGTCCAACCATGACCCATGGAGGATTGAATTAAGATTCCTACTGCCAAGCCACATCCCTTTAGTTTCTCTTGAAACTGACGAAATGCCTCCGCATATTCACGCCCCTTGTCGACGGCAGGATTCCCTTCTGGCGTCAAAGAACAGGAAAAAGCAACGGAATCTATCACGCCAGAACGATGTAAATCCTTTAAATCCATACAGATTTCGTCCAAATCGTTCACACGGAGAGGTGCAATGTTCAGCATTCGGTAATTGTAAAACATGGCTTTGGAGGTTGTGGATTATGGTTTATAGTTTGTGGATTGCCGGAAACGCCTTGCAGCGCAGAAGCACTGCTCCCATTCGCACGACTTTCTTGCTTCCACTCGAACGACTTTCTATGGAACAACAACGGATCCCCGACTGCCAGGTCTGGAGAGGTCTCCGGCCGATTGCAGAGCCTGGCAGGAAACCAAGTAAAAACTACGCCGGAAACGCCTTGCAACCCAGAAGCAAGAGGGGAGAGCACGGAGTCTAGCCCATCTGGCCCGTCTAGCCCGTCTAGCCCGTCTAGAACATCTAGCACATCTAGAACATCTAGCACATCTAGAACATCTAGCACATCTAGAACATCTAGCACATCTAGAACATCTAGCACAGCTAGCCCCAAATGTACTCAATA
>JAFRLI010000056.1 GCA_017431255.1 Victivallales bacterium
CATCCCCTTTCCATACGTGCTCGCACGAATGAACGACAAATGGATGCCAGGAATGTTCTGGCGGGACATCGCACGCGCCAAATCCGCCATAAAGGGCGCAGCACCCTTGAGGATTCCGACAAGCGTGACATCGCCGCGTCCCTTCAGGTCGCGTGCAATCTCCGCGGCCAGGGTCTCCAGGCGTGCCGCAATTTCGTCCGAGCCAATGAGAATCCGCTCCAGGCGTGTTTCGTTCAGAGGTAGTTGGTCTTTCATGATGGGCAGAGTCAAGGAAAAAAGCCCCGAGGCGGGAAGGTCGTCTCGGGGCCGGGCACTCAAAAAACGCTAGATGGTTTAGAACTTGAAGGTGACGTTTGCACCGACCAGGCAGTTGACGGCGTTGGAACGGCGCTTGTCTTTGTGGTATTCGCGGATGTCGTCATCCAGAAGCCAGCAGATTTCACCGAAGACGCTGGTGGAGATGTTCTTGGTGATTTCGTAGGTCAGCCCCGTGTCGTAGACGAGGGAGAAGATGGCGTTCTTGTAGGTGTCGGGATAGGCTTCGCCGCAGTAGTTGTAACGGGTGCTTCCCCACCAGAGTTCCGCCTTGTTGTTCCAGGTCAGTTTGTCGTCGGTTCCGGGAATGACGAAATCATAGCCACCGTAGAGACCGATGTAGGCAAAGTCGTTTTCCACATCGTACCAGATTTCGAAGCCCGGGGAGAGGAAGGTCTCCAGGGAGACATTCAAGCAGAGTTCCCAGGAATCGCCGCTGTGCGCGCTGGGATAGCGATAGTACCACCAGCTGCCGTCGAGGGTAATGGACTTGATGGCGTCGCCCAGGTCACCGATGGTGTAGCTATAGCCGGCGTAGAAGTCATATTCCTCGGTTTCGTTGCGGTAGCCGTTGGAATCCGTCAAGTCGAATGCATTCCAGATACCGACATAGGCACCCTTCAGGGAGAGGGAGATGTCGCCGAACATGGTGCGGTCGTGATTGCAGACCTTGCCCTTGGAGAGGTAGCGGGTCTTGTAGTCAATCGAGAGTTTCACTTCAGGACGCCATGAATCCTCCGACGAGGGCAGGGAGGACTCCGCTTCCTGCGCCATCAGACCTACGCCTGCGCACACAATCGTTCCACACAGAAGATTTTTCCAGTTCATCATGTTTTCTTCCTTCTTGTTTTGGATGGTGACTTTTGGGCGTTCTCACCCACAAACTACGGGTCTCCCACATCACGACGCGCTGGGCAACACCACGCGTTTCCCATCGCGTCATTCTGCAAAAGACAAAAACAAATATCTATCCTCTTTTCCAAATTGCAAGCCCATTCCTTACAAAAAACCGATTTTTCGCGAAAAAGACGTCCCGGTTTTGCAATCCAAGCCCCTCGCGCCTCCAAGAGGCCACAAAACCACACGTTTTCCCCGTGGAAGATTCGCAAAAAGGAGAAATGATGATATAATAGAAGAAAGGGAATATTTAAGAAGGGAATTGAACGAATCGTATGGATCTGGAGCGTGCGGACACCGATGTGCACAATTGATGTTATAGGCGTGAGTGGGGACAGAGTGCTTTCGGAGGAAGCACGTGGCTTGCTGGCGCAAGCGGAAGTCGTGGCGGGAGGGCGTCGCCTGCTGGAAGCGGTGGAATTGCCGTCGGGAGCGCAGACTGTGGTGCTGGGGGCAAATGCCGTGGAGGCAGTTGCCGGGTTACCGGAAAACAAACGGGTAGTGGTGCTGGCCTCTGGAGACCCTTTGTATTGCGGAATCGGAGGTACCCTGACACGCGTTCTCCCAACGCGCGAGCTCCGGTTTCATCCTGCACCGACGGCGTTCCAGGAGTTGTTCGCACGTCTGAAGATGCCTTGGGACGGAACCTCCCTCTTCACAGTGCACGGAAAAACCACCCTGCCCTGGCGTGCCATTCTGCGCGCACCACGGTGCGCCATCTACTGCGACAACGTGCGGACCGCCCAGGCGCTGGCAACCGAACTGATTCAACGGCATCCTATGTGCGCTTCCCGCCCTGCAGCCTGCGGGTGCGATCTGGGAACACCCGAAGAGTTTGTGTTTCGGGGAACTCTGGAGGAGATTTCGCAACAGGAACGCGCCTCGCGTTCGCTGTCGATGCTAGTCTTGCTGCCGGGAGACGCGTCTCTGGAACCATCCTTGCCCCTAGGCCTTCCTGACGAAACCTACCGGCACGAGCACAATATGATCACGCATCCCGAAACGCGGTCCGTCGTGCTTTCGAAACTACGCTGCGGAAGCGGCGTCCTATGGGACTTGGGAGCAGCGAGCGGTTCCGTCGGCTTGGAAGCGGCGGGGCTTTCTTCCACGCTGGAAGTCTACGCAATCGAACGGAAGGAGGAACGTTTTGCGCAGTTGCAGGAAAATCTTGCCCAAGAAGGCTTGCCCCGCGTCCACGCTTTTCTGGGCGACTTTTCGGAAGTGGCGGAAACCTTGCCGGCACCCGACCGCATCTTCCTGGGCGGCGGCAGCCGGGGCATGCTCGAATGGGCTTTCGAACGTCTGCGTCCAGGCGGTCGCATGGTCGTGACTGCCGTGCTGGCAGAAACCGTCGCGCAACTTTGCACGACACTTCAAGAGCATCGCACGGAGTTGCTCACGCTGCAAGTCAGCCGGGTCGCCAACGGATTGTTCAAGGCAGAGAACCCGATTACCATCGCGGTCTTTGTCAAGGAGAAACAAGGATGAGCGAGGGGAAAATCACCTTTGTCGGCGCCGGTCCAGGCGCACCCGATTTGCTGACATTGCGCGGAGCGGCTGCACTTGCCGAGGCAGATTCCGTCATCTATGCCGGCTCCCTTGTGGACGAACGATTGCTGGAGATGGCACCCCGCGCGACGTTCCACAACAGCGCGAAACTCTCTCTTCCCGAGGTGCTGGAACTACTCGAAAACGGCTACCGCTCTGGCAAGAAAGTGGTTCGCCTGCACACGGGTGACCCATCCGTCTATGGGGCAGTCTCGGAACAGTACCGCGAACTGGACGCACGCGGAATTCCCTATGAAGTCGTTCCTGGAGTCAGCAGTGTCTTTGCCGCCGCAGCCGCGCTTCACGTGGAACTGACCATGCCAGACATCTCCCAGAGCGTCATCCTCACGCGGGAAGCAGGACGCACCCCCGTCCCGCCTGCAGAAGCCCTGCCCGCACTCGCCGCACATGGCACAACACTCTGTCTCTTTCTGAGCATCGGCGAAATGGAACAACTTTGCACGGACCTGCTGAAAGCGGGACGCGCGCCAGAAACCCCCGTCGCCGTCGTCTATCGCGCCTCTTGGGAAAACCAGGAAATCGTGCGGGGAACCATCTCCGACATTGCAACCAAGGTCCACGAGGCAGGCATCCAGCGCCAGGCCATCATCGTCGTCGGGGACATTCTCCGTCGAACGGGTTCCCTCTCTCGCCTGTACGACCCGCAATTTGCCACGGGGTACCGTCACGCCACCACTGGCTTCCACGGCAAATGCGCCATCTTCGGACTCACCCGCAACGCACTCCTCAAGGCTGCCGAAATTGCCCCTGGTCTGGATGACGCAGTCCTCTTCACCCCCGAGAAGCACGCAGACGCCGTTCCCGCCCTGCGCCGCGTCACCTACCCAGACGGCTCTTTCGCCGAAGCCTTCCACAACGCCTGGCTTCAATTTGACGGCTTTGTGATGGTAATGGCAGCGGGCATCGTCACCAGGCATCTGGCAACGCTTGCGCAAGACAAGAAGCACGACCCTGCCGTGGTCGTCTGCGACGAAGCAGGACGCTTCGCCATCCCGCTTCTCTCCGGTCACATCGGCGGTGCCAACACCCTCGCACAAGACGTTGCACACATCACAGGCGGCCAAGCCGTCCTTACCACTGCCAGCGATGTGCGTGCCCTCCCCGCCCTGGACGAATGGGCCGTCAAACACCACTACCGCATCCTAACCCCCGAAAACCTCAAATCCCTGGCAACCGCCATCCTGGAAGGCGCACCCGTCTCCCTGGAAATGCCCCGCGAGACCTTCCTAAGCGACTTTGCAAATCATTCCCAATTCTCCCTTGCAGATGACCGACGGGACGGAACCGTCGTTGCTCGCGCAAAAACCAGCGAGGCGCATTTCCAGAAGGAGCGTTTTCACTTGGGAATCGGCTGCCGCAAGGACATCCCTCTGGAACGTCTGAACGAAGTGATTCCTGAGACTCTGGCGGAGTTCGGGTATTCGCTGAATGATGTTTCGGTTCTGGCCAGTGCCTCCGTAAAACGCGAAGAGAAGGGTCTGCTTGCATTTGCACAAATACATGGGAAGCCACTGCGATTTTTCGAGGCGGAGGAACTGAACGCAGTATCGGTTCCACATCCATCGGAGGCGGCATGGGAGCATTTGGGCATCCACTCCGTCTCGGAAGCGGCGGCCTTGCTCGCAGCTGGAGACGGCGCAAAACTCGTCATCCCGAAGCAGGCCCGTACAGATATCACGCTTGCATTGGCGAAGGAGGCGTGCAAATGACCCCCATCTATGCGGTTGGAATCGGTCCTGGCTCTCTCGAACTCCTCACGCCACAAGCGCAGGAAGTCCTGCAGAGTTGCACCGCCGTTGCAGGATACCAGCCGTATCTGGAGCAGATTGCCCCGCTGCTGGTCGGCAAGCACGTCATCTCCGGTGGGATGCGCCAGGAATTGGAACGTTGCACCCGTGCGCTGGAAGCCGCCGTTGCAGGCGAACGTGTCGCCGTTGTATCCTCTGGAGATGCAGGTGTTTACGGAATGGCAGGATTGCTGTTGGAATTGACGGAACAGGAACGGTTCCACGACATGGAAGTCGTCACCCTCCCGGGAATCACCGCCGCGCTGTCGTGCGCGGCGCTGGTCG
>JAFRLI010000057.1 GCA_017431255.1 Victivallales bacterium
AGATGGCGTGCATCCGCCTCGCGCAGAACGGGTTCGTGGTGTTCGTCTCAGATCCCTTGGGGCAGGGCGAACGCTACCAGTACGAGGGAATGACGGACCTGGGACACGCCACTACGCTTTGCGGCGGGCACAATGTCGTGGAACGACAGTTGCGTCTGGTGGGGCACTCGTTTGCGTCCTGGCGCGTCTGGGACAACCGCCGCGCACTGGACGTGCTGCTGTCGCGTCCCGAAGTGGACCCGACGCACGTCGGCATGACGGGCAATTCCGGCGGCGGCACCTTGACGGCGTGGACATGGCTCTGCGAACCGCGCCTCACCATGGCGGCACCAAGTTGCTATATCACGGAACTGCGCAATTTTGTGGAAAACGAGCAGCCTCAGGACGGGGAACAGTGCCCGACTGGCTATTTTGCGGCAGGAATGGAGATGGCGAACCTTCTGTTTCTGCGCGCCCCCGCGCCCATTCTGCTTCTGGGACAACGCTACGACTTTGTGGATACACGCGGACTGCGCCGCGTCTACGAAAACCTGCGAAAATACTACGGCTGGCTGGGGGCAGGGGACAATGTGGAGTTGTTCGTGGGACCATGCCCGCATTCCTTCTCCCCTCACAACCAGATTGAGGCGGTGCGCTTCTTCCGGAAACACTGCGGCATGTCCGACGAACTCTTCCCGAGGGAACCTCAGCCGCGCCCCATCCAGGAGACCTTCGTGACTCCGGAAGGCTTCGTGAACCGCGTCGGTTCCCGTCCCGTTTTCCAGGTCATCGAGGACATCGCGAAGGAGTGCGCCCGCACACGCAAGCCGTTGCGCACCAACGAGGCCTGGACGGAGACGCTGAAGTCCCTCCTGACCCTTCCCGAACTTCCCGGGCAAGTCCCGCACTACCGAATCCTGCGTCCGCGTTTCTTCGCAGAACAGAATTGCGCGTGCTTTGCGGTCGAGACCGAACGCAATCTTCGTTCGTTCCTGCACGAACAGCGGTTCGTCGGGGATGGCTTCACGCTGGAACCGGAGGCTGAGGTCCACCTCTACCTTCCGCATTTCTCCTCCGAAGTCGAACTTGCCGAGTTTGAGCCGCTTTCCTCCTGGAATCCGCAAGGTCCCGTGTACGCGCTGGATTCGCGCGGGCTGGGGCAATCCATCCCCGAGGACATCCGTCCAGGCGGTTTCTTCCAGCCCTACGGGAAGGACTACCACTCCCACTCCATCAGCCTCCAGTTCAACGAATCCTTCTTTGGACGGCGCGTCTATGATGTCCTGCGAACCCTCCAACTCCTCCAAAGCCTCGGCATGAAGAAGGTTCATCTGATGGGACACGGCCAGGGCGGGCTTCTCGCCTGCTACGTCGCCGCACTCTCGCCGCTCGTCCAGGACTTGATCGTCTTCGACGTTCCCCGCACCTACACCGAGTGGATTTCCGAAGGGAAATGCGACTGGCCTTCCGCCAGCCATCCCATCAATGTCCTCACCAAGTTTGATCTTCCGGAGTTCTACTCCTACCTTGCCTCCAAACTCACCATCGTTTCCTTCTGGGATTCCATGATGAAAGCCCGCGCCTAGAGAATCCAGAGCGCAAGCACGTTCAGTCATAACACTTCATCCACCAATTTGTTACAACTTCCCATGAGAACTGGCCATCAACACATGATTTTGGACGACTTCGTGCAACGCATCCGCGATTTCCGCGCCGTTCGCGAGCAACGCCTTTCTTCCCTCAAGACACGTGCGGACGCAGAGGCCTACCAGGCCGAGGTTCGGGACATCATCGCCAAGGCGTTCGCACCTTTTCCGCAGGAACCCTGTCCGTTGAATGCAACCATCTCCTGGAAAAAGCAGTACGATGGCTATACCGTGGAAGGTGTCAAGTTCCAATTGCGTCCCGGATACTTTGGGACGGGTGTCCTCTACATCCCGGATGGTTTGGAGAAACCAGCGCCAGCGTGCTTGTTTGCGTGCGGCCACTCCACCGAAGGCAAAGGAGCCGGCGTCTATCAGGCATGCTGTATCCGTTTGGTGCAGAATGGGTTCGTGGTCTTTGCAAGCGACCCCGTCCAGCAGGGCGAACGCAAACAATACGATGACATCGAAGACCAGGGGCAGGCCAAGGACCTCTGCGGTGCGCACAATGTCATCGACCGGCAACTGCGCCTTCTGGGTCACTCCATGTCCTCCTGGCGCGTCTGGGACAACAAACGCGCTCTGGATTACCTGCTTTCGCGTCCGGAAGTGGACCCGAACCATGTCGGCATGACGGGCAATTCCGGCGGGGGAACGCTGACGGAGTGGACCTGGGTCAACGAACCGCGCCTGACGATGGCAGCCCCGAGTTGCCACGTCACAACCTTCCTTTGCAATGTCGAGAACGAGGAGCCGACGGACGCGGAGCAGTGTCCGACCGGTGTGATGGGAGCCGGGCTGGAGATGGTGGACTTGATGTTTGCCCGTGCGCCGCTGCCCGTCATTCTGATGGGGCAACGGTACGATTTCTTCGATCCGCGTGGTCTCAAGGAAGCCTACGAAGTCCTGCGTCGCTTCTATGCTTTCTTTGGTGCCGAGGAGAACGTGCAGCTCTTCATCGGTCCCTGTGGACACGGATACTCTCCCCACAACCAGAAGGCGATGGTCGAGTTTTTCAAGAAGCATGCCGGTATGCCGCAAGGGCTGGCAGACCAGGAACCTGCTCCCGTGCCGGAGGAGGAGCTCTGGGTCACGCCGAAGGGCAACGTCAACCAGGACGGTTCTCTTCCCGTCTACCAGGTCATTTCTTCGATTGCGGACGAAGTTGCGCAAAAGCGTCGCCCGCCACAGACTGCCGAGGAATGGAAAGCCACGCTGACCGCGCTTTTGAAGATGCCCGAGTTTCCCGAGGAACCGCCGCGTTTCCGCATTCCGCGACCGGGTAAAATCGGGGACGAACCCTGTGCTTCCTTCGGCATCGAAATCGAACGCAACATCCGCGCTTTCCTCATGGAACTGCGCCCCGTGAACGGCAATGCCTTCACCCTCGAACCCACGCCTGAAATCAAACTCTACCTGCCGCACCAATCCGCAGAAATGGAACTCACGGATTTCGCGCCTTTGCGCGAATGGAATCCTTCTGGACCCGTCTACGCGCTAGACCCGCGCGGCATGGGACAATCCGCCCCGGAAGACCGTCCTGGTACCTCTTTCTTCCAATCCTACGGCAAAGACTACATGATGAACTCCCTCAGCAATATGTTCGGGGAAAGTTACTTTGGACGACGCGTCTACGACATTCTTCGCACTTTGGAACTCCTCCAAAGCCTTGGAGCGCAGAAAATTGAAGTTATGGCGCGAGGGCAGGGTGGCATTCTTGCCTGTGTTACGGCCGTGTTCTCTCCAATTCTCTCAAAACTAGAACTTTACGACGTACCGCATTCCTTCCAGGAGTGGATTTCCTCAGCCGTTGTCAACTGGCCGGCCGCCAGTTATCCCCAGGATGTTCTTCTCCATTTCGACCTGCCCGAACTTTATCAGTTCCTGCAGCCTCGCCTCACCATTCACTCCTTCTGGAACTCCAGAATGAAACCCTAAAACGCAGATACGTCACTCATCGTCCTGCGGGGAGCGAGACTCATAAAGTTCTGGGAAGGAGAGGAGTTTCCCGTGGGATTTGACGCCGACCATGGTGTCGAGCGCGACCGCGTGGATGCTGTGGAAGATGGAGTTTTCAAGGTTGGGATTGCTCTCCTGAAGGTTTTTCAGGAGACGTTTGACTTCCAGCCGCTTGGATGTGGCTTCGATGCGTCCCTCGTTTTGTTCGGTGAATCGGCAGGCGCAGCGGATGAACTCCAGGTGGTTTGTATTTGCCCAGGCAATAATGTCGTCTTCGCGGACGCAGTATAGCGGTCGGATGAGTTCCATGCCAGGGAAGTTCTTGCTGTGCAGTTTGGGTGGCATGGCTTGCAGTTGGCTGCCGTAGAACATGGAAAGCACGGTGGTTTCAATGACATCGTTGCGATGGTGTCCCAGAGCGATTTTATTGCAATGGAGCTCCTGTGCTTTGCTATAAAGATGTCCGCGCCGCATGCGCGCGCACAGGTAGCAGGGGGAGTGGACGGCGGCGTTCGCGGTCGAAAAGATGTCGGTTTCGAAAAGGGTGATGGGGATGTGGAGTAGGGCGGCGTTCTGCTCGATTTTCTGTCGGTTGGCGGGAGCGTAGCCAGGATCCATCACGAGAAAGACCAGGTCAAACGGTACTTCCGACTGTCGCTGGAGTTCCTGCATCAGTTTTGCCAGAAGCATGGAATCCTTGCCGCCCGAAATACAGACGGCAATGCGGTCGTGAGGCGACAGCAATTCGTAGGTTTTGACGGCTGCGATGAAGGGAGCCCAAAGACGCTTCCGAAATTGCTTCAGAATGCTGCTTTCGACAATCTGGTATGGTTCCAGCGTTCTGCTCATCAGGAAGCCCCTTCCCCGGAAGAAACCTGCGCCAGGTCGCGTATCACCTCGCTTGCGAGAAGCAGTCCGGCGATGGCGGGCACGAAGGAGTTGCTTCCTGGAGTTTGCTTGCGTCCTTCTTCAGGAGGTGCCTCGCGGGTCGCAGGCTCTCTGGAATAAACCACCTTGAGATGCTCGATTCCCCTGCGACGCAGTTCCTTACGCATCACACGTGCCAAATGGCAAATCGCGGTGTCCGCAATGTCGGCAACTTCGAGACGCATGGGGTCAAGTTTGTTTCCGGCGCCCATGCAACTGATGACGGGAACGCCAGCGGCTTGCGCATGCTCCACAAGAGCCAACTTTCCAGTGACAGTGTCGATGGCATCGACCACATAGTCGAACTGGGCGAAGTCAAACTGGCTGGCAGTTTCCGGAAGGAAGAAGACGCGATGGGGGAATATGTTACATAGGGGATTGATGTCTCGAATGCGGGCTGCGGCGACATCGGTCTTGAACTGCCCCAAGGTGGAATGGAGTGCTAGGATTTGGCGATTGAGATTGGAGAGGCAGACCTGGTCATTGTCCACAAGATGTAAGGTTCCCACGCCAGCGCGCGCAAGTGCTTCTGCAACAAAGCCGCCGACGCCTCCCAGGCCAAACACCGCTACGCGCGCCCGAAAGAGGCGTTCCATCGCCTCTTCTCCAAACAGGATTGCTGAACGCGAAAAC
>JAFRLI010000058.1 GCA_017431255.1 Victivallales bacterium
GCCGGATGGACGCCGGTTCACGTGTTGTTCAGGACGTGCCCCAGCGTCAGGATGCCGGTCACATTCGGCGGCGGTATCACAATCGTGTACGGCTTCTTTTCCGAGTTCGGGTCTGCATGGAAATATCCGCGTTCCTCCCACGCCTGGTACCATTTCGACTCGACTTCGCTTGGCTCGTAGGCCTTTGACATTTCTTCGCTCATCACTGTCACCTTCTGGTTGCGATTGCTCACAAAAACATTCTTTCAACATAATAATGTAATCTCTCGCGCCTAAAACTCAAGGCACGCACTCGCAAAAAGAAGTGACATTCCGCCCCTGGCATGATAGACTTCCCGCTATAAATCCCCCAAATCTCTAAAAGAAGATTAGACAATGGGAAAAATGCGATTACAGTAAAGACTATACCATATAGCCCTTCTAGACCATATAGCCCTTCTAGCCCCTCTGGTACCGCCATGCAAGAAACACCTGAAAACCAAGAACGTGTCTACCGTCACGGGACGCTCACCTATACGACAGCGGGCCTCGTCATCCTGTCGATTTTCCTGCTATGGGGAGACTTCACGTGGTCCATGAAGAACCGTGCAGTTGGTCCATCGGCGACCCTGCTCATCAAGCAGATTGGAGTCTCCGAGTTCCTCTATTCGCTCATCATCGTTTCCTTCCCCAACTTTACCAATACCTTCCTGGGTCCCATCATTTCCTACATTTCGGACCGGCATCGCGGGAAGTGGGGAAGACGCGTCCCGTTCCTGCTGTTTACGACGCCGTTCATTGTCTTCGGTCTCTACTTCCTGGGTCTCTGCCAAAGCGTCGGGAACGCGATTGCCCCCATGCTCGGCGTGGAGAAGCATACTGCGGTGCTTCTCATCTTCTGCATTGGATGGGTGCTCCTGGACTTCGGTACCACGCTTGCCAATAGCCTTTTCAACGCCCTCGTCAACGACGTCGTTCCCAAACAATTCCTAGGACGATTCTTCGCCATGTTCCGCATGGTATCGCTGGCGGCGGGGATGATTTTCAACTATTACCTCATCCAGCACGTCGAAAAGCACGCTTTGTGGATTTTCCTGGGCATTGGAACTTTGTACGGGGCAGGACTGCTGTCCATGTGCCTCAAGGTGAAGGAGGGGGAATTGCCACCACCGCCGCCCGACCGCTTTCCCGCAGGAGCGTCCACCTGGAAGAAGATTGGGTTTGCCATTCAGGAATATTTCCGCCTTACCTATAGCCTTCCCTACTACCGCTGGATCATGGCCTACGGGGCCATCAGCATTTTGATGTTCATGCCCGTCAACAACTTTTCCATTCAGTACGCGAAGGCACTCCACTTGGATATGCACACCTACGGTGTCTTTTTGGTCATCACGTATACCATCTCCCTCTGCCTAAGTTATTTTCTCGGCATGCTGGTGGACCGCTTCAATCCCCTTTCCACAGGATGTGTCAGCCTCATCTCCTACATCCTTCTGATGCTCGTGAGTTGGCTGATTTTGAAATCGCCTGACCAAACGGCGGACTTTCTGGAGCAAATCTTCCATAGGCGTTTTTCCATCTATGTCATTTTCGGTGTGCCTTTCATCCTCCACGGCGTCTTATCGGGGTGCTACTTTACTTTGACCGCCGCCATGGGACCTCTGCTCTATCCACGCACTGCATACGCGCAGTTTGCCTCGGCGACGGGCATCGTCCGCAGCGGAATGCTCGTGTTTGTTGTCCCTGTCATTGGGCGCGTCCTGGATATCACCAGGGGAAACTACGTACTGGTCTTCCTCTTTGGCGCCGCATTCTCCACCCTCGGACTCATCGTTCTCTATAAACTCCTCCTGAACTACCGGCAGCACTGCGTCGACGGCAAATACGTTGCTCCTCTCCCACCGACTCCCCCCGCTTTCAAATGACCTCATCCCTGCGCAATCTTGCCCTCGGGCATTTCTACAACGAGCCCTTCATCCAAGCATGCGAACCTTGGACCCACCGCATTCGCGAGGTCTTCTTTGCATGGCCTGGCGTGCTCTCCTGCAGACCTGCTCCCGATTTTACAGATGAATTGCGCCAGCGTCTCTTCAACGACCTTCACTGGTGCCGTGAACACGGAATCCTGCTCGATACGCTCTTCAACTGCAACTGCTACGGCGACAACGCCATCAGCAACGAACTTGCGGACTTTGTCTCCTCCGTCCTGCAAGATATGCGGGAGCACGGTCTCTTTCCCGATGTCGTCACCACCACTTCCCCCTTCATCGCCACCGTCCTGAGGAAACGTTTCCCTGAGGTGGAATTGCGCTGGTCGGTCAACGGACGTGTCCACGGTACCACGGGCTACGAATACATCGAGGAACTGTTTGATTCGTTCTACATCACGCGGGAGCACCAGCGGGAGTTTGACGAACTGGAAAAGACCGCCGCCTGGGCGAAAGCGCACGGGAAGACTGTCGGTCTCCAGGCCAACAGCGGTTGCCTGCGACAGTGCCCTTTCCAGCAGTTTCACGACAATCTCCACGGTCACAACCGCCTGCGGCAATCCGAGGTCGGAAAGCAGTTTGACTTTTCCGTGTTTCGCTGCCGCACCACCTACCAGCGCGGCAACTACGAGGCGTTCCTGAAATCCACCTGGATTCGTCCCGAAGACCTCCCCCTCTTTGAACCCTACGTCTCCGTTGTCAAACTCGCTACGCGACGAATCGCCAAACCTACCCAGATCCTCAACGCCTACGCCTCCTACTCCTTCGACGGAAACCTCCTCGAA
>JAFRLI010000006.1 GCA_017431255.1 Victivallales bacterium
GCGACATCCGCGGCGTCCAGTATGCAATGACCCTCCCCGAATGGAACGGCAAGAAAGTCCGCCTCGTGGGCGGCTCCCAGGGCGGCTTCCAGACCATCGCCGTCGCCGCACTGATGAATGACGTCGTCACCTCCGCCACCGCCGGTGTTCCCTGGTATTGCGAACTCGGCGGCGTCACCAAGGGACATGTCAGAGGCTGGAGACCCGACTATGCACGCGGTGTCGACTACTACGATGTCGTCAACTTCGCCCGCTACGTCAAGTGCCCCGTCGACATCACTGCTGGACTTTCCGACTGGGTCTGCCCGCCCTACGGCGTCCAGGTCCTCTTCAACAACCTCCCCGTCAAAGCCAAACTCACCTTCTTCCAGGGACAGGACCACGCCCGATACTTCGGATACAACGCCAGCAAGGTCAAAAAACTCGTCCAGGAAAAGTAAGTACCGACGGTGTCTCGCCGTCGTTTCCCCGACCGTTCCCCGTACGCGTGAGGTTCCGACGGCGTCCGCCCTCGGCCCCCACCATCCACTCCCTCAAAAAAATCTGCTTTTTTTCTCATAAGCAACTTGATTTTCTTTTGGGACTATGGTATAATTCTAATATCGAAGGGAAATTAGGGTATCTTTCCCCTTTTGGTTATTCGTAAAACTTGTTTTCATTTCACCTCTAAAGTGAAGGAGAGTTTTAGATGAAAAAGAGATTCACATTAATTGAGTTACTAGTAGTGATAGCGATCATCGCGATTTTGGCAGCGATGCTGTTGCCGGCGTTGTCGAAGGCTCGTTCAAGGGCTCGTGCGATTTCGTGTACGAACATCATGAAGGGATTGGGTCTTGCCTCGACGCAGTATTCGTATGACTTCCACGACTGGGCGCCCGCGTGTATGAGCAACGGGACGCCGAAGCAAATTGGTCTGTGGTATCAGCAGTTGCGTCCGTATTGCGGCTTGAGTACGGCCGCCACGAGTTGGTGGCCGAAGGGCTTCATCTGCCCGAACGCGACGTTTGTCTTCTCCGACCTTGCCAGCACCAGCACGTCCTATCCCGGTTGCTACAACATCTCCAAATCCTATGGTCTCAACCGGGAAAGTCTGCCGACGGCCAGCCAGGCGAATGCCGGGCAATGGCGTGGCATCAACCTCAACAATCTGCCTCGTCCTTCGGACAAAATCCAACTGGGCGACGCCAACGACTGGAAAATCACCCACGCCGGCTCCAACAAACCCACCAAGTACGACACCTATGGAGAATGCGCTGCCGTTGACACCAATGGCACCAACGAAATCACCTGCTACCGCCACAATGCGTGCTGCAACATCGTCTTCTACGACGGCCACGTCCAGCCGATGAGTTTCCAGCAACTCTGGAAAAGCGCCACCGCCGACGCCTCCACCCCCTACCGTAGACACTGGTACCTCACTGAAAAATAGTTCCACCCATTTTTTTGACAAAGGAGCATGCTCATGAATCGCCAAAAACACTTCACTCTCATTGAATTGCTGGTTGTCATCGCCATCATAGCGATTCTTGCAGCCATGCTCCTGCCTGCTCTGGCAAAAGCGCGCGAAAAGGCGCGTACCATCAGTTGCACCAACATCCTCAAGACGTTTGGCCTCGCCTCCATCCAATACGAGTACGACTTTGCAGACTGGGTTCCCGGCATCATGAACAACGGAACCCCGAAAATCTCCATCGTCTGGTGCTATGTCCTGCGTCCCTATTGCGGCCTGAAGGAAGGCACCATCAACAAATGGCCCAAAGGACTCATCTGCCCAAATGCCACCTACACCTTCAACGTAGCATCCAAGGACGCCAACTACCCCGGCTGCTACAACATTATGCAATGCTACGGCTTGAACCGCGACGGAATGCCTTCCGCCACCGAGGCCGACAATGGCAAGTTCCGCTCCATCAACCTCAACTCCGTCTACCGTCCCTCCGACAAAATCCTCATGGGGGACGCCTGCGACTGGAAAATCGTCCACACCAACAAGGCGAACAAGGCTGCCTACTATACCGTCTATGGCGAATCTGGAACCACTGGCACCAATGAAATCCTGGCCTACCGCCATGGCGGCAACGTGAACATCTCCTTCCACGATGGACACGTCCAAAACATGAGAACCGAAGAACTCTGGGCCGCTACCACCGCCGATGTTACGACCCCCTACCGCCGGCACTGGCTCCTCACACAGAAATAACCGACCACAGGTTTCCCCTGATATTTCAAAAGCCTCCTCCAGATTGCCTGGGGGAGGCTTTTTCGATGCTAGAGGGGCTAGAGGCGCTAGAGGGACAGGTTGCCAGCGGAGCCGCGCGGAGCGCGGCCCTGCAAAACCTTACTAGAGCATCTAGCCCATCTAGAGCGTCAACCGTCGTTACTCGTTCTTTGCGAACTTCACGAGGTCATTGACGTCGGCGGTGGCAAGGCATTCCACGGTATCGGCTGCGCCGTAGTAGATTTTGACCTCGCCGGAATCCTCAAGAATCATGCCGCCGGGGAAGATGACGCTGCCGCGGAAGCCGTCCAGTTCGTACGGTTCTTCCGGTACGAGGAGCGGTTTCTTCGAGACACTCAGCACCTTGGAGGGGTCGTCCAGGTCCAGCAGCATCAACCCTGCAAAATAGACTTTGTGCCAGTTGGCGTGCCAGGCCGGCAGTTCCTCTTCTACCTTGGTGACGGCATGAATCGCGCAAAGCCATCCGTCTTTCGTCTTGATGGGTGGGGCACCAGGTCCGATTTTGCTGTTGGCATACGCCACGTTTTCCGCCGGCAGAACGAGGGAGGTGTCCCCCCAAAAGCGCAAATCCGGCGAGAAAGAGCACCACAGATCGAAGGATTCCTTATGATTGGCGTCGCGTCCATACACGGGCAACGGACGTTCCAGACGCAGGAACATCCCCTTGATTTTCTCAGGGAAGAGAACCATATTGCGGTTATCGGGAGCGGAGAGGGAAAGAATCTCGAACTTGTCGAAGTCCTCCGTCATCGCCACGCCGCCTCGCAGACCATGTTTGGTATCCATTGCAAAGCAAACGTAGCATTTGCCATCGATCACCGTCAGGCGGGGGTCATAGACGCGGCGGATTTCGTCGTCGCTCACCGCCCAGCAAGGCTTCGGGGCGACTGTCCAGTGGATGCCGTCGTCACTTGTGGCGAGTCCAAGGTTTGTCTGCGCATGCGAGCGGTCTTCCCTCTTCATATTGTAGTCATTGCGGAAAACCATCACGTACTTTCCGTTGTACTTCGTGACGCCCGCATTGAACACGAGAGACGAGGCATACGGAAGATCCGTCGCGCTCAGCAGCGGATTGCAGGGGGACTTCTTGATAAACTCTGGCGTCTTGAACTCCATTGGATTCTCCTTGGGCTGATGGACTGGATACGACTAAAAAACTCGGACCTAGTTTCAATATAATCCTTTTCCGCCGAAAATACAACCACTATATTACATAAACCCAAATACGCATCAACATTCTGTCTCCATTTTCCAAATCGCCGTAGCAATCCCGCAACAAGTTTTGTTATGATTCAGAACTCTGGTTCATGGTAACGATTCGGAACACTTTCTTCCACAAAACACACAAAATACACAAAAACATTGGGAAAACTGTCTCTTCAAAAGGTTCTAAAGAACCGTTGCTTCCTGCCTGTCCCCCCGCGGGAAAGGTCAGACCTTTCCCGCGGGGGGACTGCACAGGAAGCCAGCGCGAC
>JAFRLI010000059.1 GCA_017431255.1 Victivallales bacterium
CCTGCGGGAAAGGTCTGACCTTTCCCGCCGGGGGACAGGCAGGAAGCAACGGTTCTTTAGAACCTTTTGAAGAGACAGGGGTATCCAATATTTTTGCGTATTTTGTGTATTTTGTGGAAGAAAGTGTTTCAAAATCATTACCATGAACCAGGGTTCTGAATAATAACGATTCTGGATTGTCAGGAATCCTTTACAGAGTTTTGGAAGCAAGAGGTTGCGATGGATGTAGATGTACTCATACTAGGGGCAGGAGTGACTGGTTTGCGTGCAGCGGAGCAGGCAATCCAGGCGGGAGTCTCTGTGGCTGTGTGCAGTTCTGGTGGAATGGCCTCGCCGTTTGTCATCGGGTTCAATGCTCCCGTCGGTCCTGGAGACAGTACGGAACTGTTTTTGCAGGACATTCTGGAAAACAGTGCCGGGATAGGGCGGAAAGAGTTGGCGGATACGCTTGCCAGCGGTGCGGAATCCTGCGTGCATGACCTGGAACAGACCGGTATTCGATTCGACCGTACCCCCGACGGGCACTATCATCTTTTGCGTCCCCTGGGATGTTCCGTGCCACGGTTGGTTCATTGCGGAAACATCACGGCAAAACGCTACATGGAAACGGCAGTCGGACGGTTGCCGAAAATCCTGGATTTCCATGCGCTGGAACTGCTGAAACAAGACGGCGTGATATGCGGAGCGGTCGGCATTCGGGACGGGCAAATCGAGGTGATTCGAGCGAAGGCGGTCGTGCTGGCGGTCGGTGGTGGCGGAGGGTTGTTTACACGCACCACCTATTCCCGCGATTGTGTTGGAAACGGCTATGCGATGGCAGCACGTGCGGGAGCGCAACTGCGCGATATGGAGTTCATCCAATTTGAGCCTTGCCATAGCAAGAACTACCCTCTGGGGATATCCACGACGTTTTTGGAGAAAGGAGGGAAAATCGTGAACAGCCGCGGGGAACGTTTCCTGCTTCCGATTGCGCCTGGCGGGGAAGGTTCGCTTTCCAAGGCGGCACTTGCGCAGGGGGTTGCCCGAGAACTGGCGAAGGGCGAGCATGTTTGGCTGGATTTGCGGGATTTGCCGAAGGAGGTGATTCAGGTCGATCATGCGTTGTACGACCAGCGTTTCCGCAAGTTCGGAATTGACCTCACTACCACCCCCGTGGAAATCGCGCCTGTTGCGCATACGTTCCTTGGAGGCGTGGACATTGCTTCGGATTGTTCCACCGCATTGCCAGGGCTTTTTGCCGCAGGGGAAGTCGCAGGCGGGTTGCACGGTGCCAACCGCATTGGCGGCAATGCGGGGACGGAAATCTTCCTGTTCGGGGCCATCGCCGGGAACTCTGCGGCAGCCTACGCCAAGACCGTGAAATCCATTCCCGATGCAACGTTCACGCTTCCCGTGGGGGACGCGGCGGTGAATCATTCGGAACGGATGGCGCGCCTGCGTGTCGTTGTGGATTCCAGTCTTTTTGTGGTTCGTTCCGAAACGCGCTTGCGCAATGCGCTGGCGGCGTTGGAGGAAATGGAACGGGAACCTGTTTGCACGAATACCATGGAAGCGTTGCGGCAGCATTACGAATGGGAAAATGCCCTGCAGACCGCGAAACTTGTGGTACAGGCATCTCTCAAACGAACTGGCACGCTAGGCGTGTTCTGCCGAGAGGACAAGGTGCGCTGAAATGAAGGAAGGTCTGCAACAACGCATCCATGCCGCGAATGCCGAAGCGTGGCGGCGGCTGACCAGTGCCCGTCTGCGCTGGGTGGATTGGGACATCGTGGAGGCGTTGGTTCCAGGAATGCAGAAGAACATCATTCTGCGGGCGGGACCACCTCTGCCGTTTGAGGAACTGACCTCGACACAGCAGGAAGGTGCCATCAGCGGGGCGATGCTAGAGCACTTGGCGGAAACCCGTGCGGAGGCGCGGGCGAAAATCCTCGCTGGAGAGATTCGGGTGGAGCCGGGAAATGCGTTCGGCGTGGCCTGCTCCGGAACGGGGATTGTGACAGCATCGATGACCGTCAACCAGGTGCAGGACAGCGTGAGCGGAGCCCGTGGCTTCTGTGCCCCATTCGAGGGACCTTGCCGCGGAGGCATGGCGGGATACGGGAAGTATTCGGAGGAAATCGTTGCCTACCAGGAGAAGATGCGTCGTTTTATCGTCCCCGTGTTCCATCGCATCCTGCAGAAATGCGGGGGGCTGGAGCTAACCCCATTTTTGAAAAACGGCCTGGCGATGGGAGACGAATTGCACATCCGCCAGGACGCTGCGACTAGCCTGGTGACCACCGAACTGCTTTCTCGCCTGGCGGAGACTGAATGTTCGGCAGAGGAACGAGCTTCCTGCCTGGAATATCTGCGCATTTCGCCGCGTATCTTTCATCCGCTGGATATGGCCTCCGCGATGGCGCTGATGGCAACCATTCAGAATATCCCGTATTCGACGGTTGTCTGCGCCCAATGCGGAAACGCGGTCACCTACGGAATCCGCCTCGCGGGCACTGGCACGGAATGGTTCACGGCCCCCGCTCCCCAGATTGAAGGGACCGGACCTCAGACGGGCGAAGCTCTTCCCTGGATTGGCGACAGTTGCGTCTGCGAGGCCGCCGGCTGGGGTGCGTTCGCGTCTGCGGCGTCTCCGCTTGCCTCGGCAGCCACTGGTCAGAATGCCGCAGAGGCCATTGCCTTGACGCAGGAGTTCTACGAAATCTGCGTCGGAGAAAATCCAAACTTTCCGATTCCTGCTTTGGACGGGAAAGGGACGCCTTGCGGGATTGACGCGCAGAAGGTTTTGCAAAAGGGAATCCTGCCTGCGTTACATGGAGGACGGATGGCTGCCGACGGCACCCGCCTGGGTGCGGGACTGGCACGCATCCCAGCCGCATGCTTCCGGCAGGCTATGAAACGTTTTGAGGAGCAAAATGGAACAATTTGAAATGGAGTTTCAAGGAAAAGTCGCGGTCATTACCGGCGCGTCCAAAGGGATAGGGCAGGCATGTGCCGTTCTGTTTGCCAGAGCGGGCGCCAATGTCGCTTTCACGTATGGGAAGGATACAGCGGGCGCAGAGGAGACCGCGCAACTGGTCCGAGACACGGGCCGCGAGGCATTCTTCCAACCTGCTGACGCCAAGGACGCCACTCAAAATGACGCTTTCATGCAGGCGGTCTATGACCGATTCGGGCGCGTCGATGTCCTGGTCAATAACGTGGGCGGTGCAGACACGACCCCGAACACGGGCTTCGCGGACATGCCGATGGGCTACTGGCATGCGCAGTTCCAGAAGAATTTCTTTGCAGCGGTGCAGTACAGCCAATGGGCCTTGAAGTCGATGATTCCCAACAAGGGCGGCAGTATCGTCAACATCGGCTCAGTCCACACCACTCGGGTCATCAATTTGAACGTGATGCCGTACTCCTGCGCCAAGCAGGCCTTGAACCAACTGACCCGCAATCTTGCGGTGGAACTTGCACCTTATCACATCCGTGTCAACACGGTTTCGCCTGGCTTGGTGAAAACTGCGTTGACCATCAACCGCTACGACCAGGAGTGGTGGAGCAAGGTCACGGAGAAAATCCCCTTACATCGCGCAGGGGAGGCCGTGGAAATCGCGGAAACTGTCTTTTTCCTGGCCTCGAAACGGTCATCGTACATCACTGGACAAATCATCGGCGTTGACGGAGGACGCAGCTTATGAAGAACGAAATCATCCCCATGCACTACCCCCTCGGTTCCAGTTGGACTGGAATGTTTCTGGTTCTGCGCGATTCCACAAACATCTTGATTGACACTGCCTTCGCGCCTGCGATCGATTCCCTGCTGGTGCCCGTCCTGGCGCAACGCGGAATGACGCTGGACGACCTCGACTTCGTCATCAACACCCACATCCACGCAGACCATTTTTCTGGAAATGCGACGCTCAAATCGCGCAGCCGTGCCAAACTCGCGGCGTTTGAACTTTCCGCGCCAAAGTTGCGCGACCCTTATCCCAGCATGAACGCCATTCGCTCCCGGTTCGCCCCCGAACTGCCCTTTGTGCCGATTCCGCCAGGCATCCAGTCGCCCGCGCCAGATTTGGTTCTGAAGGACGGGGACCATCTGGGGGACCTCCGGATTGTCCACACTCCTGGTCACGACAATGATTCCATCAGCTTGTTCGACGAACTTACGGGAACCTTGTTCTCCGGTGACTCCCTACAAGGACGCGGCACCCCCAGCGCGGGAGTCGCATTCTACCAGAGCCGCGAAGAGTACTTGTACACGCTGGACACAGTGGAAAAACTGCCCGTGAAAACCATTCTTGCCGCTCATCCGTTCGACCCCACTGACGGCGTCATTCAAGACGTCCCTGCCTTCCTGAAACTCTGCCGCGATACCGTCTACGAGTACGACCGAGTGTTGCAGGAAGCCCGCAAAACCTGCCAGACGATGCCCGAGTTCGTGGACTACCTGCTGGAAAAATCGGGCATTGAACGGCATCCTTCCATCCCTGTTTTGACATGGCATACCGTGGCAACGCATCTGAAAAAAAGGAAATAGGAAAATGAGAAGCAAATGGAAGTTCGGCGTGGGTTCCGTGAAGCGTGACGGCATTCTCTTTGGCATGGGGTATTCGCGGGAGGAAGTGACCCGTCCATTGATTGCGGTGGTGAACTCCTGGAACGAATACAATCCAGGGCACGTGCATCTGCGCGAAGTCGCGGAACGTGCAAAGGACGGCATTCGGGCTGCCGGTGGACTGCCGTTTGAGGTGGTTACCTCGGGACTCTGTGACGGAATGGTTCTGAAAGACCCGCGCTACATCGAACTGCCCAGCCGCAATCTGGTCGCCGACGAAGTCGAATTGAACGTCGAAGCCAATATGTTTGACGGGATGCTCCTGCTTTCCACCTGCGATTCGGTGGTGCCTGGTCAGTTGATGGGTGCCGCGCGCCTGAATATCCCCTCCATTATGGTAACGGGCGGCTATATGCCTCAATGTCTCTTCCGAGGACGGGAAATCGGGCTGACGGAGGTCTCCAGCACGGTCGGCAAGGTGATGGACGGGAAATACCCCCGCGACGACTTCGAGGATATGGTCTACTGCGCCCATGCGGGGCAGGGTGCCTGCGCCAGCATGACAACCGCCAACAGCATGTGCTGCATCGCCGAGGCGATGGGAATGACCCTCCCTGGAAACTCCACCACCAACGCGACCGACAAACGGCTGGGACGCCTGGCGTACGAATCTGGCATTGAATTGATGCGGATGGTGAAGGAAAATATCACCAGCCGCGATATCATCACGGAACAGGCAATTGAAAACGCCATCATTGCCGACATCGCGATCGGGGGTTCCGCCAACCTGCTGCTCCATATTCCCGCCATCGCCACGGAAGCGGGTCTGGATCAAGACTGGTGGAGTTTTTTCGATCATTGCTCCCATACGATTCCGCTCCTGGTCGGAATCGCTCCCAACGGCAAGGCCTCCTTCAAGGATTTCGAGGCGGCTGGCGGAATGCCTGCGTTGCTGCGCAACCTTCTGCCCAAACTCCACGGCGACTGCATCACCGTCAATGGAAAGACCATTGCAGAAAACAATGCATCCGCACCAATCTACCACCCGGATTTGATTCGAGAACTTGACAATCCGCTGCAGGCTGACGGCGGCATCGCCGTCCTCCACGGGAACATCGCTCCCGAAGGAGCCATTCTCAAGACCGCCGCCGTCCCTGAAAACCTTCTGCATTTCCAAGGCACCGCCGTTGTGTTCCACGAGGTGGATGACGCGATTACAGCACTTCGCAACGGGGAAATCCAGGCGGGGCACTTCGTGGTCATCCGCTATCTCGGTCCCAAAGGACGTTTCGGAACCACGGCGTTCGCCTTCCAGAAGGAACTCGCCGGAATGTCCATCGCCAATCAGACCGCAATCTTGACGGATGGACGCTTCTCTGGCGGGACGTCTGGTCTCAGCATCGGCTACGTTTCGCCTGAAGCCGCGGTCGGCGGTCCCATCAACATCATTCGAAATGGGGACGTCATCGCTGTGGATGTCCCGAATCGGCAGATTCATCTGGAGGTTTCGGACGAGGAGATTGCCGCCCGCCAGAAGGAGGTCGATTGGAAGTTTGACCCGTCCAGTTGTCACAAGTTCCTGCAAGTCTTTACACGGAATGTGACCTCTACGGCACGCGGTGCAACTTGGTATTAGAGGAAATTGCAAAACTCTCATCCCAACCGCCTTCACGGCGCGGCGCGACGGCTTCACCGCTCAAACTCAGCGTGGTCACTACGCTTCGCTTTCGCTCTTCGTCCTCGCTTGCGGCGTTTTGGCGGTGGGGCAGTAGTTTTGCAATTATCTCATTAGGAAGGATTTTCAGAAAGAGGAGAATCAAAGATGAGCCATTTGTTGTCGGAACTGTTCGTTCGTGAGAAAATCGTTGTCATCATGCGCGGTTTGGAACCGGAGAAGGCGCAGGCCTGCGGCGAGGCCCTTGTGCAGGCGGGAATCCAGTTGATGGAGGTTCCGTTGAACCGTCCAGGTGCCCTGGAAAGCATTCGTATCCTCGCCGAGCATTTTCACGGGAGCAACATCCATGTCGGCGCGGGGACGGTGTTGCGGTCGGAGCAGGTCGGTCAAGTCCAGGAGGCTGGCGGCGAGTTCATCATTTCCCCGAATGTGAACGGCAGTGTGATTCGGCGCACCAAAGAACTCGGGCTGCTTTCCATGCCGGGTTTCGCAACGCCGACGGAAGCCTTCGAGGCCATTGACGAAGGCGCGGATTTGCTCAAGGTATTCCCCTGCGGTTCCCCTCAGAACATTTCCGTGCTCAAATCCGTCATCCCGCTCCCCGTTTTCGCCGTGGGCGGCATTGACAAGGACAACAAGCGCGACTACCTCAAGACCGCCGACGGCCTCGGCGTCGGCATCGGCATCTTCCGCCCCG
>JAFRLI010000060.1 GCA_017431255.1 Victivallales bacterium
ATGAGCGCGGAGGTGGTAGCGTGGAGTGCTGGGAACGGGGGGAGCGGGGGGCGGCCGCCCCCCGTCCTTTGTTTTAGGGGAGGAGTTCTTGGAGGCCGGTCCAGCGCAGGGTTTGGCGGTTGGCGGCGGTTTTCAGGAGTTCCTGGTTGGCGATCACGAGGCAGTTCTGCTGGGTACGTGTGATTCCCGTGTAGATAAGTTCCCTTGTGAGGATGGGGTTGTCCTTTTCGGGGAGGAAGAGCAGGACGTTGTCATATCCGGAGCCCTGGGATTTGTGGATGGTCATCGCGAAGGCGTCTTCGTAGTCGGGCAGTTGCGCCTCCTCGAATGCAACGAAGGAGATATGCGCGTATTTTCCGAGGAGGTTGCGGGTGGCTTCTGGCATGGTTGTGTGTGAAAGACACCCCTCCTTTCCACGCTTGGGGAACCAGATTTTCTGGTGGTAGTAGACTCCGATATCGCCATTGTTCAAGCCAGTCACGGGATCGTTTCGTGTAATCATCACGGGCATTCCGTTTGCTTTGCTGGAAATTCCCAGGCAGGTCTGCATCGCGGCATTGAGTTGTTTCACGCCCCAGGAACCCTTCCGAACTGCGCAAAGCAATTTGACGCTTTCCGCGCGATTGTAGTAGTACGCCACCCACTCGCGCTCCTGCCAGTCCGACGTCCCGCGCGGCGACTTCCAGGTCTTCCAGTCGATGCCACACGCTTCCAGAAGCATCTTGAGGGCATCAGGAAGCGTCAGTTTTTCCGAGGAGGTTTTGGTCTGCCTGAGTGCCTGTTGCAGGGAATCCCGCTTTTGGAGGGTTTTGGGGGAGAATCCTTGGAAGAGGCAGGAGGTCTGGTTCGGGGCCCTCTGGAAGGTGGTTCCCTGGTAGAGTCCGTCGTAATCGGGTTTGCCGTCCTTTTGAATCAGTTCGCGGACGAACCCACCGAGCGGGGAACTGGCAGGGAAGCGATAGCACTCTTCCAGGCGTTCGTAGAAATCGTTTTTTTGACGATCTCGCATCCATCGGCAAAGGTCTGCGAGGACCGTGCCGTTTTCCACGGAGGCAAGTTGGTCGGCGTCTCCCAGAAGCAGAAGCCGTGCCTCGGGAGGAAGTGCTTGAAGAAGTTGCGTCATCATCGTGAGGTCGCACATGGAACATTCGTCAACGACGACCAGTTCACAATTCAGGTGGTTATTCTGGTGGTAGGGTGATTGTCCCGTAGCGGTATTGATTCTGAGCAGTTTGTGGACCGTGACTGCGGAGAGTTCTCGCAGTTTGTTTTGAATCGACGCATTGATTTCGCCGGTGAGGTTCTGAATGCCGTCCCGGATGGCCTGCGTCATTCGGTCGGAAGCTTTTCCGGTGGGAGCGCAGAGGGCGACTTTCCATTCAGGGTTTTGCTGGAACATCCAGGCGAGGAAAACCGTCAGCACTGTGGTTTTACCAGTTCCCGGGCCGCCAGTGATGATGAAGAAATGGGAGCGCAACGCCTTGGCGACAGCCTGAATCTGGTGGTTTGCCTCGTGAGGCATTCCTGCGTGCTGGAACAGGGTGCAACTGGCTGCAATGCGTTCCGGCGGGACCGATTCGGCAGGCGTTTCTTGCGCCAGCATCGGCTGGATGCATTTGCAGAACTCACGTTCCGCTGCACGATAGCGACTCAGATAGAGACGAGTCTTTTCATTTTGCTGCACCAGGCAGAGAGGCGCAGCGTATTGGGACGAAGGCATTTCCTCGCAAATGGTTTCCGGATACTTGTGGACGATTTGCGGCCAGCGGCGGTAGATTTCCCGGAAGTCGCAAGAACGTTGCGGTTCGACGGCATCGGCTTCCGCCCAGAGCGAAAGTTGGGCATAGTCCTGAGCTTCCTGCGTGAACAGTTTTTCGTCCAGAACATCGGGATTTTGCAGCAGGAGGCAACTATTGGATGCTTCCATGGCTGCGCAGGACATGGCCGCCAGCAGCCAAAGGCACTCCTGGTCAGAGGCGGGGACATCCCCGCCTTTGATGCGAATGGTTTGTCGCAGAATCATGTCTGCGAACTCGCGTGCGAGAAAGGAGAGGCCGTGGAGGCCCAGGAAGGAATCCTGCAGGGAAATCCAGGTGGTTTCAGACATATGCATCTCCCTCTAGAGGTTGCGATTGGAATGGGCGGGGGAGACCTCCAGCCACTGGTAGAGTTGCCCGAGGACTTCCCAGCGCAAAAGGCTGTCGGGCGCGTTAGGCGGAGCGAAATGGAATCCTCGCGGCCACTTGGTGGCGGTGCCAGGAATGCCGCGGGACACCCCTCGGCAGAAGACATAGAGGCAGCCGCCGAAGCGTTGCAGATACTCCTCTTCGGTCCAGACGTGTCCGGGGTGGAGAGAATCGAAAAAGCGCATCCAGGCAACCGTGTAGAGCAGGTACTGGAACGGGTAGTAACTGCTGCGCATCGCGAAGGGCAACCGTTCGGGCAGGAAGTTCTGGAAGTCGTTTTTGAGGCTGTTGGTCTTCCAGTCGAGGACGTAGGTTTTGCCGTTGTGCTCGAACAGGAGGTCGATGGAACCCGTGAGATTGTGTTCCTGAGAGGCGCGGTAGGCACGGGACCAGTTGTCGGGGAAGTCGAGACCGTCTTTCCAGAGCTTCAGGAACTTGGGGAGCCACGATTGTTCGTCTGGGGTCAAATCGTTGAGAGCGGGGTCGAGATTGCCAGCGAGGAAGCCGTTTTTGAGGTGGAATGTGAACCTCAGTTCGGTGGCGCGTTTTTCAGGAAGGATGTCTTTCAAGGCGAATCCGATGGGGAGCTGGTGGCAGAGAATGCCCTCGATGGCGTCGCAGCACGCCTGCTGTTGTGCCAGTTTCTTTTCGGGAGTGCCCCGGAACTGGGAGGCCAGTTGCTGGCACAGCCACTCGTGGAAAGTCAGACCGTCCCGACGGACTTCCGGATGTGTAACCCATTGGAAATCCAGATGTTCAAACAGAGAGTGCCAACAACTTCCTGCCGCCGTGCCAGCCGCCATTTGGAAAATCGGCGCAATTTGGGGAGAGTCCTCTTCCGTATCCTCAGAAGCACCTTCGTTTTCCGATTCATCGTCGTTGAGGATGGACTTTTCTTGGTTGTCGGTCTCTTCGGGAGGGAGATATTCGCGGTGGATGGGGGAAAGCGAGGAGAAGCTAATGGTGCTCCAACCCGGTGCCGGATGCACATCAGAGGCATCCAAGGCCTCCCCGGCAAACGCGTGTCCATGGAAGGATGGTTCCTCTTGGGTCTCCTCAAATGTGAGATTTTGCAGATAGGGGAATGGGCTCGTTTGATTCTTGCTCAGCAGTTCAAATGTCGTTTTCTGGGTACTTTCTTTTTCCTGTTTCTTCTTGGTATCAATGAAACGGCAAAGGTATTGCGCACGGGTAACGATCACGTAAAAGAGGCGCAGCATTTCATCGTAACCCTCCTTGATGACCTGCTTTTGCTCAGGCAAATCCTGCTCGGAAGGGATTGAGGGGAGTTTTCCTTGGTAAATCTTCCGTTTCCCGCCTTGATGAAAGATTCCACCGGGACCTGTCTTGAAACTACGCTGTAAAAGGTTGTAGGCAAAGACGATCGGGAACTGCAAGCCTTTGCTCTTGTGAGCAGTCATCACCTGAACCGCTGATTTTTCGGAGGAGAGACGGATGCAGTCGCGTTCTTCCGCGTCCTCATTGTCCGAATTCTCCACGGTCGTTTGCTCCGTGTTGTTCTTGTTCTTGTCAGAAGGATCTTTGTTTGCGTCAATTTTCTTCTTCAGGCAGTCGGTCAATCCCTGTTGTCCCAAGTGACGTTCGAGGGCGACGGCGTTGAGCGATTCGGTCAGTTGCAGGAAATGCGCGAGTACGTGTTCGCCATTTGGACCAGCCAGGATTTTGCTTGCGAAGGTTTCCTCGCCATTGTTGCCGAGCAGACCGTTTTCCAGGTTTTCACGGGATGTGTAAAGGAGTTGTTCGAAAGCAGTTAGAAAGGATTTCTTCTGCCAGAGAAGGGATACGGTATGCAGTGCCGTCATCACCTGGGGCAAGGAAGTTTCGTTCAGGGTGTAAAGATCCCCGGCTTGATATCCAAAAATCGGCGTGCTAAGCAAGGTGAGGACATTGCCGCGCTTTCCCAAGTTCTGCAGGCATTGCATACATTGGAGCAGAATACTGGCTTCCGGGGTTGAGAAAATGCTTGTCGTTCCAAACCATTGGCAGGGAATCCCTGCATTGGATAGGGCCTCTGTCACTTCTTTCCCTTGAGAATTGGTATCTACCAGGACGGCGATGTCCCCTGGTTGGAGCGGTTTCGCCTCCTCCCCTTCCTTTTCCTGGTGGCGCAATCCCGCATGCAGCACCGAAAGAATCTCTCTTGTCAGGCACTCTAATGGTTTTTCTTGACCATCGGTGTTGTGGGTCAGGAGATTCTGTGTAAACTCCTGTCCGTGCGAATCCAAGAGGCGATGGGGATTGTTTTCGGGCGAGACGATGGATTCCCAACGTGGTGGGTTTTCCCCGTAGAAATGCGACATGATGTTTTCCAGGTATTTGTTCATCTCCTGGATGTAGGTCTGGGAGGAGCGGAAGTTCGTCTGCAAGGTCAATCGTTGTACCCCTTCCGCGGCATTCTGATAGGTGTAAAGGTCCCCGCCACGGAAACTGTAAATAGCCTGCTTGGGGTCGCCAATCATAAAGAAAATGCGGTCGAGCTTGGCGGTCGTTGCTTTCGATTTTTGACCTGGTTCATGCAAGTTCCCCGCAAAAAGCCATTCGAAGATGCTGTATTGGACATCATCGGTGTCCTGGAACTCATCCACCAGCACGGCAACGTATTGCTCCCGTATGCGCTCGGTGAGAGGACGCTCTCCCTCGCGGAGAGCCTCCTCCCGAAGGACATCCCACACTCGCGTGAGCAATTCGTCAAAGGAAATCAGTCCACGCTCTTGCTTTTGCCGGTTGAACTCCTCCCGAATCTTTTTCAAGGCGTCTTGTTTGAGTTTTACCAGGATTTGCGCCTGGATTTCATTTTTGCGCTTCTTAACTTCTTCCTGGAAAGCCGTAATATCCTTCGTTGCAACTGGGAGATCGTGTTTGTTTCCTCCCCAGAAGGCCTCAAAATCGCACCAGGTCTGGATGGCGGTTTCGGATTTTTCTAGTTCAGGTGTTTCAAGAATGTCTTTATGATTCAGATAATACTCCTTCAGAGCATTCCAGTCAAGAGAGGGAATGGTTTCCCACTGGATGTTTTCCTCAGGCATTTCCAGGAGTCGCATCAATTCCTTTTGGCTTATGATGGAGCTAGGTGTTTGTTTGAAATCTAGCCAACGGAGGAAGGAGGAGTTGACCGTGTAGAATTGTTGCCGGTAATAGTCTGCGGTGATAGCGTAGAGGAGGTCATTGAAGTTTGGTTGGATGGCGAGACCGAATCGGACGCCGCTTTCGAAGATGTTTTCGTTCAAGATGGAGCGGCAGAATCCGTGAATGGTGGAAATGGCGGCCTGGTCAAAGTCCGCCAATGCCTGTCGAATGCGTTGCTTCAATCGTTTTTTTCCTGCATTCTCTTCCGGAATCTCGTTGGGTGCCCATCCGTATCCGGTGGGATATTTGTTTTTGTCAAAGATGTCTTTCCATTGGGAGGGATCCAGGAAGGGGGCACATTGCTCGGGAACCTGCCCCGTCCCTTCCAAGGCATGTGTCATGGCGACGAGTCCCTTGCGAACGCGGTTCACCAACTCGGCTGTCGCCGCCTCCGTGAAGGTCACCACGAGAATCTTTCGCAAAGGAATCCCCGCCAGAACCATTCGTAAAAACAGAGTGACGATATTGTAGGTCTTGCCCGTCCCCGCACTCGCCTCCATCAGGTGCTTCCCCGTCAAGGGCACGGTATAGGCATCGGCTATGGAATGATTGTTTTGTTCCATTATTTCACTGCTCCTTGTAGAGTACTTTTCTGGTGCGGAACTGTTCATAGCAGTAATTCGCAAAGTTCAGAACGACAGAATGCCACTTCCGAAACGAATTTTCCTCCGTGGGAAACAGCAGGGAATAGGCGAGTTTGTTTTTATCTGTCTCCCATTCATTTATGACGGTGGAGTTGAGTAATCCTGCGGGATGTTCGGGATCCGCCTGAGGATTAGCATTAGGGGGGGCCTTTGTCACTGCCATGGGAGAAAGATTTGAGAACAGCGGCAGGGGAAACCGCATATTCACAAAATACAGTTGCAAAATCCTTTTGAGATAAGCTTTGGCTTCATCCTGAGTACACGAATGGAAGGTAAAGGGTTTTTGGTTCTTGTTAATCAGGTAGGTAGTTGTATTGTTTCCCAATAGGGAGTTTACCAAATGATTCAGGTAGGGACGGATGTAATGCCGCCCACGCAACACAGAATACACCCCTTCCACCAACCCTTTCGGGGACCACAGGAAGTCATATTGAAGATTCACGGTTACGGCAGGTGTCTTCTCTAACTGACGATAACCCGGAATGTTGGATAGTTCATCTGGCAGATTCAGAGGGATGTCCTCCAAAAGAAGGGTCCCTTGCTTTTTTTCTGCCCGAATCCAGGCTTCCATAACTTCGGGAGGCAAACTCTTTTTGCTGACATTCAATAAAAAATCCTCGAATTCTTTCTCGCCAGGTCCTCCAATGGTCAACTTGTTTTGAAGTCTTAGGTTTTCTTTAAGTTGTTCCATTGCTGGAGAGTACAAAGAATCGCCTGGCGCGCCTGCCGCTTGGTCCTTAATCCATTGCTCGCCAATGCGCCGCGTCAAATTGGAAGCGTCTAAAGGGGATGCCTTGAATGGTTCGTAGTCGGACAGTTGTTCCTCTTCCCATTCGCTTTTGGGAAAGTTGAGGCAATTTTGCAAAAAGTGCTCCTGTGGATTCTTCAGGAAATATTCCAGAGACGAAAGGGAGACATCCACGGTCGTTCCAGGCAGTTGGATTTCTTCGGGAGCCTTCCAGTTTTTGATAAACGCGGGACGAGGCAAGTCCCCTTCTTCTTCCTCCGACGCTTCCTCCAAGGCCCCCTCTGCGAGTGAGGAATCGTTTTTGGCAAGTTGTAATGCGTTGGCGTCGTAGGAGAAAAGTGTCCGCAGGCGACCATCGTAGGAGTGCCCCAAAGCATCGGCTTGGGGGGAAGGTGCCTTGATGGGGGAGAATGCCTTGGGGTCATAGGGATTGAGGCGGTGGTCAATCTGGATGGAGCCTTTGCGGACACGCGAGGCGTATTCCATGAGTTCGTCCACGGGGGCGGCTGGCGGATGGGTTCCGCGTTCTCCCGTGAAATGGTCGTCCAGCCCCCTGTGGAACAGCAGGAGGTAGTCTTGGGCGGCCAGAATGGTTTCCAGGAAGATGTATCGGTCTTCGACGGTGCGGTCGCGGTCGTAGAACTTCAGGTATTTCTTGTATTCCTCGGGACCGTTGGAGAGGGCGAGCAGGTTGAATCCGAGTTTGGATTCCTGGCGCGGGAAGGTACGTTCATCCAGTCCCAGGATGGCGATGACTTTGCAAGGGATGCCGCGCATGGGTTGCATGGAGCAGAAGGTCAGTTTGCCGCCCAGGAAAGAGGAGCCAGGCGAGGCACTTTCCAGAATCGAGGTGATGGCGCATTGGATGACAGGGTAGGGGACGGAGAGTTCATCGCAACCTGCGGTATGAGCGGCGGTTGCGAGGTCTTCGATGGATTTTCGCAGGAGGGTGGAATCCCAGGCGCTGTCCGCATTTACCTGGAAGAAGGTGTTCTGGAGTTCATGCAGGAATGTGACCCATTCGGGCATGGTCTTGCTGGTGTTGCGGGTGATGGAGGCCGCCGTCTTGCGCAAGAGCGTGAGGAAATGGCAGAGCGTGCCGAGCCAGTGGCGGTTTTCGGAGGAAGTGGAAATCAGCGGGGCGATGAGTGAGCCGAAACGGTTGTTGCCTATGGTTTCATCCATGGCGAGCGCGAGTAGCATTCGATCGAGTCCCTGTTCCCAGGTGTATTCCTCAAACGGTATCTGGAGGCCGGGAAACTCCAGTATGCGGGAGGCTCCGTTGAGACCCCAGCGCACGCGCATTTGGGAGAGATGCGTGCGGATGGCGATGATGTCATCGTCCTCCAGCCCGAAGCGGTCTCGCAACGGCTGGGAATCCAGCAGGTTCATGACGCGTCTGACCTCGAACCGCGTGTTGCCGATGTCCAGAATCGCCAGAAATGCCTCCGCCATGAGGTTGGCGTGCCGAATTGACTTGTCACTCACCGTGTATTTGCCGGCGAGCGGTCCTTTGTCCAACACGGAGGAGATGATGGGGGCGAATTGCGAAATGTCAGGAGCCATGACCAGGATGTCGGTCATTTTGTAATGGTGCGTCTGGATGAGGTAGAGCAACGCATTCTGGAGTTCCTCCACCTCGCGTTTTTCGTTGTGGCAGCGATGTACCGTGAGGGAATCGTCCCAGGCGGGAAGTTCGGGTACTGTTTCCCTGGGAGGATTGGTGCAGGTGCGGATGTGCTTTTGAATGGCGTGCAGGAGCGAGAGTTTGTCGTCGACGGCGTGTTCCGTCCAGCAATTTTCGAACTCGCGTTCCGTGCTGTCTTCCCAAGTTTCGTCTGGGAGAATGAGGCCCGCGTCCATAAACGCGTTGAAGAAGCGTCGTCCTTGTTCCCCGAACTTGCAGAGCAACGAATTGTTGAACTCCTCGAAGCCGTTTTCGTCTTCTTTCAGTTCGAGAGATTTTCCAAGTTTGCGGTCCTGGTCTCCCCAGAACTCATCGCAGATGTTGTGGTAGAAGAAATGAACTTCGTTGCTGCTGGCTGCTTTCTGAAAGACCTTCAGGAACCAGACGGACATTGCACTCGCTCCGAAAACCGTTATCGGTGCCCGCAAGTGCTTTACTTCTGCCAGGTTACAATAATCCACAAGGCGTGAGGCCGGGGAATGGATGGCCGTCCCATTCAGATGGCACAGTTTCCACCAGAGACGCTTCTGCCACTCCACGGGGTCTTCCCCTGTACAACAAACCTCCGCTTTTTCCGCCTCTGCCAGCAACTCCGGCAGAAAACAAAGATACTGGTCAAATACCTCTGCCAGTTTCTCCGACAGTTGGAACTGTCTCAAAAACAAAAGTTCTGTCTCCCCTGCAGAAACTTCCTCTTTGTGCAAATAGCGATACAATCCCGGAAACTCCTTCCCTCCCACACGTTCGTCTTCCCGCAAAAGTTCCAGAATCCGCCACAACAATACCTGTCTCGTGAACAACTCCGGATGAAATGCCTCGTCTCCTTCAAACTCCTTCGACAATATCTCGTTCACGTACTCCTGAATCCGTGGCCACGAACGATTCGCCACCACTTGACCCGACTTCACTAGTTGGTGCTCCAGCCATATCTGCATCCCTTGCGTCGGAATCACTACCACCTCGGGAGTAAACAGATTCTCCGTGTCCCGAAATAGAGACAAATCCTTCTCCCGAGCCTGGATATAGGCTTCCGCCAACCCCGTCAAACAATTCTTCGTGTATAAATGAAAAGACACCGCTCTCTTCTCCCACTTGAAACTTATCCGAAACCTCGCTCATCCCAATGCCCCAATTAATGTACGACTGAAATCGGAAAAATCTATCGCAAGACTTGGAAAAAAACCTCAGGACTTTTCTTTCGACGGCGACGGCGGGCGCCGTCGCATCATTCGGATGCCGTCGGTACCTAGAGTTTTTTCCGAGGCTGGTCGGAGCGGAGGCGTTTGAGGAGTTGGTAATACTCTGCGGCAGGGACTTCGTAGGCACCGAAACTGGCGGTGACTGGTGTTACCATTTGCGTGTCAATCAGTTCGACACCGTTGGCGCGAAGCACATCGACCATTTTGCAGAAGGCGACCTTGGAGGCATTGTCCTCGTAGTGAAACATGCTCTCGCCGCAAAAGACCTTTCCCAAAAGAACGCCATAGAGACCGCCGACGAGTTTGCCGTCGTTGTTGAAGGTCTCAAAACTATGGGCCCAGCCCTCGTCGTGGAAGTCGCGATAGACGCGCCGCAATTTTCGCGTAATCCAGGTTCCCTCGTCGTCGCGCGGAACGCTCGCGCAAGCGTCTATGACCTCCCCGAAACAGGTGTCGATTCGCACGGTGAACTTGCCCTGTTTGACAATTCGGGCGAGGCTTTTGGGGATGTGCACGCGGTCCATGGGAAGGATTCCGCGTTTGTGCGGGGCCGCCCAGATGACATCCCGCTCCCAGGCGGGCCAGGGAAAAATGCCGTGGTAGTAGGCGTCCAGAAGCATCCGCGTGTTGAGGTTGCGAGAAATGGCAAGAAAGCCGTTCTCATCGGCAGCCTCTGGCGGCGGGAACATGCTGTCCATCGTCATCCCTCGCTGTCTTGGAATGCGTTATGGACACGCGCCAACTCGCGCTCAATCTCGTCCTCGAGTTCCGCAATGATTTCGTGCACGGATTGCGTCCGCGAGATGAGTCCGACAGACTGCCCCGCCATGACGGAACCCGATTCAATGTCCCCGTTTTTGACGGCATTGCGCAGCCCGCCAAGCCAGAAATGCTCCAATTCTCGCTGGGCCTCTTCCCGCGTGATGCTCCCGAGGTTGAGTTTTCCGATGAGTTCCATCTGGAACTTTCCAAACTCGGCATGCGCTTCGTTCACCAGCGAACGTACAGGGGCAACGGGGAGTCGCGGGTCGTACTGGACGGTCACAATGGCGTCGCGGGGATTGGCGTTCAACAGTGCCTGCTTGAACTTGGGGTGCGCGGTGCATTCCGTGGAGGTTGCAAAACGCGTCCCGAGTTGGACCCCTGCGGCTCCCATCAGCAATAGATGCGCTGCAAATTGCCCCGTGGCAATTCCTCCCGCTACGAAGATCGGCACGTCCAGACCGGCAAACAAAACTTGTTGCAATAAAATCGAAAGCGCCGATTGACCGACGTGCCCGCCTGCCTCGCTCCCTTCCAGAACCAGAGCGTCCGCCCCATATTCCAGCAGACGCTGCGCCAGCGGCAGGGATTGCGCAAAGCAAAGGGTCTTGGCTCCCGTGGCCTTGATCGTCTCGATGTCACGCTGCTTCGGAATCCCCCCGGCGAATACCACGTAGGAAACGGGATGCCTGGCGAGAAATTGCAACTGCGCTTCGTAGGCGGGAGAAATCGTGATGAGATTGACGGCGAACGCGCCGCTGGTGCGCTCGCGGGTCTCTTCGATTTGCGCCCCGAGAATCTCAGGGGGCGCACTCCCCCCGGCAAGGCAGGCAAAGGCACCTTCGTTGCAGACGGCGGAGACGAGGACGGGATCGCTGACCCAGGTCATCGCCCCGCAGAGGATGGGAATGCGGCAACCGAGGAAGGACGCCCCGCGTCGATAGAATGTTTCACGATAGGAACGCATGAACGCTCAAGGGGCAGGCGTCTGCGGTTTGCTTGACAGAAAATCCACGGCCGCCTTCAGTTGCGCGTCCTCCTCCAGGTTCACCTGTTGATTTTCCAGGTTGAGGAACGCGGTGGCCAACTGCTCTTGCGTCATTTCAACGGTCTGGTCGGGCAGCACCCCGTGCTTGTCAATGGTCTCGCGATTGGGGTCGGACGTGTAGTATCGCGCCATCGTCAATTTGAGTGCAGAACCGCCGTCCAGTTCGATGATGTTCTGGACGGAACCCTTGCCGAAGGTCTTCGTTCCAATGAGCGTCGCACGCTTGTGGTCCTGAAGGCAGGCGGCCGTGATTTCCGATGCCGATGCGGAATTTCCGTTGACCAGCAGGACAATCGGAATGTTTGATGGAAACTGCCATTTGTTGTTCGACAGGAACTGATGGAAGTTCTCGCTCTCGCGGTTTTCGCGCGTGTCGCTATGTCTCCGCGTCGTACAGACCAGTGACTTCGGCTTGAGGAAGTAGGAACAGATGTCCACGGCACTTTCCAGGAGCCCGCCCGGATTTTCGCGCAAATCCAGAATGACGCCAGTGACCTTCTGGTCAAGGAAGGATTTCAGAGTTTTTTGCAAGTCCTTTGCGGTGGGTTCCGCGAACTGCACGATGTGGACGTAGCCAATCGTGGTTTCAGGAAGCACCTGTGTGTAGAGAATGCTGGGGACGGGGATCCTCTCGCGGACGATTTGAAAGTTCAAAAGTTTTTCGCTGGAGGGGCGCTTGATGGTGATTTTCACCTTCGAGCCTACCTTGCCGCGGATCCGCAGCATGGAGTTGTTGAAGTCTTCCTCGGTGGTGGGCTTGTCATCCACGGCCTGGATGATGTCTCCCAGCATCAAACCCGCACGCTCTCCCGGTGCATTCGGCAGAATCTTGATGATTTTGAGTTCATGCTCTTCTGTCTGCTGGACGGTGATGCCGATGCCTCCAAACTCGCCTTCCGTCTCTTCGTTGAGTTCTTGGAGTTCATGAGGCGGGAGGTACTGGCTGAAGGGGTCGAGTTTGGAGGTCAGCCCGTCGATGGCGCCGTCCAGCAATTCCAACGTGGAGACTTTGTCGATATCGACATAGTTCTGGCGGATGAGTTGCAGGACGGTCATCAGGCGGTCAATGCGGGCCAGTACCTCGTCGTCGCCACCTGCCTTTGCGGTTTCCGCCGCGTAGACGTGGTATCCGAGGAAGAGGTTGGTTGCCAGCAAGGCGACAAGGATGCCTAGGACGAAACGCTTCATTCGGGTGTCTGAAAGGGGAAGTGCGCCCGTTTTGAGGAGCGGGCGCGTTGTGGACTTAGGTCAGGTCACCGATTTTGTCGGCAATGAACTGGTCGACTTCTGCAAGCGGGACGCGGTCCTGCTCCATGGAATCACGGAGGCGGACGGTGACCGCGTGGTCGTTTTCGGTCTCGAAGTCGTAGGTGATGCAGAACGGCGTTCCGATTTCGTCCTGGCGGCGGTAGCGCTTGCCGATGGAACCGGTGACGTCGTACTCGGCACGGAACTTCTTGCGGATTTTCTTGTAGAGGTCCTGCGCGGGCGCTTCCAGTTTCTTGGAAAGCGGGAGCACGGCGACCTGGACCGGCGCGATTTTGGGATTGAAGTGCATCACGACGCGGACATCCTCGTCCATGCCTTCCTTCGCGGTGGCGGCGGTGTCTTCGTCGTAGGCATTGCAGAGGAGCATCAGCACGATGCGGTCAAGGCCGCAGGAGGTTTCGACGACGGTGGGGAAGTACGCCTGGTTGATTTCCTGGTCGAAGTACTTGCAAGCTGCGTCCTGGTGGGAGTATTCTGCGTGGCGGGACATGTCCCACTGACCGCGGTGGTGGACGCCTTCGATTTCATCCCAGCCGAACGGGAACTGGAACTCGATGTCGAGTGCCTTCTTGGCGTAGTGGGCCAGTTTTTCGTGCCAGTGGATGTGGAGTTTGTCTTCGGGGAGGCCGAGGACCTTGGTGTAGAAGTTCCAGCGCTGCTCGTGCCAGTAGTCAAACCACTGCATGGAATCGTCTTCCTTGCAGAAGAACTCCATCTCCATCTGAGTGAACTCGCGGGAGCGGAACGTGAAGTTGCGCGGGTTGATTTCGTTGCGGAAGGATTTGCCAATCTGCGCGATGCCGAACGGGAGTTTCTGGCGCGTGGAGACGCGGATGGTGTTGAAGTCCACGAAGATGGGCTGGCAGGTCTCGGCGCGGAGGTAGGCCGCATGCTCCTCGTCAAAGACGGGACCGACAAAGGTCTTGAGCATCAGGTTGAACTCGCGCGGTTCGGTCATTTTGCCGACGGCACCACAGGCGGGGCAGACGTTCGGGTCTTCCATCTGGTCCACGCGGAACCGCTTCTTGCATTCCGTGCAGTCGGTCATCATGTCAGAGAACTTCTCCAGGTGCCCCGAGGCGCGCCACACTTCCGGATGGCAGATGATGGTGGAATCCAGCCCAACCACGTTGTCACGCTCTTCTACCATGTATTTCCACCAGAGGTGCTCGACCGCGCGGCGCAGCGGAACTCCGTAAGGACCGTAGTCCCAGAAACCATTGATGCCGCCGTAAATCTCTGAACTCTGGAAGAGAATCCCTCTGCGTTTGCAGAGTGCAACCAGTTTGTTCATCAGTTCTTCACTGGGAGTTGCCATGATGCCTGTCCGTTGGTTGTGGGTGAAACGTGAAAAAACACTATATGAGGTAATTGCAAAACTCCTTTTTGAGTCCACAGAATACACAGAAGGCAATCCGCCGCCTCGCGGCGGCTTGCACTTGGTATTCTTTATATCACGTATTTAGCCGCGCGGTGGCGCGGATAAACAGTTCTGTGTATTCTGTGTGTTCTGTGGACTCCCATAGGGTTTTGCAATTACCTCTATATTATAACATAGCACATTTCCGCACGTTAGAAAGCACGCTGGCGAGTTTTTTAGGAAAAAAGTACAAATCGGAATGCACTGGTTCAACAGCGGACCCCCGGCCTTTGGCCGGGGGAGGCCGCCGGCCGATGGGGGAACCTTGCCAGTCCCCTAAAGATGATTCTACGCCGTAAACCACGCATACAGCAGGCCCTTTTGCGTGCCCCGCACGGGTTCAACAGCGGCCCCCCGGCCTTTGGCCGGGGGAGGCCTCCGGCCGATGGGGGGAACCTTGCTAGTCCCCTAAAGATGATTCTACGCCGTAAAATCTACGCCGTAAACCATGCATACAGCAGGCACCTTCCTTTGCCTCCACGCGTGTCCCGTTGCGGCTCTGCCCCTATCCCTTCTTTTTGATGGTGTGAACGGATTCCTCCAGGTTGTCGGGTTCCATCCAGTCGACGAGCATGCCGCCCGTGTGGTCAAAGTAGGGGGACGCGAGGATGTTTGTGCCGTGCCAGCGGATGACGCGGAAGTCGCGGACGGTGAAAAGTTTTTGTTCGTGCAGGTCGAACATCACGTCATCCATCTTCGGGACGGGTACCAGGAAGCAGAGTTGGTTCAGGACCTCTTCGCGGCATTCCATCGGAATGACATACTCTTTCTGGATGGTCCCGTCCGCGCAGGGGACATCATGGAGAGGGAAGGGGAGTTGCGGCAGGGAACCGAGTACCTGTCGGCAGAGGCGTTTTTCTCCCAGGCTCATCTCCCCGTCCTCCGTGCTGCTGGGAAAACATTTCAGGTGGAACTCCAAGTCATCTTTGCTCATTCGATTTCTCCTTTTTTTGATTGGGTGTTTTTGAGGTTCTTGCAACCCGGTCGCAATTCCCTCGTGCGGCAGGAACCAAGGCTCCTCCGAGCCTTTCGTTCCGTGCACCCTTTCAATATACTCGAATGCGCTCAAATGACAAGTCGTTTATTGAAGAATCACGCAATTTTGTGATTTTCTATAACTAATGCGATATAATGCAAATTAAAACATGCAATCATATGTGTTTCCCTGCGGCAATCAGTACGATTCCGATAGCGCAGGAGAGCATGGAAAGAGCAATGGGAATGGTGTATTTCTCGCGGAGTTTCCATTTGCTGTAGAGGGTGAAGAGGAAGAGTCCGAGCCCGCTGGTGAGAGGCCAGAAGAAGGCGGAGATTCTGGCGCGGTTTGCTTCGTCGAGGGCCAGGAAGAGGACAGCGGTCTGGACGACGGCGAGGAGGGACCAGAGAAGGATGGCGACGCGCTGTTTGGGGGTGAAGGCAAAGAGGGGCTTGGGATTGCGCTGCAGGCGTTTTTCGATGGGGGACGCGATGAAATAGAAGAGGGAGGTCTCCAGGAACAGGATGGGGACGCGGAGCCCCGTGTCAAGCGCGGGTTTGGGTACGTGCGAGGTGAGCAGGCTGGCGATCATTACGAGGGACGACATGAACCAGTAGGCGATGACGCAGAGCGCCCATCGTCGCAAGTCATACTGGGAGTTGCCCTTGTCGTGGACCTGGGTCAGCGTGATGCCGGTGAGTCCTGTGAGCAGGAAAACAACGCCCGTGAGGCTCAGGATAGAGGCGGTTTCCCCCAGGACGAACACCCCGAACGCCAAGGTCATGAGGCTGGAGGAGTTCCCGATGACAGTCGTCAGCCCGTTGTGACCGTACTTGAAGGATAGCAAGTGCATCGTCATGTTCAGCATGTTGCAGACGCTCATCAGCAGCAACACGCCGAACAGCATGAACAGACCTTCCGCCGGAAGACGTCCCCACCTCACAAGAACCAACCCGCCCAGCAAGGACGCCAGCAGGTAGCCTACTGCATAAAACTGGAAAAAGGAGAACTTCTCGTGCGACAGCACGCTCGTCGAAATCGACAAGGCCGTGTTCAGCAACGTGGCCAATAGCAACAGGGAAAACGCCAGAACCATCATGCAACGTAGGGAGGGTGTGGGGAGTGGATGGGCGCTCTCCGCTCGAATGTGCTATTCCGTTGTCGTGCTGGTTTCCTCGACGGGAAGGATTGTCCAGGCGATTTGATTGGCCTGCTTGCGGGTTGCGCGCGCTTTGAGGTCGTCTGCCAACTGGAGGAGGAACTGGTAGAGTTGCCCAAGCGCATGCATGGTCGCAGGCATGCTTCCGGATGGTTTGTTCTGCTCGACGATTTTCATGCGGGCCGCGAGGTCGTTGCAGGCTTCGTTCGCAGAGGTGACCATTCGCTTCATCACGGTGCCTGGCTTGAGTTCCTCGCGAAGGGTTAGCATCCAGAGGAAGGTGCTGGCGACGGCCTGTACGCGGGCGCAATCCGCCAGAAGGCTCTTGCGGAGGCTGAGTTCCAGGTCATCCAGTCCCTCTTCCTGCGTGAGTGCCTCCAGAATGGCGAGTGCCTTGCCCGCCTCGTCAAAGGCCTTCTGCAGTGCTTTTCGGGAGGAGGCTTTCTTTTCCAATTTGAGGAGTGCGGCTTCTGGATAAGGGGGCAGTTGGCCTTTGGCGTCCAGGCGTGCATTGGGCACATAGAGGCAGGTTTGCAGTTCCGGGATGGCGGCAGCCTGCGCAAGCACTTTCACGCCTTGCAGATATTTGTCAGGCGCAGCCACGAGGCGGCTTTGCAGCCAGCGCTTCAAAATGGCCTCCGTGCTTCCGGGGGATTCCTCCCAGGCGTAGGCTCCCATGAGCGCAGCCTGGTCCAGATTGGAGAGTTCCAGGTCGCTCTGCACGACCGTCCCCGACAGTTTCTTCTTGCGGCATTGCTCGAGAGCATTCGCGATGGCTGGCAGATTCGAGCTGAAGTTCGACCAGCTTTCCGTCGCACCGATGGGGGAGAGCCAGCAGTCCCAGCCGAGTTTCGCTGGAGCGGCGGCCTTGGCGTCTGCGAGTTTCCACTGGACCACCAGTTTGCCTTTGAGCCCGACAGAAGCAACTTTCTTCGCGAATGTCGCGCTTTCCAGCAACTTCGCCTGCTGCAATGCCTCGGCACGGAAAACCACTTTTTCGACGCCGTGCGCGGTCAGTAACCCTGCCAGCCACAGAACGTAGTCCTGCAGCAGTTCGCCTGGCTTCTTGCCCTTGCATGCCTTGCATTTGCAAGGAACGGCCCCAAAATCGCCCAACCCGATGTGGAGGAAGGGGAGCCCCGTCGGGAAGTACTTTGCGAGGAAGGAGGTGTAGAATTGTTCGAGGAAGGCGCGTGCTTCCCGGGAGGTGGTGCAGATGCCTGCCTGGAGGGGCTTGCCGGAGGCATTTTTGGCGGAGAGCGCGGGCACGGCGCGCGCCAGGAAGGAGTTGCTGTCAAATCCCGGGAAGGAAGGGACGACGACAATGCCTTTTTCGGCACCGTAGTTGAGCAACTCGGGAAGTGCTTCCTCCGTTTCACGGAGCACGGGCGCATAGGTCTCCTTCACCCAGCAGTTTTTCGCCACATTGTACCATTCCAGATGGTGGAAGGTCTTCCAATCGTCTTTGCCGGGGACGGGGACGAGCAGACGCTCGTCCGACGCATCTTTCGTGTCAAAGCGCGACACCGGGTCGCACTGGTAGAAATCCAGTATCAGCAGGTTGAGTTTGGAGGCGGACATGAGGTCGAGCAACTGCATCCAGTCAGTCATCGCCAGATGATCGACGCCTGGAGTGCAGGGCAGATAGAATCCACGCCAAGGCATGATGCACCAGTCGCGAATCAAAAGATTGGGGAACTTGTGTCCCTTCAAGAAAAGACGGAACAGGGTGGCGAGGGTCTGGGAGGCCCAGACAGTCCCTTCCTGCTCAGGAGCGCGAATCTTGACCTCGCTCCCCCGTATCGTCAATTCGTAGTAGGACCCTCGCAAATGCGCCGGAATCCCCTTCAAATCAAAGTTCTCGGCAGATTCGACCTTCGCGTCTACCACGTACTTCTTTTTGTTCGCGACCACACGCACGCCCGCCGAGGCCAAAATGGAACGGATGGCCTTGCGTTGCAACGGTGAAACGTCATTCGTCACCAGTCGCACATCTGCGGCCAGTTCGCTTTCCCCACCTAGACTGGTGATGGACTTGGGCTGTGGAAACAGTTCCGGCACCTCAAAACGGTTGCTGGACATCATTCATACCTCCTGTGCCTCTCGGCACATTCCACGGCAATACTTTGCAGAATGGCGCTTGCCATCCCACGACGCAATTATGATAATATATTACCATTCAAGCACTTTTCAATTCGACAGGGCCCAATTTCCCCAATTTTTTCGAACTCTTTGCGCTTTTTTCAAAGGAGGAAATTGCAAAACGACCGCCCAACCTCCAAAATGTCGCAAACGAGGGCGAAGAGCAAAGATTCGGTGTGGCAACCGCACCGAGTTTGAGCGAAAAAAATCCCCCCGCCGTGATAGCGATTGGGAGGAGAGTTTAGCAATTCCCTCAAATACCTGGCGGCTAGAGACCTGCCTTCTCTGGAAAACTCAACCACTAATCGCTAAAACTGATACGTGGGTCGATGAGCACATAGGCAAAGTCGGAAAGGATATTCCCGAGGAGACCCAGAAAGGCGGTCAGCGCGAGGACGCCCATGAACACAGGATAGTCTCGTCCAACGATCGCCTCCAGGCTGAGCAGACCCATGCCGGGAATTTCAAACACCTGCTCGATGATGACAGAGCCCGCAAACATCAGCGTCAAGACGGAGCCGAACCCCGTCGCCACGGGAATCAGGGCGTTTCGCAGAACATGTTTCCAGAGGACGCGGAAGGTTCCCGCGCCCTTTGCATAGACGGTCCGCACGTAATCGCTGTTGATTTGCTCCAGAAGGGAGTTCTTCATGAGAAGCGTGAGCACGGCGAAACTGCCGCTCATGTAGCAGACCACTGGCAGGAACATGTGCCGAAAGATGTCCTTGGCGCGTGCCCAGAAACTCAATTGTGCAAAGTCAGGCGAGTGGAAGCCCGTCGCCGGAAAGATATCCCAGAGTTGTTCGACGGTACCGCAGAGTGCCATTTTCAGGAGCATTCCGAGCGCGAATGCGGGGATTGCATAGCCGATGAAGACGATAGCGCTGGTGGCAAAGTCGAAGGGCGTGCCGTGGCGAAGAGCCTTTGCCATTCCGAGCGGAATGCAGACGAGGTAGGTGAGGAGGAAGCCTGTGAGGCCGAAGGTGAGCGAGACCGGGAATCGTTCGCGGATGAGTTGCCAGGCGGTCTTGTTGGGGAAACGGTAGGATTCCATCCGCATCCCGATGCGGTCCCGCCAGAACCAATGCCAGTAGCGCACCAGGAACGGCTGGTCAAACCCATAGTATTTGCGGATGGCCTCCCGTTGCTCCGCAGATACCCCGCCTTCCTCACCTCGGGAAACTTGTGACGACGCGCTGCTCTCCCCTCCCGTCCCCAGACCTCGCATCTTCAAAATCGCCTGCTCGACGGGTCCCCCAGGCACGAACTGAATCACGGCAAAGCATAAAAACGTGATGCCCACAAAGGTCGGCAACACCAGCAGCAGTCGGCGAATCAGATAGTCCAGGCGATTCATGGCGTATTACAAAAAAAGCCAGGCTGGCAATGCACAGCCCGGCTTCAGGATTCTTACATCCGCAGATTAGTGGCGGCGCGCATTGACCGACTGCACATCGCCTTCTGCATTCAGGTAGAACGGGCACTTCATCGGCATCCCGCAGCATGCACGGAAGGCTACATTCGTATCAACATAGCGGTAGGGCATCAGCAGACCATTCTGCTGCGCGACGCGCAGACCAAACTGCTTGATTGCACCGCAGTCGCCTGCGACACCCTCGTATTCCGGAACCAGGTTCCCATCTGCACCAACCGTCGTCGACATGATGCGCTTCTGCTCAAAATGCGGCGCGTACTTGCACACCACGTGTGCTTTGATCGCCTCGATTTGCTCCGTCGTCGAAAGATTTTCTGCCCAGTCAGGTGGCGTTACAGGACGACCTTCATAGACTTGACGAACTTTCGGCTTGCTGATGGTCGTGTTGTTCGCTTCCGCATGGCTATGATCCGGAACGACAACCTTCTTGCCGCCGAAAAACTCCTTGATGGAATCTAAGAATGACATTTCACACTACCTGCTGTTCGATTTTTGACGTGGCAATTTCCGTTTTACTTGGAAATATAACCCATCAATGCCTAAAAAACAAATTTCTTTGTAAAAAATCTTCCACAAAATACCAAAATCGTACGGTCGACATCCCCAAAAAATCAATTGCTGATATTGATGGGTGGCATGGCGGGGTGGGAGCGGGTAGCGGCTGTCTCCTGTCTTTTGTTTTGCATTTTCCCACTTTGGGCATACAGAGGTAATTGCAAAACTACCGCCCAACCGCCAAAACGCCGCGAGCGAGGGTGAAGAGCGAAGACTCGGTGCGGTGACCACACCGAGTTCGAGCGAGGAAGCCGTCGCGCCGTGCCGTGAGGGCGGTTGGGATCAGAGATTTGCAACTCCCTCATACAACAAAGGACGGCATGTTGTTGCTTCCCGCCCATGCTCCCCGTTCCAGACTCGCCTGTATCATTCCGTTCAACACAAGCGACGGGAAGATAGACACGCTGGTCACGCTTCCCGTCCCGGACTCGCCTGTATCATTCCGTGAAGCATTTCTCAAAAATACACCTTTCCTTCACTTTTTTTTACTCTCCCATTTGCAAATCTTCATTTCCGCGCTATATTTATTTTCGTAACCTTTTCGGGGCATTAGCTCAGTTTGGCTAGAGCGTCTGCATGGCATGCAGAAGGTCATCGGTTCGAGCCCGATATGCTCCACCATCGCATTTCCGGCAACTCAGACGAGTTGCCTTTTTTATTGCCATTCAGCCCCGAATTTGACCTCAAATCGCCCCTTTGCCGTGCGGTTTGAGAGACCGCAAAAACCCGGCTTTCTCTAAAATTGGGAAATCCTCTAAGATTTTCAGATTTAGAGGGGGACTTGACCCCCTCCGATTTCGAGCTCAACTTCCAACGGGAGTTTGCAAAAACTGATACTACCCGTTTTTTCAATAGGTGCGAAATGGCGACCTCTGTCTGAGGGCTGATTATTTTAAAAAATTAACCGATTAACTAATCATATAACTTGATTTCTTCAAAATAAATGCTATTTTAAGAGTTGTTAAGTGGGAAAGGAATACGGTATGCCGAAAAAAACTGTTAATCTGCTGCCCCGACTGGAAAGGATTTTATCCGGTCTGGGGGAAAATATCCGTCTGGCACGTCTCCGACGCAATGTCACAGCCAAACTCGAAGCGGAACGCGCCGGGATCAGTATTGCGACACTGGCGAAAATCGAAGCCGGGTCCCCTTCTGTCGCCATCGGCAATTATATGCAGGTGCTGATGACGCTGGGATTGGACGGGGATATGGCAAAAGTCGCGCTGGATGATGAGCTGGGCAGAAAAATTCAGGATGCCGGACTTACTGTCCGCCGACGGGCATCCAAACGGAGTTCGAAATGAGTGACCGGAACTGGATATACGTTTACTTCGACCACGACACGGAAAGCCCGGAACGTCTCGGCGTGATCTCCGTCCAATCGACTCGCGGGAAAGAATTTTTTTCGTTCGAGTTTGACAGAGAATGGCTGCGAAAACACCCGGATCAGATCCTCGATCCCGACTTGCAGCTTTATGTGGGACCGCAGTTCACTGCGAAAAGCAACTTCGGCATTTTCATGGATTCCGCGCCTGACCGCTGGGGACGCAAATTGATCCTGCGGCGCGAGGCTCTGCGTGCGAGAAAAGCCGGGGAACAGCCGAGAGTTCTGCAGGAGTCCGATTTCCTGCTCGGGGTCTATGATGAGACCCGGATGGGCGCTCTGCGGTTCAAAACCGAGGAGGACGGCTGTTTTCTGAACAATGACGGCAATCTGGCGGCACCGCCTTGGGCGAGGCTTCGGGAATTGGAGGAAGCCTGCCGCAGATTTGACGATGACCGGGAACCGGGCGAACATGAAAAATGGCTGAATATGCTGATCGCACCGGGTTCGTCGCTGGGGGGGGCGCGACCCAAAGCGACTATCGCTGCCCCGGATGGAACTTTATGGATCGCCAAGTTTCCCGGACACGACGACCATTCCAATGTTTCCGCATGGGAATATACCGTTATGCAAATGGCAAGGGAAAGTGGAATAGATATCCCGGAATGCAAGCTGGAAAAGTTTTCCAGATACGGTTCGACGTTTTTAGTCAAACGCTTTGACCGACAAGGGAAAAAACGCATCCATTTTTCCTCCGCCATGACGCTGCTGGGAAAAACCGACGGTGCGGATTTTCAGGACGGCAGCAGTTATCTCGAACTGGCGGAGTTCATCATGCGCTACGGTACGGAACCGGAACGCGATCTGCGCGAGCTTTGGCGCAGGATTGTCTTTTCCATTGCGGTTTCCAATACCGACGATCATTTGCGCAATCACGGCTTTCTGCTGTCGAAAGCCGGATGGAGGCTGTCGCCCGCTTACGATATCAACCCGAATCCTCAAGGATACGGACTGTCTCTGAACATTTCCGAGTCCGATAATGCCCTTGATTTTTCTTTGGCGCTGCAAGTTGCCCCGGACTTCCGGCTTTCCGCCCGTGAAGCGGAAAGTATCTTAAAGAAGACAACCGGCGTGGTGTCGCGCTGGAAAACGAATGCCAATGCCGTCGGCATCCCCCGCTCCGAACAGGAAACGATGACGCCCGCGTTTC
>JAFRLI010000061.1 GCA_017431255.1 Victivallales bacterium
CATGCTCCCGCACATGGACACAAACCCCAAAAACACTAATTCCTAGTACGAGAACAGGGGGTCCACACCCCCCGGAAGGCCGAACACGCCGAGAACCAACTGGTTTTCGGCGTCGTCGGCTTTTTGAAGAGGTAATTGCAAAACTCTTTTGAAGTCCACAGAACACACAGAATACACAGACCTGTTTGTCCATGCTAGCGCGACCAAACACTTGATATAAAACAAAATACAAAGTGCAATCCGCCGCGCGCGGCGGATTGCATTCTGTGTGTTCTGTGTGTTCTGTGGACTCAAAAATGAGTTTTGAAATTACCTCTGAAAAGAAAAATCGCAGAAAAAGGGCCTTTTTCGGGAAAATTGCGACGGATGAGATTGAAGTTAAGAAAATTGGAGATACATTAAAGTTTTGATTGTTTCTAAGACACAAAATGCCGGTGGTCTGTCAAGATACCGGCAGAAAAGCATCGGGAGTTAACGAAATGTACGCAATCATCAAGACCAGCGGCAAACAGTACAAAGTGGAAAAAGGTACTGTTCTCACCCTCGACCGCCAAAAGGGCGAAGCCGGTGACGCCATCAACCTCGACGACAATGTCCTCATGGTTTCCGACGGCGACAACGTGACCTTCGGCACCCCCACCGTCAAAGGTGCCAAAGTCACCCTCGAAATCAAAGAACACCTGCGCGGGCCGAAACTCGTCGTCTTCAAGATGAAGCGCCGCAAGCGCTACCGCAACAAGCAGGGTCACCGCCAGGAACTCACCAAAGTCGAGGTCAAGGACATCGTCCTGGGCTAATTTGGGGACATCGAGTTCGATGTAAGACATCAGGCGCGAGGCGGACGGAAAATCTTCTGTTCGGCTCGCGCTTTTGATTCATACGCCGGGCACGGGATGCCGGCGAAGGATGGAATTGGGATGACAAACGTTTTGGATGTGTTGCGGGAGCGTGGGTTTCTCTACCAATTGACCCATGAAGATGTGATGTACAAACTGCTCGGAGAAGGTTCCGTTACCTTCTATACGGGATTTGACCCCACCGCGCGCAGCCTGCATATCGGGCATTTGCTACCCATCATGGCGATGCGCTGGTTGCAGAAGTACGGGCACCGCCCGCTGGCACTGGTCGGCGGCGGGACCGCTCTCATTGGCGACCCGTCTGGCAAGACCTCCGCTCGTCCCATCTCCTCGAAGGAAACGATCGATGACAACATCGTCGGCATCCAAGAACAGTTAGGGCGTTTCCTGGACTTTAGCGACGGGAAGGCGCTGCTCGTCAACAACGGAGACTGGTTGCGGAACATGAATCTGATTGATTTCCTGCGGGAAATCGGAAGCCTGTTCAGCGTGCCTCGGATGCTTTCTGCGGAATCGGTCAAACTCCGCATCGAAGGGGCGGGGCTTTCGTTCTTGGAGTTCAGTTACCCGCTGCTGCAATCGTATGACTTTATGTACCTCTGCAAGAACTACAACTGCATGATGCAGTTTGGTGGGCAGGACCAGTGGGGCAACATCGTTGCCGGCGTCGATTTGACGCGCCGGATGATTGGCCGCGATGTCTGCGGTGCCACCTTCCCTCTGCTCCTTAAGAGCGACGGAACCAAGTTCGGCAAGACCGCAGGCGGTGCCGTCTGGCTCGACGCAGAAAAGACCTCCCCCTTTGACTACTTCCAGTTCTGGCGAAACACCACCGATTCCGATGTCGGAAAACTCCTCGGATTCTTCACCACCCTACCGATGGACGAAGTGCGCCGCCTCGCCGCCCTCCCCTCCCCTCAAATCAATCGCGCCAAGGAAATCCTCGCCTACGAGGCCACGGCACTCGCGCATGGACACGACATCGCGATGAAGGCATTCCTCGCCGCCGGGAACGAGTTCGGCTTTGCCGACCCCAATTTCCAAATCGAAACCTCCAGCCGCATCCTCGAATCCAAGGGAATCGATTTGTCGGCTTCCATTCCCACGCTGGAACTCTCCCGCGAGGAACTTGGCGAAGGAATCGGTCTGCTCACCCTGATGGTAAAAGCAGGTCTGGCCGCCTCCAACGGCGAGGCACGCCGCCTCGTCAAGGGCGGTGCCGTCGCCATTGACGACACCAAGATTTCCGACGAAAAACTGACGGTGACCGCGGCGCAGTTTGCCAACGGTCCAATTACTTTGAAATCCGGCAAGAAAAACCGCAAGCGCATCACCTTGGCATAAGGAATCCCGCATGACGAAAATCGACCCACGCGCCGTCATCGCCGACACCGCTAAAATCGGAACCGATGTCGAAATCGGACCCTTTGCGGTCATCGACGGAAATGTCACCATTGGAGACCGTTGCAAAATCGGTCCGCACGCCTATCTCACGGGCAACACCGTCATCGGAGAAAACACGCAAATACATGCAGGAGCCATCATTGGGGACGCACCGCAGGACCTCCACTACCACGGGGAACCCAGCAACGTCCAAATCGGCAAGGACTGCATCATCCGCGAATACGTCACCATCCATCGAGGCACCGAGGAAGGCAGCACGACCGTCGTCGGCGACCGCGTGCTGCTCATGGCGTTCTCTCACCTGGGACACAACTGCATCATCGAGGACGATGTCGTCATTGCCAACGCGACTCTGCTGGCGGGTCGTGTGACGGTCGGCGCGCATGCATTCATCAGCGCAGGCTGCATGGTGCACCAGTTCTGCCGCATCGGGCGCCTGGCAATGATTGGCGGCGGCAACGCCATCACCCAGGACGTTCCCCCCTTCTGCATGCTCCAGTTCCGCGAGGTCCACGGCCCCAATGTCGTTGGTCTCAAACGCTCCGGAATGGCCGACGACGCCCGAAACGCCCTCCACCAGGCCATCAAAATCTACTTCTGCTTTGACCTCAGCCGCAGCGACGCCGTCCAGCGAATCCGAGAGGAAGTCCCCCTGTGCCCCGAAGTCCAAGAGTTCATCGACTTCGTCATGTCCACCACACGCGGCATCTGCGCCGGACACAAACTGCAACCTCTAGACTAGAGATACTAGAGGTTCTAGAGGTTCTAGAGGTTCTAGAAAAGTTTTTCAACAATTCTCCAATATTTCATTGGAAATAATCGTTGATAAGGTATATTTTAGTAAGATTTTGTTTTTTGAGTCTGTCTTTCATTTCAAACAAGGAATCCACTCATGAAGAAAAGCAATTTCACGTTGATTGAACTGTTGGTTGTCATCGGTATCATCGCGTTGTTGGCTGCAATGCTGATGCCTGCTCTCTCGAAGGCGCAGGAAGCGGCGCGTCAGGCGGACTGCGTCAACCAACTCAAGCAAATCGGCCTCGCCCTGAAAATGTACTCCAACGACATGCGCGGGGTGTACCCGAACGGTCTGACCTCTTCGGGCACCCTCGATGAAAACGTCCATCACAACTCCCCCGGTCTGGCTCATCTCTGGTTCGACAACTACGTCGAAACCGGCAAAGGCTTCGTCTGCCGCTCCACCAAAAACACTCCTGCTGACAAATATTCCACCCTCGCAGCAGGCGCGGACACCGCGAATGGCGGCTCCGTCAAGACCGAACGTTCCAGCTACCTCTACTATGCCGGTCTCGCAGCCGATGACGTCACCGCAGAAAACGGTCTCTGCCGCGACAAAAACACCAACCACAAGAACGGCGGCGACGTCCTCTTCGGCGACGGTCACGTCGAGAAGTTCTCCGTTGGCAAAGGGAGCAACTGGTACGATGCCAACTTCAAGTTCAATATGAAGGGAGAAGAATCCGAGGACGATAACGACAAGTCCTTCAAAATCGAGGACAAAAACTCCCTCTGGTAATCCTTTTAGTATCGTCTGACACGGACGAGGGGCAGAAGAGGTTCGCCTCTTCTGCCCCTTTTTCACCTAGAAGTTCTAGAGGTTCTAGAGGTTCTAGCAAGTCTAGAGTATTGCAAAGGCCAATATGCGTTCCATCTGCATACCCAGTGCGCCTCCCGTGGATTTATCGGGATTTGAGCGTATCATCGACTTGGAGTGCTTCCAGCGTTTGCGCGACCGTAAGCAGCTCGGGGTGAACCATCTCGTGTTCCCGGGCGCGGTCCACACGCGCTTCGAGCATGTCATCGGGGTGCTGGCGCTGACGCAGCGCCTCTGCCGCATCCAGGGACTTGCGGGAGAGGACGCGCGTCACCTGCAAGCGTTTGCGCTGCTGCACGATGTTGGGCACGGACCGTTCTCACACCAAATCGAACCTGTCCTCGTCCCCGCGAACCACCACTCCCATGGGATGCAACTCATCCGTTCCATCGCCGACACTTTGGAAGCCCTCGGTCTCTCCACCGAACGCCTCATCCAAATGCTGGACGACAAAGACGCCCTCGCCTCCTGGGTCGCCGATCGCAATCTTGGGGCCGATAAACTCGACTATCTCGCGCGCGACGCCCTTCACATCGGATTTCGCGGCACTCCTGACATCGAGCGCATCCAGGCCTGGACCGTCCCCACGCCAGAAGGTCCCGCCATCGAGGAGAAGTACGTCGAGGACGTCAAGGAACTTCAGAAGTTCTACTCGTACCTGCACCAGCACGGATACTTGAACAAGACAGCGCTGGCCGCGCAGCGGATGTTGCAGCGTGCCTGCCAGGAGACCATCCTCGCCGGCGCAGACCCGGCCCCGCTCTGGGACATGGTCGATGCAGAACTCCTGTTCTGGCTGCTCCAAAACGGAACGAATCTCGCACGCCAACTCACCCAGGCACTCCTGAAGCGCGACCTCCACCGCTCCTTCCTCGTCCTCAAACCCGCCGGCTACGGCTGGGTCGAGCGCGAGGCCACCAAGCCCATCTGCGTCCTCGAACGCGGACGCGGCGAACTCCGCAACTTCTGCGAAAAATACACCGACCTCACCGCCTTGCGCACACTTGAAGACGAACTTGCGTCTGCCTGCGACCTTGCCCCTGGCGATATCCTTTTCGCCGCAATGCCCTATTTCAAGAAACTTTTCCCCCGAGACCTCCGCGTCTTTGCCAGCGGCGGCCACGGCAGTTACTGGCTCTTCGAAAAGGACGGCGACCACCGACGCTCCCTCGAAAGCGACTATCTCCGAACCTTCGCCGTTCGACTCGTCTGCCCCGCCAAATACCGGCAACGCCTCGCCTCTCTCGCAGAAAAAGTAATCCTGCCCAGGCTACTCTAGCGCATCTAGCACCTCTAGCACCTCTAGCACATCTAGCACATCATTTTTAAGCCATCCAGAAGATTTTGGGACCATCCGTTTTGCTTTTCGGGAGAAAACAGATACGTTATTTGAATATGAATACCTCCCCTTCGATCAATGGAAAGTGTAATGTCAAAGTTCATGCAAAATGAGTTTGTATTTGGAGTCCAGTATGTTCGCGGAATGTCGCCTTCTCCCACGTCCTGGGATGATGACATGCGGAACATCAAGAAAATGGGCTTCAACACAATTCGCGTCTGGCTGAACTGGGGGACTGTGGAACCCCGTCCAGGCATGATCGACTACGCGTGGCTGGAACGAATGAAGACGCTGGCAGCCAAGCATGGTCTGCAGGTCATCTATTTGTTCCACATCCACAGTGCACCCGAATGGGCTTGTAGTACGCACAAGAGCGCCTGGTACGTCAATCGCCTGGGATTGCCATTCGAGCCGGTGGTTCGCCAGAACACGCCGTCCGGCGGCTTTCCTGGCCTCTGCCCTGACCACGCAATCACCCTCTCGCTGGAGGAGAGTTTTATCGAGCGCGTCGTGAAGTTCCTGGGAGATTCTGCCTATGCCTACGAACCCATCAACGAGCCTCACTCCTGGATAGACCGCAGTTTCGACCCAACAATGAACTTCTGCTACTGCGAAGCCTCACGCGCCAAGTTCCGCATTTGGCTCCAGAAACGCTACAAGACCCTGGAAGCGCTGAGCGAGTCCTGGGGGCGTCCCTTCTGCTCCTGGGAGGATGTCCGCCCCAACACCTGGACTGTGGGCTATATCGACAAAATGGACTTCCGCCAGTTCCAGATGGAGAACATCGCCGAACTCGTGGCGCGCCGTGCCAACATCATCCGCAAGCTCACTTCGCGGCCCGTCATTGCTCACTCCTTTGGCGGCGGATGCTGCACCCACCCCAGAGTCAGCGACATGGCGTTTGACGACTGGAAAAACGCCGCCCCCCTCGACGCCTGGGGATGCTCCGGATTCCCGAACTCCCCCCATCTGGTTGCGCCCCTCGGCTTGACGATGGACTCCTCACGCAGTGCCGCAGAGGGAAAACCCTGCTGGCAATCGGAACTGACTTCAGGCAACAACGGCTATCGATTCGACCACAAGGAAATCTCCCCCGAATTGCTCTCTCTCTTCAGTTGGGAATCTGTCAGCCACGGCATTTCAGGTCTGCTCTACTGGCAGTGGCGATTGGAAATCTACGGCGATGAAAGCATGCACTACGGTCTCACAGACCGCGCAGGGAACCCCACGGAACGCGCCTTCGCAGTCGCGAAGATCGGAAAAGTTCTCACCTCGCACTCCAAGTTGATGCTGTCCGCCAAGCCGCCAAAACCGGAAGTCGCCATCCTCTTCCATCCGCGCGCCATCCTCTTGGACGGCGCGATGCACAAAAACAACTCCATTTCCTCCGATGCGCTCGTAGGATACTACCGCGCGTTCTGGGAAAAGGACGTCCCCGTTGAAATCCTGCACAGCGAAAAACTCACCGCAGAGACGCTTGCCCTGTACAAACTGGTCGTGGTTCCCTCCGGCTATGTCATGTCCGAAGAAATGGCGAACCTCTTGAAGGATTACGTCGCACAAGGCGGCACACTGTATGCAGACCCGCTGACGGCCTCCTGGAATGAGAACGCCCGCCTCGAGCCATCCATGCCGGGACGCGGTCTCGACAAGGTCTTCGGTACTCAAGAAAACAAACTGTGGAACGCTCCCCAGGACACCATCACAATCACCGCCGGACACGACAAATACGACCTGAAGGGTTCGTACGTGTATGAATCCTGGAACCTCCTCGGCAAATCCACCGCCTACGCCAAGGATGAGCAAGGACAAATCCTCCTGACCCGCAACAAGTTCAAGAAAGGACTCGCCTTCCTTTCGGGAATCGCACTTGGAAATATGTCCTCCCAGCGCCTCAACGATGACACCCCCATCGTTCCTGACGCCGCAAGACTCTTCTGCAAAATCGCTTGTGAGGCAGGAGTCTCCTTCCCCGAACGCGACGCCAACGTCCGATTCCGCAAACTTCTCCTCCCCGATGGACGTGAACTCCATTTCTACATGAACCAGAAAGAAACTCCCACCACCTGCCAACTGCATATGCCGGGGCAAAGCCTCATTACCAAGAAGAAACTCGCCAAATCCGTCAACCTCGGGAAGTATGGTGTGGAACTTCTGCTGGTTTCGGCTAACAAGTAAGGAAACACAATGCCAGCAACGGATTTGACGCCCGCGATGCGTCAGTACATGGAAGCCCGCAGGGGACTTCCCGACAAGACCATCCTGTTCTTCCGAATGGGAGACTTCTACGAACTCTTCTTCGAGGACGCAAAACTTGCGGCTCCTATGATGGATGTTGTCCTCACGAAGCGCGCAGGGACGCCGATGTGCGGGGTTCCGTACCACGCCGTCAAGAACTACGTTGCGAAAGTTCTGGAGTGCGGGTACAAGGTCGCCATTGCGGAACAAATGGAGGACCCGAAACTTGCGAAGGGCATCGTCAAGCGGGACGTGACGCAAATCATCACGCCTGGAACGCTGCTGGAGGACACGATGCTGCACGCCGGTCAGAGCAACTTCCTCGTGGCACTGTGCACGGCGCGTTCCCTCGTGGGCCTCGCTGTGATGGACCTCTCCACGGGCGACTTCCGCGTCACCGAACTACGTTCGCAGACCGCGCTGGAGACCGAACTGCACCGGCTCGAACCCGCCGAATGTCTCGCACCAGCCTCCGAACATGAACGCTTCTCCAAGGAAGGCTTCCCAGACGCCCCACAGCATCTCGTCTGGACTCCTGGCGACGACTGGACCTTCGACCTCGAAATCGCAACCGATTCCCTCTGCCGAAACTTTGGCGTCGCCTCCCTGGATGGATTTGGCTGCCGCGGAATGACCTGCGGCATCCAGGCCACTGGCGCCCTCCTCCACTACGTCGCAAACAACCTGCGACGGGACATCCACCACATCACACGCCTCCAATGCTACAATACCGACGAGTGCCTCACCATCGACCGCATCTCCCAGCGCAACCTCGAACTCGTCGAACCCATCTTCTCCGATGGCAAGGACAACACCCTCATCTCCGTCCTCGACCACACCATCACCCCCATGGGAGCACGCCTCCTCCGCGAATGGATTTTGCGGCCGCTCCGCGCCAAAGCAGCCATCGAAGCACGCCTGGACGCCGTCGATGAACTCTTCCAAGGTCAGATGACCCTCTGTGAAATCCGCGAATTGCTCGCACGCGTCCGCGACCTGGAGCGCGTCATCGCACGCCTCAACCTCGGTACAGCCAATGCACGCGACCTCAGCACGCTCGCAGCCGGGCTCGCCGAAATCCCTGGTCTGCGCTCCATCACGGCAACCCTCCATGCACAACTTCACCAGGACATCACCGCGCGCCTCACGGACATTCCCGATGTCACCGACCTCATCGAACGCGCCATCGTAGACGAGCCTCCACTCGCCATCAAGGAAGGCGGTCTCATCCGCGAAGGCTTCAACGAGGAACTCGACCTGCTGCGGCGTGCCTCCACCGAAGGCAAGAACTGGATTGCGGAATACCAGTCCAAGGAAATCGAACGCACGGGCATCAAGTCCCTGAAAGTCAAATACACCAAGGTGTTCGGATACTTCATCGAGGTCAGCAATGCCTTCCAAGACAAGGTGCCTGTGGACTACGTGCGCAAGCAGACGCTCGTCGGCGCAGAACGGTACATCACACCAGCGCTGAAGGAAATCGAGGACAAGGTCATTGGATCCGACGAAAAGAGCATGGCCCTGGAATACGAGTTATTCCAGCAAATCCGCAGCGAAATCTGCAAAAAAACCACCGCCATCCAGGCCAACGCCCGCGCACTCGCAGAACTGGACTGCCTCTGCTCGCTCGCACAAGCCGCCGTCCGCCAAAACTACACGCGCCCCGCCATCTCCGAAGAACCCGTCTTGCGCATCCGCGACGGTCGCCACCCCGTCCTCGAAGCACGCATGACCCGGGAAACGTTCGTTTCCAACGATACCGACCTGGACGCACACCACGCCCAGCTCGCCATCATCACAGGGCCCAACATGGCCGGCAAATCCACCTACATTCGCCAGGTCGCCCTCATCACCCTCATGGCACAGATGGGTTCCTTCATCCCCGCCTCCTCCGGCACCATCGGCATCACCGACCGCATCTTCACACGCGTCGGCGCCGCCGACGACCTCTCCCGAGGACAATCCACCTTCATGGTCGAAATGGTCGAAACCGCCAACATCCTCAACCACGCCACCCCGCGCTCACTCATCGTTCTTGACGAAATCGGACGCGGCACCTCCACGTTTGACGGGCTCTCCCTCGCCTGGGCCGTCGCTGAATACCTGCACGACAACGAATCCGTCAAGGCACGCACCTTGTTTGCGACGCACTATCACGAAATCACGGATTTGGAGCGCACGAAGCCTGGTGTCCGCAACTACAATGTGCTGGTCACGGAGAACGGGGACCAAGTCACCTTCACGCGCAAAATCGTCCCCGGTTGCGCGGACAAGAGTTACGGCATCAATGTCGCCAAACTCGCGGGATTGCCCGATGCGGTGCTCAAACGGGCCTCTGAGGTCCTCGCCAACTTGGAAAACGATGAACTCACTGACGAAGGCAAGCCCAAGCTGGCCCGTCTCAAAAAGAAACGCTCCCTCGAAAACCCCGGACAACTGATGTTGTTCGACAACCTATAGGTTCCCTAACATGCCTACCCAAATGCAGCGTGCCCGTGCGGGCGAAGTCACTCCCGAAGTCGCAGCCGTCGCCAAATCCGAATATCTCCCTGCAGAAGAGGTCCGTGAACTTGTGGCTGCAGGCCGTGTGGTCGTCCCGGCAAACATCGGGCACAAATCCCTGGTCCCGATGGGCATCGGGCGCGCCCTCCGCACGAAAATCAACGCCAACATCGGCAACTCCACGATGTCCAGTTGCCCGCGAGAGGAACTGGTCAAACTCCAAAACGCCATCCGATACGGTGCCGATACGGTCATGGACCTCTCCACAGGCGCCAACATCATGGGAATCCGCCAGCAAATCATCGCGCACTCCACCATCCCCGTCGGAACGGTCCCCATCTATGAAACCCTCGCACGCGCCAACGGGGCAGAACACCTCACGCCCGAACTCATCATGGACGTCATCCGCGACCAGGCCGAACAGGGCGTCGACTACATGACCATCCACTGCGGACTCCTCCGCGAATACATCCCTCTCGCACGCAAACGCAAAATGAAAATCGTCTCCCGTGGAGGCGCCATCCTCGCACGATGGATGAACGACAACAACGCAGAAAATCCGTTCTATACGCTATTCGACGAAATCCTGAACATCTGCCAGCAGTACGACATCACCCTCTCCCTCGGCGACGGTCTCCGTCCTGGCTGCCTCGCCGACGCCACCGACGAGGCACAGCTCGCCGAACTCCACACCCTCGGCACACTCGTCCAGCGCTGCCGCGCCGCCGGCGTCCAGGCAATGGTCGAAGGTCCCGGACACATCCCCTTCGATGAAATCGAACTCAATATGAAACTCCAGCAGAAAATCTGCGACGACGCGCCGTTCTACATCCTCGGTCCCGTCGTCACCGATTGCGCCCCCGGATATGACCACATCACCTCCGCCATCGGTGCCACCATGGGCGCCTTCCATGGAGCCGCCATGCTGTGCTACGTCACCCCCAAGGAGCACATCGGCCTCCCGAACGCCGAAGATGTCCGAAACGGCTGCATCGCCTACAAAATCGCAGCACATGCCGCCGATATCGCACTCCACCGTCCTCACGCCCAGGACCGCGATGACGCCATCTCCGACGCACGGCAGGAGTTCGACTGGGACAAGCAGTTCTCCCTCGCACTCGACCCCGACCGCGCACGACAACTCCGCCAAGAAGCCCTCCAGGAAGCAGGTAAACCCGCAGATTCCGAAAAACATGCAAAATACTGCACCATGTGCGGACCCGACTTCTGCTCCGTCCGAATCTCACAGAATCTCTGAGTGGTTAGTGGTTAGTGAGGAGGGGTTAGCGGAGATGGGTGTTGTGCTTGCCAGTTTTGCCTGCCATTCAGCATGCGGTGGGGAGGTGTGTTTCGTTCATGGTGTTGATGGTACCAGTGTCAGATACATGGAAGAATTCCTTACCTCTTACGAAAAAACCTCGTGCGGTGTGGCAAAATCTGCAAAATGTAGTATATTAAAGAACTTGCAAGAGAAGATTTTTCGTCAAGGAACCCGGAGTTAGTCATGTCCAGACAATCGCACATCCACAGAATCACGAAAGAGACCGACGTGGAACTCACGTTCTCTCTGGATGGAGGCGTGGTCGATATTTCCACAGGCATTGGCTTCTTCAACCACATGCTCCACGCCTTTGCGCACCACGGCGGTTTTGGCTTGCAATTGCACGCTGCCGGCGACTTGGACGTGGACCAGCACCACACGATGGAGGACATCGGACTCGCGCTTGGCCAGGCGCTACAGGAAGCACTTGGCGATAAGCGCGGGGTAACTAGATTTGGTGCCAGTTTTGTGCCGATGGACGAGTCGCTCGCACGAGTGGTCATCGACCTGTCGGGCCGTCCCTTCCTGGCATGGCGTGCGGAGTTTCCGCAGCCGGAAGCCGGCACAACGAACGCGCGGCTGTTCCGGGAATTCTTCCAGGCGCTGGTGAACACAAGCGGAAACACCATCCATGTGGACCTCCTCGCCTGCGAAGAGACACACCACGGTCTGGAGGCCATCTTCAAGGCATTTGGACGCGCACTCGCGCAGGCCGCCACACTCCAACCAGAACACCTCGACGAAATCCCGTCCACCAAAGGAATCCTCTGAAACTTGCAACGCGCGGCCACCGCGCAGGAGAATAGCATGTCCGAAGAACAATACGATTTGAGCACCATCCGCCACAGCGCCGCCCATGTCATGGCCGCTGTCATCCAAAAACTCTATCCCGACGCCAAATTCGACATCGGTCCCTCCACCGCCGAAGGATTCTACTACGATGTCGATATGGAGCATCATCTTGTTCCCGAAGACCTCAAGGAAATTGAGAAGGGGATGAAGAAGATGCTCGGGCAGCGCGTGCCGTTTGTCCGCAAGGAAGTCTCCCGCCAGGAGGCACACGACCTGTTTGCGGCAAAAGGGCAATCCTTCAAACTGGAACGTCTCGCGGACATTCCTGAAGGCGAAACCGTCTCCCTGTACGAACTGGGCGACTACGTCGACCTCTGCCGCGGGCCGCACGTTGAGCACACGGGCCACATCGGCGCAGTGAAACTGCTCTCCATCGCGGGAAGTTACTTCCGTGGGGACGAGAAGAACCCGATGCTACAGCGAATCTACGGGACCGCGTTCCACAACCAGGCAGATTTGCAGGCGTGGCTGACCGCCGTCGAAGAAGCCAAGAAACGCGACCACCGCAAGATCGGAACCGAAATGGAGTTGTTCAGCATCCATGAGGAAATCGGGCCCGGCCTCATTTGCTGGCATCCCAACGGTGCCCGTATCCGCAACGCCATCGAAACCTTCTGGCGCGACGCGCATTACGCCAATGGCTACGAACTGGTCTACACCCCGCACATCGGACGCTCCAACCTTTGGGAGACCTCGGGCCACCTCGGGTTCTACAAGGAGAACATGTACTCCAACATGGACATCGACGGCCAGGACTACTACGTCAAGCCGATGAACTGCCCGTTCCACATCATGATTTACAAAGAACGCCCGCGCTCCTATCGTGACCTGCCCTGCCGCTGGGCCGAGTTCGGCACCGTCTACCGCTATGAAAAGACGGGCGTCCTGCACGGTCTCATGCGCGTCCGCGGTTTCACCCAGGACGATGCCCACATCATCTGCACTACCGAACAAATCGAAGACGAAATCCGCGAAGTCATCCGTTTCTCCATGTTCATGTGGAAATCCTTCGGCTTCAAGGACATCAAGGCTTACCTTGCGACCCGTCCCAAGAAAGCCGTCGGCGATCCCGAAAAGTGGAAGACCGCCATGGATTCCCTGAAGAAGGCCGTGGACGCAGAAGGGCTCAAGTGCGAGGTGGATGAAGGCGGCGGCGCGTTCTATGGTCCGAAAATCGACCTCAAGGTCAAGGACGCCATCGGACGCGAATGGCAGACCTCCACCATCCAGTTCGACTTCAACCTCCCCGAACGCTTCCACCTCACCTACGTCGGTCAGGACGGCAAGGAACACCAGCCCTTCATGGTGCACCGTGCACTCCTCGGCTCCCTCGAACGCTTCTTCGGCATCCTCACCGAACACTACGCAGGCGCATTCCCGCTCTGGCTCGCGCCCGAACAGGTCCGTGTCCTCCCCATCAGCGAGAAGTTTGCCGACTACGCGCAGAAAATTGCGGAGCAGTTCAAGAAGGCGCATGTCCGCGTCTCCGCAGACTACTCCCCCGACCCCATCGGTGCCAAGGTCAAGCGCGCTCGCGGAATGCGCATTCCGTACCTCCTCATCGTCGGCGAACAGGAACAGAACGCGGGGACCGTCTCCGTCCGCTCCCGCACCAATCCCAATGAAGGTTCCTTCCCCGTCGATGATTTCCTCGCGCGTGTCCTGAAGGAAATCGACGAAAAAATCTGCTGATTTACCACTTTTTTCCATACGCAAGTTGAGAAACGGCTGGGATTTTGGTATAATATAGAACCAATTTCCCAGTCATTTCTAGACAATCACCCCTAATTGGAGGACACTCCCATCGCACGCCAACTCAAACCAGGTGACCGCGCCTACCGCGGGCGGTCCGTCCGTCTCATCTCCGAAACCAACGAGCAAATCGGCATCGTCACGTTCGAGGACGCGCTTCGTCGCGCACAGGAAGCCGATCTTGACCTCGTCGAGATGAACACCAAGTCCGAGCCACCAGTCTGCCGCATTCTTGACTTTGGGAAGTGGCAGTACCAGGAGGACAAACGCCAGAAAGAGGCAAAGAAAAATCAAATCCAGCAAAAAATCAAGGAGATGAAGTTCCATCTCCATATCGATGACAACGATTTTAACACAAAAATCAAGCACACACTTGAATTTTTGCAAAGAGGTGATAAAGTAAAAGTCTTGCTTGCTTATCGCGGACGCGAAATGGCACACCAAGACCAGGGACAAGTTCTTCTGGACAAAATCGTGCAGATGATTGGCGAAATCGGCATCATCGATTCCCCGGCCAAGCTTCTGGGACGAAACTGCCAGATGATTATTGCCCCGAATATGAAACTCATCAAGAAAAAGTCTGCGGACAACGCCAAGGAAACGGCAAAGGATTCCGAGAAGAAAGAGTCCCAAGCCTAGGCGTTGACCGGTTCGCCGTCCGGCGAACTATCATCTGCAAGGGGAAATCGGTTCGTCCTTGCGGATGAGGCACCCTGAAGGAGACCCTTCGGGGGTCGACAGACGCCACAACCCAAGAACCCAAAAACGAGAACCACTATGCCCAAAATGAAAACCAGAAAGGCCGCCGCGAAGCGATTCAAGGTGACCGGTACCGGAAAGTACGTTCATGCTCGCGCATACGGACGCCACATTCTGACCAAGAAAAACGGAAAACGCAAGCGCCGCCTCGGACAGGCCGCCGTCCTCAAGGCCACCGAGTTCAGCCGCCTCAAGGCCTCCCTGCCCTACGGCCTCAAGTAAAGTTTCCCGATTCCCCAACAGTAATTTTCACAGTAAGGATTTCAGAATATGGCAAGAACCACCTGCGCAGTTGCGTCGCGCAAGCGCCGCAAGAGAGTCTTGAAACTGGCGAAAGGCTTCCGCGGAAATCGGAGCAAGCTCATCCGTCAGGCCTACAATGCCGTCGATCACGCAATGAAAAATGCGTACATCGGCCGCAAACTGAAGAAACGCCAATACCGCGCGCTCTGGATTGAACGCGTCAACGCCGCATGCCGTCAGCTCGGATTCAAATATTCCTGGCTGATGGACGGTCTCCGCAAGGCCAACGTCGAAATCGACCGCAAACAACTCGCCGAAATGGCAGTGAATGACGCGCCCGCCTTCGCGAAACTCGTCGACACCGCCAAGCAGGCACGCGAAGCCGCCGCCCCCGCACAGTAGTCCGGTTCGGCCCGCTTCCCTCTTTTCAAGCCAGAGTGGCACACGCCACCCTGGCTTTTTTTGTGGTGCCAAACAGACGATACGGGCGAGAGAGCTTGACAGGCGGCAAGCGCAGAGTATATTATGTGTAAACACATAAGGAGGTACACGCAATGAATATCACATTGTCCATTCCAGAGGAAGCAGTAAAGAGTGCCCGCAACTATGCAGAGAAGCATGGAACGAGTTTGAATCAGATGGTGAAAGAGCATCTGAAGAGTCTGTCCCACTAAAAAGAGCGTTCTCTTTGCGCGGCGCAAGCCATTACCTTTTTCCAAAGCATTCCTCCCACGCTTCCCAAAGATGCCAGAATCTCCCGTGAAGAAATGGAACAGAGATAGAGGAGGGAAAGATGATTTTTCTGGATACGAATATCTTGAACCTGAATCCGTGAAATTTTCCTTGAAAAAACGAGGGGAAAAGCAGTAGAAGCAAAATCATCCAGGAGGCGTTGCGGTTGGAAGAAAAATCATTTCTCCGCGCTGTATTTGAAACGCCAAAAGACGATTTCCTTTGAAAAAAATCCTGAATTCGTGCAAAGGAGAAATCGTCTCATTTGAATTTCACGGATTCAGGTGTATATAATTCCCCATTATTCGTGGCGATGGCATGCTTGGGACGGGGCGAGGGATTCCCCCCGGTGGTCCATTTTACCCCAAAAAAATAAAATTTTCCCCAAAACATTTGCATTTTTCAGAAAGAATGGTATAATATTGGCAATCCGTAATTCAATCGTTTGAATTTTCGCACGGAACGCCGCCCGAAAGTTCAAACGATTGCATCCAGTGTTTTTTTAGTCCGATGTGTTTTTTTTGCATGAGTTCCATCACCCCAGACCAAAAAGGAAAGAGAAACATGAAGAAGAGATTTACGTTGATTGAGTTGTTGGTAGTGATCGCGATCATCGCGATTTTAGCGGCGATGCTGTTGCCGGCGTTGGCCAAGGCGAGGGAAAAGGCACGGGAGATCAGCTGTGTGAACAATCTGAAGCAGATTGGGTTGCAGACGATGCTCTACATCGAAGACAACTCGGGAGTGATTCCGTGCTACACAGGGAACTACGATGCGAACAGCCAGGGAAAGTTCTTCGACGTGCTGTGGTTGCAGGCATACAATCGTCCGGAGAAAGTCGGTTGGGACTATGGTTTCGCTCGCAAGGTCAAGGCGATCATCGACGATCACACCTGCTACAAGCCGTACGAACCCTATGCGTGCCCGAGTCGTCCGAACGCGTTCTGGTATTCCAGGAACTGGCTCCACTACGGGGTCAACCAATCCGGATTTGCAAGTGTTCCCGAGAAGAAGACGTCGCCCTCCCCGATCATCCGCTACCAGGGACGCATCCAGCAGCCGAGCGGACGTCTCGCCGTCGCGGACATTGACGTCGTCAATATGACGTCAGCGCCGACCCCGATGGTGTCCGCCCTTTCCGAAATGGTGAAAGGCGAAGGCATTCCGCACCACGGAGGCGGCTCCACGGCGAACATCCTGTTTGCGGACGGCCACGTCGAGAATCGCAAGGTCTTCTCGCTTCCTGCTAGCAAGAAAGTCACAGGCGGCTACCTCTGGGCTCTGGACGGCGAGTTCAATTAAAAACCTCTAAAGGGAATTGCAAAACTCATTTTTGAGTCCACAGAACACACAGAATACACAGAAGGCAATCCGCCGCAAGCGGCGGATTGCACTTTGTATTCTGTTTTATGTATTATCTCTTCGCGCCCCGGTTGATCAGCGCTTTCATCGCCAACGCTGAAACCGTGCGTCTGGGCACCGCCTTCATGCGGGCCCGCTGCTTCGCC
>JAFRLI010000062.1 GCA_017431255.1 Victivallales bacterium
GCAGAAGCGCTCGAGGCGCTGTTCCGGTGACATGGGATGACCGGCATCTTCGATACCGTCGATCACCAGGGCATTGAAAATATATCCTGCGTCAAAAGCACCGACCTTGCCGAACATCCCCGGCGTGACGGCGACCTTCCGCGCTGCTGCACGAGAGACCATCTTCCAGGGTTTCCTGCGTGTCTACAGTTACAAGGAAGTCGGCGAAGCGGACGACCCCGATGAAGTGCTGAACACCCTTCCGCAACTCCCCGTCGGTCTTCCTTGCCAATTGCAGAAACTGGATTCGCAGCAGTGCTTCACGCAACCGCCCGCACGCTATTCGGAAGCATCGTTGGTGAAGGCACTCGAACAGAACGGCGTGGGACGCCCATCCACCTACGCGACCATTGTCAACACCATCCAAACGCGAGACTACGTCACCAAGGACAAGGGAGCCCTTGTTCCCACGGAACTCGGTTTCAAAATCTGCGACTATCTCGTCGGACGCATGCCCGACCTCTTCAATGTCGGTTTCACGGCCCACATGGAGGACGAACTCGACAATATTGAGGAAAAGAAGGTCAACTGGGTCGATATGCTTCGCACGTTCTACGGGCAGTTCCAGGGATGGCTCGGAGCGCAGGCGCTTGCAACCTCGCCGGGAGGCGGCAACGAACTCGTCGCCAAAATCCTGGATGAACTGGAGCAGGACGTCACGTTCGACCCACCCGTCAAAAAAGGTCGCAAGACCTACGACGATTCTGAGTTCGTCGCCAGCATTCGCGAACGAATCGGCGGCGGGGAACCGCTTTCCGACCGCCAGTGGGGCGCGCTCATCGGCATGCTGGGACGCTATGCCCCACGCTCGCCGAAATTGCAGGTGTTCATCGAAGAAAACGGACTGACGGCCCATGTACAGGAACACGTGGACGCTATCGCCGAACGCGACGCACGCCCGAAGACGCCAGTCTCCCCCGAAAGCCTCGCACTTCTGGAGGCGATGAAGGACGTGAAGTTCCAGCCGGCCGTCAAACGCGGCTAGCGCACCTACGATGACGGAAAGTTCATCCGTTCGCTGCGCAAACAGGTCCAGGAGGAGCAGAAGGGGCTGTCCAAACCCCAGCTCGCCGCCCTGCTCCATCTCGCCTCGAACTATGCGGCCGTCATCCCCAATTACGAGTCTCTCATCGCCGCCTTCCCGTCGTCGGAGAAGCCGAAGGAAGTCGAACAGGCGGCTCCTCCGTCGGACGAGACGAAGGAGAAGTGCCGCGCGTTGGTCGAAATGGCCTCGCAGATATCGCAGTGGAAACCGCCCGTCCAAAAGGGACGCCGTTCGTTTGACGACCAGGACTTCGTCTCCTCCGTCACCACGCAGTTCTCTCAAAAAGGCACGCTTTCCGACCGTCAAATCGCCGCACTCCTCAAAGTCCTGACCAACTACCAGGATCAAATCCCGCAGTTCCAGCAACGCCTCGAGGCACTCGGTCTGGAGGCCGCTCCTGCTTACAAAAAGGAACCGCCCAAGGAAATAGACGAGGTCTGCCCCGAATGCGGCGCAAAACTGGTCCTGCGGCACTCCCGCCGTGGCTCCTTCATCGGCTGCTCTGCCTACCCCAAATGCAAGTTCATCAAGAAAAACAACGGGTGACCAGATGACTACTCCCGCCTCCTGCAATGTCAGCATTGTCATGCTGGCCCATAATGGCGTCGACTTCACGCGGCGCGCACTCGAATCCGTCCTCGGCGCAGATACCCTCCCCGCCGAATACTTCCTCATTGACAACTGTTCCGATGACGCAACCCCCGCCCTCGTCGCCGAGTTCCAGCCTCGCTTCGAGCAGGCAGGAATCCGTTTCACGACCTGGCGCAACTCCGAAAACAAAGGATGCTCCCTCGCCCGCAACGAGGCCTGGGAAAAGGCCACGCAACCGTATACGGTCTTCATGGACAACGATGCCGCCGTCTGCTCCCGGGACTGGCTCGCGCGCTTCCTCCGTCGCTTCCAGGAACGCCCCAATCTCGCCATCCTCGGACCGAAAATCATCTATCCCTACAAGCCCCACAAAATCCAGTGCGCAGGCGTCGGCATCTCCCGTCTGGGACGCATTGCGTTCCGTGGTCGCGGTGCCGACCGCAACGATCCGCGCTACCAGGACTATTGGCCCTGCTGGTCCCTCATCTCCGCTTGCTGGCTTATGAAAACCTCCCTCCGGGATGACATCGGGATGCTCGACGAACTCTTCCACCCCGTCCAGTACGAAGACCTCGATCTCTGCGTTCGCGCACGTCTCAAAGGCTACGAGGTCGCATGCGACCCCACGATCGAAATGTACCATTTCGAGGGCATCACCACCGCCTCCTTCGGACAAGAAGAATACGCCACCAATATCGCACGAAACTCCCTCAAGTTCCGCCAGCGATACCACGAACTCTTCAAAACCATCGACGACACGCTCCCGCCGCAGGAATACCAGTGGCTCAAGCGCTCCGAACTCGGACTCACCCCCGAACTCGAACTCGTCTATTGCTAATCCTCCCACGATGAAAACCGTGGCTTTCCATACGCTGGGCTGCCGTCTCAACCAGGCCGAAACCGCCAAAGCCGCAGACGACCTCGCACACCACGGCTACACCATCGTGGAATGGGGAACCCCTGCTGACGTCCTCGTCATCAACAGTTGCGCCGTCACAGGGGTCGCTTCCCAGAAAACCCGACAGGCGGTTCGACAGGCAAGGCGACAACATCCCGGCACCTTCCTCGTCCTCATGGGATGCGACGCCAAAGTCGACGCCGCAGCCGGGTCCAACGACGGGCCGGACCTCATCCTGCCTCACCCTCGCACGATTCCGCTCTCAGAACTCCTTCCGCAAGACCTCGCACGCTCCACATCGCCAACGCAGCTGGACAGTGCCCCCGCGCAGGATGGATTCTCCGAGGCTGGTGCCGCGCGTTTTGCGGAACGCACGCGCGCAAACTTAAAAATCCAGGACGGCTGCAACTTCTGGTGCACTTACTGCGTCATTCCTCAAACGCGCGGGCGTGCGCGTTCCCGCGACTTGAAAGATACCTTGCGCGAAGCAAGAGAACTCCTCGCGGCTGGCTACAAGGAGCTGGTACTCTGCGGTGTCAACGTAACAACCTACGATGACCACGGTTGCAACCTCGCTGGCCTCCTGCGTGAACTTCTGGCACTCGATGGAGACTTCCGCGTCCGCATCGGTTCCGCAGAACCTGGCCCCGTCATACCCGAGGTGGTTCGTCTCATGCACGAAGAACCACGCATCTGCCGTTTTCTGCATCTCCCTCTGCAATACGGCGAAGACACGATTCTAAAACGAATGCACCGCCATTATACCGCTGCCGAATACGCGGAAATGGTGCAATTCGCAGCAGAGACGATTCCTGGCATCTGCCTGGGCGCAGATGTCATTGTCGGCTTCCCCGGCGAAGACGACGTGCGCTTTGCCGAATGTGAGGACTTCCTGCGGAAACTCCCCCTGAATCTCCTCCACGTTTTTCCTTTCTCGCCACGCCCGGGAACTCTCGCCGCAACCTTCCCCGACCGCCCCCGCGGCCCCATCGTCAACACCCGTGTCGAAGCTCTCCTTCGCCTCGCCAACGAAAAAGCCGAAACATTTGCACGCTCCCTGATTGGACACGACCTCACCCTCCTTGTCGAAGAGGACTCCCCGCAAGTCTCCGGCTGGACTGACAACTATTTGCACGTCACCCTACCCCCTTCCTGCCGCGCTCCCAGAAACTCCTTCCTCACCGCACACATTACCAACGCTACGGGCAAACGCGAACTCATCGGCAACTAAGACCGAAACAAGCCGCCTCTCTTTGTGGTGCCTGCACAAACACCCTCGCGAAAATGCGCCACGCCCACATTCCGCTACCATCCCCTCCCAAGCGGGATTTCTCAAAATAGTTATTTCATATCTCGGAAATGTAGTATATTTGATGCAAGTTCGCCAATTTCAAGGAAATTGCTTGCAAATGGGCTTGACAGAGGCGATAGTATGCCGCGTACCCACCAGGGCGGGGGACCATCCTCCCAAAACGCGCGCACGAAACAAACCAAAACGCACGCGCGAAACAAACCAAAACGCACGCGCGAAACAAACCAAAACGCACGCGCGAAACAAACCAAAACGCACGCGCGAAACAAACCAAAACGCACGCGCGAAAAAA
>JAFRLI010000063.1 GCA_017431255.1 Victivallales bacterium
CCTTGTCAAAGATTTCTGTCAAAATACGGCATGAAGTGCCAGTTTAGACTACATTACTAAGATACGAACTGATTATTTTGAGAATCCGCGCCTCTGTGGTTTCAAGGGGAATCTGTGTTTCATTGGAAGCATGAGCGATAGCAACCGAATGGAAGTCTTTTTTCCTTACCATCCTTTGAGTTTTGGAAAGGAGAGGGTATATTTCATATTGGAGCTATATATTTGTTCTTGGTCTTCTCATATCCAGAAGGAGCCTTTTTATGAACATCCTGAAACCGACATTTGGCTTGTCCTGCCTGGCCGCCTCCGTCCTGACGGCAGTCCCGTTTGTGGAGCCGTCACCGAGTGCGGACTCGTGGGGATTTCGTCCAGCAGAGGGAGAAGTTTCGACCATCACGCCGGCTCCGCTGGTGTGGGCCGACCAGAAAAATGCAGAAAAATACGAAGTTCAAATTGCGCGAGACAAGGAGTTTTCGGATGTTGTTATGTCGCATGAGCGTCTGGTGAACGTCTGGTGTCCTTCCCAGGTTCTTCCAGCTGGCAAATACTACTGGCGCGTGCGGTTCATCGGCAAAGACGGCAAGACCAGTGAATGGAACACCATCCGGGGGTTCTCCATCGCGGAAAATGCCTCCAAGAACCCCATGCCAGAATGGGAAGAATTGCGCAGTCGCGTCCCCAAGGGGCATCCGCGCATCTTCGTGCGTCCCGAGGAGATGGCCGTCCTTCGTGCCCTGCCCGCCTCCGATAAAGCCTCCTATTTCAAGGAATGCGACAAACTCCTCGCAAACCCACCTCCGACCGAGGAAATCAAGCCGTACCCGCCCCATGTCAAACGTCCTTCCAAGCAATGGATGGACATGTGGTGGGGCAACCGCCTCTACACTATGAACGCCCTGGATTCCGCCGCCACCCTCGCCTTCGGATACCTCCTCGGAGGCAAGCCCGAATACGCAGTGCTCGCCAAGAAAATCCTGCTCGATTGTGCCAAATGGGACCCCAAGGGACCCAGTTCCATGACCTACAATGACGAAGTCGGAATGCCCTACCTCTCCCGTTTTTCCCGCACCTACGACTATCTCCACGACTACCTCACCGAGGAAGAACGCGCCATCTGCCGTGAAGTCATCCGCGTCCGCGGCATCGAATCCGCCACCATCTACCCCAAGCACTTTTTCCACCCATTCGGCAGCCATTCCAACCGCCGCTGGCACTTCCTCGGCGAATCGGGTCTGGCCTGCCTCGGCGAACTTCCCGAAGCCGACCAGTGGCTTCAAAACGCCATGGATGTCTATTTCTGCGTCTATCCCGTCTGGGGCGATGATGACGGCGGCTGGCATGAAGGCGTCGAATACTGGCGTCAATATCTGGAACGCTTTTTCTGGTGGGCGGACATCATGAAGAGCGCGATGGGCGTCAACATCAAGGACAAGCCGTTCTTCAGCCAGACGGGCTATTACGCGATGTACATCCAGGTCCCTGGAACCAAGGACGGCGGATTTGCCGACCTTTCCCAGAATGCCGCCAAAGAGCGGCAGGGCCTTCTCCTACAAAAACTCGCCAATCTCTCTGGCAACGGGCACTTCCAGTGGTACGCAGACCAGTTGCGCAACTCCTTCCCGCGCGAAAGCCTCTACATCGAGTTCATCACCCGCAACCGCAAACCCATTGCTCCCGTCCCGCCCGACAACCTCCCCCTCTCCCGACTCTTCCGAGGCAACGGTCTCGTCGTCATGGACACCAATCTGCGCACCGCCGCAAACAATATCCAAATCCAACTCAAATCCTGTCCCAATGGCGGCACGGCCTCCCATGGCTACGACGCCAACAACTCCTTCGTCCTCAATGTGGCAGGGCAGCCCGTCCTCATCCGTTCGGGGAAACGCGACATGCACGGCAGCCCGTTCCACCGTGGCTGGATGTGGGAGACCAAATCCGAGAACAACATCACCGTAAACGGCAAGGGAATGCCCCTCAACACCCTCTCCGCACTTGGACGAATCACCGCCTACTCCGAAGACGGCACCTTCTGCTACACTCGCGGCGACGCCTCTTCCGCATTCCAGGAATACGTCTCGCAGTACGACCGCGAAATCCTCTTCATCCGACCTTCCCTCATCCTGGTGGTGGACAATCTGAACGCGCGTTCCCCGTCCATCTTCAACTACCACCTCCACGCCGTCAACCCCTTCCAACTCCGTTCCCAACATGACTTTGAAACGGAGAACGAGGGCGGTGCCGCCCAAATCAATCTCCTCCTGCCCGACAAACTGCTCTGGTCGCAGACCAACCGCTTCACCCCGCCCATTCGCGAGGATGTCAAAGTCGTTCATCATCATCTGACATTCGACACACCGAAGCCTGCCTCCACCATCCAGTTCGTCTCCCTCATCCAGCCCTTCTTCTCCAAGAACCGCCCTGCCAGTTTTGCGAAGCCCGTCCTGACCGAACAGAACGGCTTCTACACCCTGCGCATCGACCTTCCCGAAGGTCCCTGCGAGGTTCTGCTCCGCAAGAACGGCTTCCTCGAAAAAGCCACCTTCCAAGGCAAGACCTTCCAACGTCAAAACGCTGAACTTTCCAAATAAAGGATCATCCCATGGGTTTTCGATTTCGCAAAAGCATCAGCCTGCTGCCAGGTGTCCGTCTGAACATTACCAAATCTGGTCCGAGCCTCTCCATCGGGCCTCGCGGTGCCAAGGCGAACATCAGCACGAAGGGCGTGCGCGGCACCGTCGGCATTCCAGGCACGGGAATGAGTTGGTCGCAATCCAAGTCCTTCAGTTCCATGAAAAAGGGCGCGAGCGGTTCCGAGAAGACCTCTTCCGCCAGCACCAAAACCAGCACCCGCACGCGAACCGCCGCCCCGCAACCCGAACCACAATCGCCCGAATCCGCCCAGATTTCCTCCGACCTCCAGAAACTCGAGGTCAACTTCTTCTCCAAACTCTTCCTGAGCGGAGACGAGAAAAAGTGCATCGAGGGAATCAAGGCATACCTGCACGGCAATCGGCTCGCCGCCATGGTCAACCTCCGAGAAGCCGCCAAAACCATCCCCGACGCCGCTTTCACCGCCGCATTCATCTCCCTCGACGATGACCCCGCCACCGCACTCCAGATGCTCGACCTCGCAGAAGCGCACATCCACGACCTGGGGAAGTTCTACGTCAAATATGGCCTTTCCCTCACGATGAGCATCCAAATCTGCGAGGGAGCCGTCACCGACCTGCAGCCCGAGCCGCGCGCCCTCACGCTCGCACGCGTCGAAGTCCTCCAGCAACAAGGCGAATATGCGACCGCCTGCAATCTGCTGACCGCACTCCTCAAGCAACATCCCAACGACTTGCTGGCGACCATCTCACTCGCCGACCTCGTGCTGGACAGCGCCCCCGAGGACAAGGCGTGGCTCCAGACCATCGTCAAACTCACCGCCACCACCGCCAATTCCTCCCCGCTCCACACGGTTCTGCTCTATTTCCGCGCCATTGCGCTGGCCACACTCGACCAGACCGACCTCGCGCTCGAAACCGTCTCCACCGCCCTGCGCAGCACGGCAGGACGGCCCCCTACCCTGCTTGTCAATCTGTATGCGCTCAAGGGAACGCTACTGGAATCCCAGGGGAAAATGGCGCTGGCCAAGCGCGCCTGGCAGCAAGTCTACGCTCTCGCGCCCGATTACGAGGGCATTGAAGAGCATCTGGCCATCGAGTAATATGGATTCCCCCGCTCCCCAACAAAATCTTGCCGGCCTCGCGCGTCGCGCTTTCCTCTGGCGCGCCGCGGCCGCGCTCCTCTCTGGACTGCTCCTGAGTTCCGCCTTCCCGCCGTTGGAGTGGACCTGGGCCACCTGGACGGGACTCCTGCCGCTGCTCCTGATGCCGATGCCACGCTCGTGGAAAGAACGCCTCGCCGTGGGCCTTCTCTTCGGCTACGCCCATTGGGCAACCGCTCTGCACTGGCTCAACGAGGTCGGCTTCGGTGCCGGCTGGTTGCTTGGGTTCGTTTGCGCCCTCTTCCCGATGACGTGGTACGCGCTGCTCTCCTGCTGGCTCTGGCGTCGGGAAGATTCCCATGCGACGCGCTTCCCCGGCAGTGGAATCCTGTTCCTGCAAAAAGAGGCTCCGCTGGCGTACTTCTGCCTGTTCGCGGTGCTTCTTTGGATTGGCCTGGAATGGCTGCGCTCCTGGATCTTCACGGGGTTCCCGTGGGATCAACTCGGCGTCTCGCAGTACCGCAATCTCCGTGTCATTCAAATCGCGGAATGGACAGGCGTCTACGGCGTATCATTCTTTCTAGTGCTCTTCAACGGCATCCTCGCTTGTGAAGTCAGCCGGCAGATTCGCCAACTTGTGGCGCGACATCCACGCGGCATTCCGTGGCATCTCACTCTGCTGGCACTCGTCCTTATCCCCATTGGCGCGACGGGTTTCCGCAAGGAACCTGCCGCTCCCGACGGCACCCCCGCCATCCGTATCGCCGCCATCCAGGGAAACCTCCCGCAAAGCCGATTCTGGACAGAAGAACAATACCGCGAGTCCCTCCGTGTCTACGATACCCTCTCCCGCGAGGCCGCCGCCAAAACCGAATCCCTCTCTCTCATCCTCTGGCCGGAATCCGCTATTCCCGCTCCCATTGACGCGCCAGACTACCGCGCCATGTTCAAAAAACTCCAGGCCGACCTCAAACTCCCTTTCCTCATCGGCGCTATCCAATACCGCCTCCCGCCCGGCGCCACAAAACCCGAAGACGCCAACTGCTTCAACTCCGTCTTCCTCTTCCAGGCCGATGGCTCCTTTTCAGACTACTACGACAAAATCCACTGCGTCCCATTCGGGGAATACACCCCCTTTGGCGACATCTTCCCCTGGCTCCGCGACTTCATTGGAATGGGACGCGACCTCACACCAGGACGCGACTACCGCGTCCTATCCCTCCCCAAAGGTGCGCGCGCAGGCGTCAACATCTGCTTCGAAGACGCCTTTCCCGAGGCCTCACGGGAGTTCACCCGCGGCGGTGCCAACCTCCTTATGACCGTCACCAACGATTCCTGGTACAATTTCTCGTCGGGCGCAGCCCAGCACGCCAGCCATGTCGTCTTTCGCGCCATCGAAAACCGACGCCCCTTCCTCCGCTCAGGGATGAACTCCCACACAGAACTCGTCACGCCGTCTGGACGCATCCTCGGGCAACTCGTCGATTCCAAGACTTCCTCCCCCTTCACGCGTGATTTCCAAGCATACGACATCCCTGTCTACAACGGCTGGCCCGATACCTTCTACACACGATACGGAAACCTTTTCGCCATCCTCTGCACCGCTCTTGCCATTGCCGAACTTCTCCACCTTGCCAGCGGCGCCATCCGTCAAAAAGCACGAACGCTTCGCGCCGTCACTGCGCATAAGGACCTCAAAAAGCGAAAATGACTTCCCAAGAACCATATACCCTCTTCCGCAACAAGGACCTCCTGCGGCTTCTCATCCCCATCTTTTTGGAGCAGTTTCTCTACATGAGCGTCGGTGCCATCGACTCCATGATGATTGCCTCCCAAGGGGATGCCGCCATCTCCTCCATCACGCTGATCGACCAACTCAACAACTTCGTCGGGAAAATGTTTCAGGCGTTGGCGACGGGCGGTGCCGTGGTAGCCTCGCAGTACATCGGCGCCAGGAAAATCGAACAGGCGCGCGACAGCGCTGTCCAACTTCTGGGTGTCCTTCTGACCATTACCCTGACCATCTGCCTGCTCATCGAGTTCTTCAACGAATCCCTTCTGCGGTTGCTCTTCGGGCATTTGGAGCATGATGTCCACCAAGGGGCCTACCTCTACCTGCTCATCACGGCGTTCAGTTATCCTTTCACAGGCATTATGTTTGCCAGTTCCGCCCTGCAGCGTTCCATGAACCGTTCCCAGTATCCCCTCTATGGCGCCATCTTGACGAATATCCTCAACTTTCTGGGAAACTATCTCCTCATTTTCGTCTTCCCCCTCGGCGTCAAAGGTGCTGCGATTTCGACCCTTGTCGCCCGCGCCCTAGGGGGACTTCTCACCCTCGCCTTTCTCACCAATCCTCAAAATCCCATCTTCATCTCCTTCCGGCATCCTTTCCGCCCCATCTGGTCCATCGTCAAAAAAATCCTATACATTGGCGTGCCCAACGGCATTGAAAACGGAGTGTTCCAGTTTGGGCGCCTCATCACCCTCAGTGTCATTGCACCATTCGGCAAAGCGCATCTTGCCGCGAACTCCGTCATCGGCACCATTGCCTCTTTCGTGGTGTTGCCAGGCGCCGCCTTTGTTCTTGCCATCGTAACTGTCGTCGGTCAGGCAGTCGGTGCAGGCGATGAAAAACAGACCCGATTCTATATCGGAAAAATGATGAGGTGGAGTTATGCTTCCCAGGTAGTAAGCAGTGGACTTGCCTTTCTTTTCCTCCCCTTGATTCTGAAATGTTTTCCAAAACTTACGCCCGAGGCCATTGAAATGGCGCATTCAGTTGCATTGCTTTACATCCCCTACAGCGTCATACTCTGGCCATTCTCCTTTGTCTTTCCAGGTGCTCTCCGTGCCGCAAATGACGTGCGATTCACCATGACAGCCTCGATTTTCTCCATGATTTTCGTCCGCGTCGGAATGAGTTTCGTGCTCGCGCGCGTCTGGAACATCGGCGTTGAAGGCGTTTGGCTCGCCATGTACGCCGACTGGATTGTCCGATGCTGCGCCTGGCTCTACCGGTGGCAGTCCAATGCCTGGGTAACGAAAGCGATAAAGTAGCAACGGCGTCCCGTCGTCGCTAGATTGACATCAGGGCGATGCCGAGGCACATGAGGAGGAGTGCAACCCAGAGCTGCCACTTGCCGGCCTCGTGGGTGACAAAGGTGTTGTAGATTGCGAAGAAGGCAATGGCACTGCCCTGACCGATGGGATATCCAATGGAACCAGCCCCAAGTTTGGCCAGGATATCAAGTCCTCGATAGAAGACAAAACTGAGGGTGATGGCGTTTGCAAGTCCGTAGGTCACCGCAAGCCAGCCAATGCCTCGCCAAGAATCTTTCTCTTTTCGAAACGGCTTTCCGGCAAAAAAGCAAAGGAGCACGCCGCACTGAACCGGAATGGCACGCAATGTCCCGGAAAAGGTCGTCATATTCCAATAACTGGGAAGATTGGCAACGCATTGCGTCAGTCCTGCAATCAGCAATGCTGCCACGGCAGGCAAGAACCAACCGCGGCCCGGCTTCCGTCCATCGGAACGCGCACAACCAAACAATGCCACCGAGGCAAGCACAATGAGAATGCCCGCGATGCGCGGAAATGTCGGCTCCACATGAAAAAAACACATTCCCATGAGGAACGGCATGACCAGCGCGCTTTGCGCAATTCCCCAGACGGCCCCGCTGTTGCCTCGTTTCATCGCGAAGTTCACGATGTCCATCGTAAAGTAATTGCCTGCGCCGCAGGTCACCAGCATCGCCAGGACCAGCCAGCCACTCGTCTCCAAATGCGGAAATCCCTCACGGCAAAATAACACCGTGAAGTTGAACATCAACATCACGACTGCAGCCAGCGCCTGCATGCATCGGATGTCCAATCGACGCTGCGATACCAGACTTACCGCCACTGCCAGAACCATCCATGCCAGGCCTGACAACAACATCAACAAAACCGCAAACAATAACATTGTTGACTAGTGGGGCTGGGTGTTGTTGCAAGGCAAAGGTCACCAACCTTTGGCAAGGATGGCTTTGATTTCTTCGAAGACATCCACGAAAGATTGCGGGCGTTCTGCGGGAGACTGCGCAATCATACGGACAAGGAGGTCTGCGATGGGCTGCGGGATGCCGTCCATTTTGGAAGCATGGCTGACGCGGATGTTGGAGACATGGCGCTGTGCGAGTTCGTTGAGTCCTTCTGCGTCGTAAAGGGTGTGTCCCGTGAGGGCATGGTACATGACCATACCGATGGAGTAGATTTCACTGAAAGCGTCCTCAGGTTCGCCGAGAAGCCGTTCCGGCGGCATATAGTACGGGGAGCCGGAAATGAACTCGGAATTGGGATTGCGGGCCGCTTCGAGAGGGATGCAGAGCCCGAAGTCAATCATGATGGCATAGCCTTTCTGGTCGATGATGACGTTTTCCGGCTTCATATCGCGGAACAGGAATCCCGCATTGAAGATGTGCTGCTCGCCCGCAAGGATGTGCAAGGTGAGTTTCAAGACGTCCTCGGGAGGGATTTTCCCCAGGCGCTCAATGCGCACGTCCAGACGTTCCCCCGTGACATAGGGCATGACGGTGAAGAACTCCCCGTCGGCATATCCATGATCCCAGCAGCCGGCCACAAAACGGAATCCCTTGAACTGCTCGCTGACCTCTGCCTCGTTCAGCAACGCACGAATGTTCCCCGGATTTGAGAGTTCCTTGCGCGCCAGAACCTTCACCGCCAGCCGTCGGCCGGGGAATTTGGTGGAGACGCTCTTGTAAACGCTGCCCATGCCGCCGCCGCCACCTGGTTCGAACAGATAGTATTCACCGAGTTTGCGCGGCACGAAGAACTGCTGATGGCACTTCGGGCACTCGTGAAGTTGCATCTGCTCCAGGGAATCCATCGGCATATGGTGTTCACATTTGCGATTCGGACAGGTGAAGACACCGCGTTTCCATGCCTTTTCATACAGAAGGAGCAATTCTGCATCGGACAGCTTCTCCTTCTTTCTGCTCAATGTAAACGCCATATTTCACCTCCTGTGAGTGTCAGCATGATCTTCGATGGCCATCAGCCGCTCGTAATCGATGTCCTGAATGAACAGGCAATTCAGGTCGCGAATGTACTTGAACAGATAGACGCGATTGTTGCCGTGTTCGTAACGTCCGTCGCGCATCTTCCACATCTTTTGGAAAATGTCGAGTTCGGGGAATGTATTAAACACTGGCTTGCTTTCATCGAGACGCGGGTTGAACAGGCCATTCGCGTCGGCATAGACTTTTCCCTCGTGGTTGACAAGGTACTTCTCCTTGATCGCGCCATTGAATTGATCTTCCGTACTGATGAGTTGAATCAGGGTATCGGGAAGGATATCCACCCCCAGGACCCCGATGGGGGTCAATTCCACGCCGTGACGGATGGGAATCGTGCAAGTGATGACGAGACGCGGCTTTGCCTCATTTTTATCGATGTACGGTTCTCCCCATTGAGGAAGTGGCGTTTCATTGTGGAGGGAATCCCGGTACCAGGGACGCTTGCGGGGATCGTAGTCGAAAGCATAGTTGGTATTATAGGGATAGCAGACATGGAGACCGTCCTCAAAGCCAGCATAAATGGCGACGATGGGGACTTTTCCCTGGTGGAGCGGGTCCTCGAAGCCTGGCAATGCCAGCCTTGTCGGGTTTGCCTTGTCGTAGAAATGGGTCAGCATGAACTTGCGGAACCGATCGGTCATTCCGTACATGACGGTCAGGCGTTCCTTGAGATTGTCCAGATTGGTGTCAGGGTTGGTCTTGTAGCAGGGGCAATCAAAGGAGACCTTGTAGCCGAAGTTGCCGGGGACAAGCACGAAGCCAGGAGGAGCGGTACGCGGATCCCGGGCGGCGCGATAGTCATAGAAGTGGGCATTGGGCTTTGGTGTCGGCAGATGTTCCATTCGGTGAGAAATCTCCAGCACCAGTGCCAGCATGTTCGCCTCCAGTCCGATGACGCGCTGCTCAAAGTCGCTGCTTGCCAACAATCCGCTGGAGTACATCTTCCCGATGGCTGCCTCCTTGCGACGTTCCTGCAATTGCGCACGAACCTCCTTCACAATCGCCAAACTGCTGCTCATCACAAACAACACCGCAAACAGAAGCACCAGCATTAAAATCAGACGGCTGTGATGCGTGACGGTCCGCTGCAGTGCAGACCAGAACGGATGCGGCTCCACGCTCACACGCTCCCCGCCGATGTACGCCCGCAAATCCGCCGAAAACTCCTTGACGGTCTGATAGCGGTCATTCTGGTCGAACTCGGTTGCCGTTGCAATGATGGCGCGGAGATTCTCGTCCACGCGGCAGCCCCAGGCGTGCTGGAACGGTGCAATGTCGCCATCCCGTCCTGCTCGAAGTGCTTCCTTGTATTCGCGTTGCGGATAGGCGCGGCGCAGGAAGACGAGTTCAAAGAGGATGAGTCCGAGTTGATAGATATCGGAACGATAGTCGTATGGTTCCTTATTGAGGACCTCGGGAGCGATATAGCGGGGGGTGCCGCTGACAGTGCCGTGATGCTCTTTTTCGTCCTCGGGAAGTTGCTCGGCGATTCCCCAGTCCATGATGAAGGTTTCGTTGTACCTTCCGATCATGATATTGTCAGGCTTGAGGTCGCGGTGAATGATATGACGGCTGTGTGCATATTCAATGGCGTCGCACACTTTCAGGAAGAGGGAGAGACGCGTAAAGAGTGCCTTGTGTTCCATTTGCGACACTTCGCGCCAATTCATTCCCGAGTACTTTTTGCGCAGACTTTGCAGCAAATCCCGCATCGTCTTGCCCGCAATCAACTTCATCGCCAGATGGAGACCGTTCTTGTCATCCGAGTACAAACTATAGACGGGCACAATCGAAGGATGGTCGAGCTGCCCCGTGATCTTCGCCTCGTTGATGAACGCCGTCCGAATCGCGTCATTCTCCTTGAGATTATCCAGCAACGACTTCACGGCGACTACCCGCTGGAACTGCTTGTCTACCGCGATGTTGATGCTCCCCTGCCCTCCTTCCGCAATCTTCTTCTGGTAGACATAGTTCTTGTTCTGCCCTTCCACGCAATTCAGTTCCTTCGCGTCATCCAAATCTTTGGGCGAGACAATCTTTTCAATGTCGTACTCTGGCATTCCCTCGAAAAAACTCGAGGTGTCTTCCTCGAAGTGCCCCGTGAACGCATGGATGGTCTCTCCAAGCAGAGAAACCAAGGTGTTGTTGGGACGAGAAACGATGGTGATGTCTTCGTCCAAATCCTGATGGTCCTGTTCTGCATGGCGGCAATGCACGGTATCATCGCTCTTGACGACAACCGTCTTGTCTACCTGAGCGCCGTCTTCCATCTGGACTGTCTTGTCGATTTCCATATCAGCGTCCTTGCGATGCTCTCAATGGTTAGTAGCTCTGGGTATTTGCGATATTTTTTGGAAGTTCTTGGTAGCCAGATGGTTCCATCGTGAAGGAACCACGCCCTCCGCTGAGACGCGGAAGCGCCTTGCCAAAACCAAACATCTCTGCGAGCGGGACCTCGCAGACCAATTTTCGCACGGTGCCGACGGTCGCCATGTCGCGAATGATGGCACGCCTCGGCTGCAAGTACATCGTGATGTCCCCCATGCACGACTCGGGCGCGGTGACTTCCAGATGCATCAACGGCTCCAGAATCACCGTGCCGACGTGCTGCAGCGCGTCTTCCATCGCCTGCACGACCGCGCCGGCGACCGCCCCCTCCGTCGTCAAATCCGGAAGGTACTTGATGTCCTCAAGCACGGCTTTGACAAAGATGAGGGGATAGCCAGAAAGACCGCCCGTGTGCAAGGCGTCCAACAGCGTCCGCTCGCCCGTCTGGACAATGGCGCGAGGCACCTGCGCCCCCGGCTTGACGGCGTTCGAGACGTCGAACATCTCCCCGGAACGATCCATCGGCTGGAAGGAGACGGTGACTTCGGTAGCGAGATGGACATCGCCGAGGACCTTGTCAAAGAGGACATGTTCGGTGGTGCGTGCCTGGAAGGTTTCGCGATAGGCGACACGAGGTTCACCGCATCGGATTTCGAGGTGGAACTCGTCCATAAGGCGTTTGAGATTGATTTCGAGATGGAGTTCCCCCATGCCGGAGAGGATTCGCTGCTTGGTGTCCTCGGAGATGGACTTCTGGAGAGTCTGGTCCTCGCGGCAAAGCATTTCGAGCGCCTCGTCGAGTTTGTCCTTGTCTTTGATGGACTTTGGCTCAACGACCATGGAGATGACGGGTTCCGGGAAGCGGATGCTGTCAAACGCGATGGGATGCTTGCCGTCGCAAAGGGTGTCTCCGATGCCGCAATCCTTGAGGCCCGTGATGCCGACGATGTCCCCCGTGACAGCCTCGTCCACCAATTCCGTGGACTTTGCGTACACGCGGAAAATCTGCCGTGCCCGTACCTTTTCGCCCGTGCGGGAGTTCGTGACAGTCGCATTGGTCTTGAGGCGTCCTGAGTAAACCCTCAGGAAGAACAAATCCGCGGTCTTGGAGGCGTTCACCTTGAAGATGAACCCCGTGAAATCCCCGTTGGGCGAAGGCGCGACTTCCGTTGTCTCCCCGGTCTTGACAAGGAAGGCCTGGCGCGCGGCACAATCCAGGGGCGACGGCAGATAGTCGATGATGCCATCGCAAAGGGGTTGGACGCCCATATCCTTCTTCGCACTCCCCACAAACACAGGGACAACCTTCCGCGCCAAAGTCAACCGCCGAATCTCCCGCTTGAGCAGTTCCAGCGGGATCGGCTCTTCCGAAAGGTAGAGTTCCGCAACTTCATCGGAATCGTCGGAAATGATGCTGATGAGCCTGTCATACGCCTCTTGCCAGACCGTTTCCTGCTCCGCAGTCAATGGCTCCCGCAAAATCTCCGAATTGCGTTCGCCTGTAAAATGAATCTGCTCCTTCGTGAGCACATCCAACATTCCTTCGAACGTATCTTCCGCACCAAGGGGAAGTTGCAACGGCAAGGCGCATTTCCCGAACTTCTCGTCAATCTGCCCCACCGTTCGCTCAAACGAGGCACCGACACGGTCCATCTTGTTCACAAACGCAATCTTCGGAACACCGTAACCGTCCGCTTGACGCCACACCTTCTCCGACTGCGCCTCCACACCTTCCACCGCGCTGAAGATGACGACCGCGCCGTCAATAACACGCAAACTGCGCTCGACCTCGGCAGTGAAGTCGATGTGTCCGGGAGTGTCAATCAAGTGGAAATGGTAGTCGCGCCAGGGGATGGTAGCGGCAGAAGCCATAATGGTAATACCACGGGCACGTTCCTCGGGGAGGAAGTCCATCACAGTGGTACCGTCATCAATGCTGCCGATGCGATGGGTCAAGCCCGAATAGTAAAGAATGCCCTCCGTCGTGCTGGTTTTTCCTGCATCGATGTGGGCAATGATGCTGATGTTACGAATCTTGTCTAGCGCTGGCATATATGCGAGTGGCGAGTGGAAAGTGGTTAGTGGTGAGTGGTGAGTGGTTAGTGGTTAGTGGTTAGTGGTGAGTGGTGAGTGGTTAGTGGTTAGTGGTGAGTGGTTAGTGGTTAGTGGTGAGTGGCTAGTGGTGAGTGGCTAGTGGTTAGTGGCTAGTGGCTAGTGGCTAGTGGTTAGTGGCTAGTGGTGAGTGGCTAGTTGAGAGTTGAGAGTTGAAGCGGAAAACGCCCCC
>JAFRLI010000064.1 GCA_017431255.1 Victivallales bacterium
CAAAAGGTTCTAAAGAACCGTTGCTTCCAGCCTGTCCCCCTGCGGGAAAGGCCTTGTCCTTTCCCGCAGGGGGACAGCACAGGAAGTCCGCGCGACTTCAGCGCGTTTTGAGAGACAGGAATGATGACTGTTCTTTTTGTGTATTTTGTGTGTTTTGTGGATAAAAACAATATACCTGAATCACGCGGCGACCCTTCTGAACAGTAACAGAGGGAATTGCAAAACTCTCATCCCAACCGTCTTCACGGTGAGCCTTTGGGACGGCTTTTGCATGCCAGAAAATGCCTCTTCCCATTCTCTTGAAAAACGTGAAAATCTCGCTCGAATTTTCAAGTTTCAAAAGTTGCGTAACTTGCTCTCTTGCAAGAAATTATGACTTAAAAAATCGCTTTGCAATTTTCACAAAGAAAATTTCATAAAATCGGTTGATTTTCTGCTGGAAAATGATATAATATTATTGTTTGCATTTTCAGTGTTTGCATTTTCAGTGACAGAAGTTGTAGAAACCCCATGGATCGACAAGGAGCAGAGAAATGAGCGAAATGAAAGGTGGACGTTTAGAATTGTCAAAGGGGAAGTTGCGATTCACTTTGATTGAGTTGCTGGTGGTCATAGCGATCATTGCGATTTTGGCGGCGATGCTGCTGCCGGCGCTGTCGAAGGCACGCGAGAAGGCGCGGGAGATCAGTTGCGTCAACAACATGAAGCAGATTGGTCTGCAGTCTGCTTTCTACATTGATGACCAAGATGGTGCGATTCCCTGTACGACTGGAAACTACGAGAACAAGGTGAACGGACAGTTTCTTGACTGCCTGTGCCGCGTTGCGTACAACATCACCAAGGGTTCCAAATGGGATTATATTTTCTGCATGGGCACCGTCATCGATGGGAGCCCGAAGAAATACAAGCCCTACGCGCCATATGCTTGCCCAAGCCGTCCGAACGCCTTTGACTGCACCAAGGAGTTCTATCACTATGCGGTCAATTCCGTGGGCTACGGCAGCCGTGCGTCGGGGCGCAGCAACCCGCTGATCAAGCATATAGGTCGCGTCAAGCAGCCCAGTGCGCGGTTGGCGTTTGCGGAGACGGACCACACAGAAAGCAATGCCTGTGATATCTACCAACGCTCGACGTTGCTCGGAGGCGAGGGAATCTACCACCATGGTAGCGGAACAACCGTCAATTGCCTGTTTGCGGACGGGCATGTCGAGAACCGCAAGGCACTCTCTCTGCCGGCATGGAATACTTCCACCGACGGATATTTCTGGGGAACGGTCGACGAGTTCAAGTAAAACTGTCTCTTGGAAGCAGAAAGGCCAAAAGGGGAACATTGTCGGGGCAATGCACCTTTTGGCCTTTTTTTTGTTTTTGGGGGAGAAGATGATTTGCGAATAGAGGGTTGTGGGATAGAGTAATGAGGCAATAGCAAAACAAGTGCCAATCGCCAAAACGCCGCGACGCGATGAAGCCATCGCGTTGCGCCAGGAAGGCGGTTGGGATGGGCGTTTTGCCGTTCCTTCGAATATCAGTAGGATGGGCATTTTCTGTGAAAGGATGGAAGTGATGAGAAGAATTGGCTTGTGTGTTCTGTTGCTGTCGTTGGTCGTGTATGGACAGGAGTTCCGTACGATTCCGTTGGAAAGCCTGAAATTGAGCGAATTTGCGCACATTGAGGGCAACCGATTGTGTATCAGCATCCCCGAGACGCCGGGGATTACAAACGAGACCCGCGGCGCCAGCGTCCTCCTGCCGGCGGCGGAGATGGCGGGGAAGAGCATCGAGCTGCAGGCGGAAGTGCGATATCGCGGCGTGGGATCGGATCTGGAGAAGGCCTCCCATATCGGCGCAAAGCTTCTCGCGGTCGTGACAACGGCGGGAAGCACCAGTTATCACTCCAGCGAGAAACTGCGCGGAACCAACTGGGAATGGAAGAGTCTCCAGATGTTTTGCACTTGTAGCAAGCAATTGGAAAAGTTCCAACTGCTTGCGGGCGTGCAGCAGGGGTGGGGCACCGTCGAATTCCGCAATCTGCGTTGGCGGTTCATTACGTACAAATTCGCAGATTATGAGGTGCCGCCGAATTTCCGATGCGAATACACACCGGAGGTTGCCGCTCGCCCTGTCCTTCGCGGCGTGATGAGTCCCAGTCCCCTCAAACTCACGGAAAAGGACATACGCGACCTCGCAGATTGGAATGCAAACCTCGTCCGTTTCCAAATGGATGGCTGCAAGACTACCGACGTTGCCGAATACAAAGCTTGGCTGGACAAATGCCTTACCCATCTCGAAAGCCTCCTTCCCGTTTTTCAGGAGTGTAAGATCTGGTACATCATCGACATGCATAACGCACCAGGCGATCGCTACCGCTCTACGGGACTGCTTGGAACGGCAGGGGAGGCCGCCGCTGCCGCATTCGGCAACGCAGCCAGTTTCCGCATGATGTTCGAGGACGAGTTCTACGAGGCATTCCTGGACTGCTGGCGGCACATCGCCCGACGCTTCCATGGGCGTCCGTACCTGTACGGGTACAATCTCGTGAACGAACCCGTCCAGACCACCCCGGTCAAGCACGGTTATCTGCAGTTGCAATATGATGCGGCGCGCGCCATTCGCGAAATCGATTCCGACACTCCCATCGTTGTCGAAAGCAACGGCTGGACGAGTCCCCTGGCATATGCTGACTTGCCTCCGCTTCCGCTCAAGAACATCATCTATCAGGTTCATATGTACGTACCAGGCGAGTTTACCCACCAGGGTGTGAAGGACCCGACTTACAAACAGGAGTATCCCAAATGGGTGCGTCCCTATCCCAACGAGAAAATGAAATGGGATATTGCCCTTCTCCGCGAAACCCTGCAGCCTGTCGTGAACTTTCAGAAGAAATACGGGGCACGGGTATTTTGCGGAGAGTTCTCCGCACCCTGCTGGGCACCCGGAGCGGAAGTTTATCTGAACGATGTCATAACTCTTTTCGAGGAGAATGGCTGGGACTGGACCTACCACGCGTTCCGCGAGGCCCCGCTTTGGAACGTCGAGTTCGCCGGTCCCCCGTTTCATCCCAAACCCGCCCCGGAGGGAACTCCCCGAAAAGACGTCCTCCTGAAATGGTTCCGGAAAAACACGCTATAGAAGGAAAAGTCGTTTGCTGATGAAAACAAAGGACGGAGGACGCCGCCTGCTTTCGTGAACTCCCCGGGCTGCACTGCCTTAATCCCGGCAAGCGTCCGTTCCAGAAAAATGGATGGAGCCGATTGGAAAAAACGGGGAGGTAGTATATTGTAAAGAGGAAATTGCAAAACTACCGCCCAACCGCCAAAACGCCGCAAGCGAGGACGAAGAGCGAAAGCGAAGCGTGGTGACCACGCTGAGTTTGAGCGAGGAAGCCATCGCGCCGTGCCGTGGTGGTTGGGAGGAGAGTTTTGCAATTCCCTCTAAAAAGTGGCTTGGGTAATGGGCGTTGCCTTCCTTTGAGCCAAGCCCGTGCGTGTATAGTTCCATATCATTGGGACAGTTCGAATTAGGGAATGGGGCAGGGAGGCGACGTGTCCGGAGAGACTAGATGACGATAAAGAACATAGCGAAAGGGGCGGGTGTGAGTGTTTCGACGGTGTCGCGGTATTTCTATATGCCG
>JAFRLI010000007.1 GCA_017431255.1 Victivallales bacterium
TATATTCAGTTTTTCTGTTCTTTCCAGCAACATCTTCCTATTTTGTCATCTAGATGTGCTAGATGTGCTAGATGTGCTAGATGTGCTAGATGTGCTAGATGTGCTAGATGGGCTAGATGGGCTAGATGGGCTAGATGTGCTAGAGGTGCTAGATGTGCTAGATGTGCTAGATGTGCTAGAGGTGCTAGATGTGCTAGAGGTGCTAGATGTGCTAGATGTGCTAGATGTGCTAGATGTGCTAGATGTGCTAGATGTGCTAGATGTAGTAGTTCCAGCGAGGTCATCCAATCATGAAGATTTTGAGTTTTGGTTCCATCAACGTGGATTTTGTGTATCGGGTACATGAAATCGTGCGTCCTGGCGAGACGATTCCCGCTTCGGAATTGCACACATACCCTGGCGGGAAAGGCGCGAATCAGTCGGTTGCGATGGCTCGTGCGGGGGCGAACGTCTGGCACGCCGGCCAGGTCGGAGAAGCGACCGCCTGGATGCGGGACCTTCTGGAGCACGAAGGCGTAGACGTTCGGCATGTCCAAATCCATCCGACACTGCCAGGCGGCCAGGGCATCATTCAGGTCGCAGACAGTGGCGAGAATAGCATCTTCGTACTGGGCGGCACCAATCTCGCCATCCCGGAAAACCGCATCCCCGAGGTCCTTCAGGACGCACAGCCCGGTGACTGGCTTTCCCTTCAGAATGAAATCAATCTCACAAAAAAACTCATCTCCGCCGGCAAGCAGGCGGGACTCCGCATCTGCCTGAACCCCTCTCCCATGAATGACAGCATCCTCCAATTTCCCTTGGAACTTGTGGACCTCTTCGTACTCAATGAACACGAAGCCGCGACTCTCTCTGGAATCGATGAGAACGGTGCGAACCCAGACACCCTCCTCGCGGCTCTTTCCTCGCGGTTCCCGCATGCGATGCTCTGCATTACCCTTGGCGGCGATGGTGCCGTCTTCCTGAAACCAGGCGAGCCCTCCATCCATCAGCCCGCATTCCCCGTTCAGGCCGTCGACACCACAGGTGCAGGCGACACCTTCACGGGATACCTTCTGGCAAGCCTTGCACAGGGACTTTCCTCTGCTCAGGCCCTCAAGCGCGCCGCATGCGCCGCCGCCATCAGCGTTTCACGGCCAGGTGCCATCCCCTCCATCCCCGTAGCGCAAGAGGTTGAAGAAAAAATGTAACAGGAGAAAACCAATGAAGAAATGGACAATGCTGGCAATGGTCTCACTTATGCTCGTGGGACTCTTCGGTTTTCCCAACGTGCGTGCAGACGATGATACATCGTATCAAGTGCTTGTGTTCGGAGATGTGCACCACGATTCCCAAGATTACCGCAAGGATGTAGAAAGCCTGGCGGTAAATCGGAAAAAAGAACTGGCCCGCAATTTGAGACTCTGGGGCAAGGAGAAACCGGGGCCCATCCCCAACATGCTAGCAGCGGCTTCCAAGGAGATTCCCAACATGGCATTTGGTGTGCAACTGGGGGACATCACCCAAGGCGATTGCGGCGAAGGCAGCCTCCACGAAAAAGCATTTCGCGCAGTATTGGAAAAGTTTTCCAGCCTGGCACCCGCGGACACAAAATCGTGGCGGTTCTTTGTAGTCAAAGGCAATCATGACATTCGGGGACCTGGCGCCAAAGAGGCTTTCAATGCCGTGGTGCTTCCCTACCTGGAACAACAATTTGGACAGCAATGCCCTGTAAAAAATCGTGCCAATTTCGCTCGGATGCAGGGCCCCGACCTTTACCTTTTCTTCGATTCAATAGCGTCCTCCAAGATTGATCTTCAATTTGTCGAAACCACCTTGGAGGCCCATAAGAATGCACGATATGTGTTCTTCCTCACCCATCTGCCCGTGCTTCCCTCTACCAGGAGCAAGCACATATTCTGGATGGTGTATGAAAAGAAGCCGGAACTGCGTCGACGCCTGCTCGAACTTCTCGCGGAACGAAATGCCATCGTGCTTTCTGCGCATATCCACATCCAAACGCTTGTGAACTATCGCTCTCCCAAGGGAACCATCACACAGTTCTCCAGTTTCTCCATGCCCAGTGCCTGGAAGAAGGTGGAAAAATATGAAGAGGCCGATGGATTGAAAGGACTGAAAGCAACCATGGAGGATGCTGGCAAGAAGAATCCCGAAGCACTGGCGGACTTCCAGGAAACCCTGGAAAGTCATCGGATTTTTACCCCTGGCGCCTCCTATAACGTGCTTCATGTGACTCCCGAACAGGTGACCATCGAACGCCATGCCGGGACTGATGAAAACACGCAGTCCATCGTCATAAAGCAATTGCAGCAGAAATAATTGAGGTAATTGCAAAAAAAAAGACCACGGTTTCAGGAACCGTGGTCTTTTTGTTTCGCCAGAAAAAACTGGCGAGGTCAACGGGGATCGAACCCGTAACCTCCGCCGTGACAGGGCGGTGCTCTAACCAAATTGCGCTATGACCCCGCGAGCAAGATGTTACTGAAGAGAACTGGCGAGGTCAACGGGGATCGAACCCGTAACCTCCGCCGTGACAGGGCGGTGCTCTAACCAAATTGCGCTATGACCCCAGTTCATTCAGTTGTCATCTGTCACATTACTATACCACCGTTTTTTTGTTTCGCAAATACCAATGGCGAAATTTGTTGAGCCAAGCAGAAAAATCACGGGAATCCCCCACGACTCGCGGGCATATCCCTAGCAATTTTCGGGAAGCGGGGCGACGTATTTTCCGTCAACGAAGTGCTGTTTGTAATTGAGGTGCAATTTGAGCAGGATGAGAGCACCGCAGGCGGTGAGTACGGCTGCGATGGGGAAGCCCAGGATGTAGTTGCTGTGAAGCAGGTCGAGGAGTTTTCCCATGATGGGAACGCAGGTCATTGTGACGATGGCGCGGACGATTCCCGTGGCGGCGGCAAATTGCGCGAAATGGCTACGGGGATAGAGGCGTGCGGCGAGGGACGCAGTGGCGGTCAGGAAGCATCCGCCAACCACGCTGCGGACGATGAGCAGTGTGCAGAAAATCGCCGTGAGGGAAGGACGCCAGCCCGTAAGTTTCTGTACGAGCGTGGCAGTGGCGTCCGGATTGGCGAGAGAAGTCCAGGCGAGCATCAAGATTCCAATGTACGCCACCAGGAAAAGGCAACCTGCGCGCATCGGATTGATACGGTCTGTGAACATTCCGACGAAATAACTCAGGCAGAGGGATATGGTGTAGGTGACGGCGAGAGAGTTGCCGTAGGCGTGCATATCGATGTCGAGTGCCTTTACGTATTGGATGGCAAAGGAGTTGACTGGCATGAACATGAGAACGGAGATGGCGCCATACAGCATCAGCCATCGGTAGTATCCCAGGGAAAACGTGGTGCGGAAATAGGTTTTGACGGCAGTGAAAACCTTGATGTGAACGCGGGTGTTCGGAGGATAGTTCTCTGGTGGCGGCGGTGGCAATTGCCCCTCTTTGACCTTCAGGCAGAGCGACAACAATCCCACTCCGTAAAGTGTGCCTATCCCGAAGAAAATCCACAGGGCATGCGTGCCCACACGATGCAGCAGGACGGAATTGTAGAGGACGCCCGCCACCAGAGAGACCATGCGGAACATCGCAAAAAAGCGTCCCAGCATCTCACGCGGCACAACATCGTTCACCAATGCCCCGAACAACGACGACGCCAACGTCGTCCCAAAGTCCAGCAGCACCCAGCCTATGCAGAAAAACACCAGTTGCCCGGCATGCTCCGAAACCCCGGGAAACGCAGACGACAGATGTGTTCCCGCCCACTGGCAAATCGCCAGAAAATACAATCCCGCCACAATGAACGGCGTCGTGAACAACAAAAAGGGAATGCGACGCCCCATAGGACCGCGGTGACGATCCGATATGTACGCGATCAGAGGACATAGGAAGATGTTCGTGAAGTTTGGAAACGACACGATAATCAGCGAATACACAAAGTCTGACACGCCGATTTTCTTGATGAGAATCGTTGCAGACGGACCAACTGCCCGGTCTTTCATCGCCCAGGTGAAGTCCCCCCACACCAGGAAAAGAGCCAGGATTACCAGCCCGCCCAGCGTGTAGGTCAAGGTACCTGCATGATATTTCTTTGGTTCCGTTGCCTCTTCCATGGATTTGGATTCCTTTACATTTGGATCCCTTTACATAATGAATATAAATATGCGCCTAGTCAGCACGCACATACTATATTCCTGTTCTTAAAAAAAGCAAAAGACACCGATCGGGAAATCCCTCTTGGACCGTGCTCTGCGTGGCCAACCCAGAGGCGGGTGCGCAGGTGTAACGCCCCTCTTAGGCCGCGCTCCCAATTTTCAGTAGGCGTGCTTGGTATCGGTTCTGCAGACCGCGCTCCGCGCGGCAACTTCAAAACCTTGCGAATACTTCCTCAAAAGGGGGGAAGGTTTTTCCGATTTCTTGGGAAGTTTTCCGATTTTTGGAGAAAAGGGTTTGCAAACTATGGAAAGCATGTTACATTAGGTTGGTAGAACGAAAACAACCAACGCAAGAGGAAACTCATGTCCCACATCGCCACGACTGTTCTGGTACGTAGCAGCACTGCCAGCGCCTGACACTCCCAGGAGAATCGGGTAGCGGCAGTGCTCTTGGTCGTTGTGGCAATCGAAGAGCATATTCGGACAGACGCTTCCCTGTGAATGGAACACAAACCCTAGAAGAAAGCCCTTCGAGAGCCAATCTTGAAGGGCTTTTTTCACCATGGGCGACGCCCATACAAAAAAACAAAGGAATCCTACAATGCAAATGACAGGCGCCAAAATCTTGATTGAATGCCTGCTGGAGCAGGGGGTGGACACCATCTTCGGCTATCCAGGTGGCACCATCATCAATGTCTATGATGAACTCTATCAGTACAAGGACAAAATCCACCATGTATTGACGGCCCACGAGCAGGGTGCGTCCCATGCGGCGGACGGATATGCCCGCAGCACTGGCAAGGTCGGAGTCTGCTTTGCCACCTCGGGCCCTGGTGCCACCAACCTCACCACTGGCATCGCGACCGCATTCCTGGATTCCTCCCCCGTGGTCTTTATCACCTGCAACGTGCCCGAAAACCTCATCGGCAAGGATTCTTTCCAGGAAGTGGACATCACGGGCATTTCGATGCCCATCACGAAGTGCAACTTCCAGGTGAACAGTGCCGCAAAGATGGCCGATACCGTCCGTTCCGCTTTTGCCATCGCACGAAGCGGTCGTCCAGGTCCTGTCCTCATTGACATTCTGAAGAACGCCACGCTTGGCAAGGCAGAGTACGAGAACCTCTCCCGCGAAGAGCATTTCACGCACGGCTCGCTCGCTGCGCTCATCCATCGCGCTTCCCACGACTTCAAGGCGCCCGAACCCGATATGGACGACCTCAACAAACTCGCGGAGATGGTCAAGACCGCACAGAAGCCGCTGCTCATCTGCGGTGGTGGCGTGGTCCTGGCACGGGCCCAGCAGGAGTTCGAGGCGTTCGCCGCAAAGTTGGACGCGCCCGCCGCATTCACGGTCATGGGTTGCGGTGGCATCAGCGGGCGGCATCCCCTCACCACGGGCCTCATCGGCATGCATGGCTCCCAGGCTTCCAATATGGCCGCCGCCAATTGCGACCTCCTCATCGCCGTGGGATGCCGTTTCAGCGACCGCGTCGCACTCGACCCGCGTTCCTTCGCCAAGCAGGCAAAAATCGTGCAGATTGACATCGACCGCGCCGAAATCAACAAGAACGTCCCCACCGCACACCACATCATCGGCGATGCACGGCGCGTACTTGAACTCATGAACGAAAAAATCGACCAGTCCCACCACGAGGAATGGAAGAAGTTCGTCTTCCACTACCCCATCGAAACCAAATACGAAGTGACGGGCGAAACCCTCAACCCCAAGCAAATCTGCGACACCATCGCGCGCATCATCCCCCACGATTCCATCGTCGCCACCGATGTCGGACAGCACCAGATGTGGTGCATCCAGAACTTCAAGTTTGACTATCCAGGCCAACTGCTCACCTCTGGCGGTTTCGGCACGATGGGCTTCGGTCTCGGTGCCGCCATCGGCGCAAAAGTCGCACATCCGGAGAAGACCGTCATCCACGTCACTGGCGACGGTTCCTTCCGCATGAATTGCAACGAACTCGCCACCGAACAGTTCTACAAACTCCCCATCATCACTGTCGTCTTCAACAATACTGCACTCGGAATGGTCCGCCAGTGGCAGCACCTCACCCTCAACGAACACTACAGCGAAACCACCCTCATTGGACGCGCTCCCGACTTCGTGAAACTCGCCGAGGCATACGGCCTCTCCGGCGCACACGTCTCCACAGTCGAACAACTCGAAGCCGCCCTCAAGGAAGCACTAGCCTGCGGACATGGATACATCATCGACTGCGCCATCAACATCGACGAAATGGTCCGGCCCATGGTCCAAGGCGGACGACCCATCGACGATTTCTTGGTCTACTGACGGAGGACACCCATATGGAAGAAATTAAGATTCATACCCTCGCAGTGCTGGTGGACAACTATTCAGGCGTGCTCAGCCAAGTGACGCGACTCTTCTCCCGAAAGGGCTTCAACATCGAGTCCCTGGCCGTCGGCACCACTGATTCGCCCGATACCAGCCGTATTACCATCGAAATCAAAACAGACGATTCACACGCAAAATTGCTTTGCAACCAGTTGCGGAAACTGTTCCCCGTCCACTCGGTGAAGCATCTTGTGGAAGACAACGAGATTCGCCGCGAATTGGTGCTCATCAAAGTGAAGGCGGAAACCAGCGAAGTGCGCAACGAAATCTTTCAGATGACCAATATCTTCCGCGCCAGCATCATTGATGTTTCGCTCGGAAGCCTCACGATTGCCGTCATCGGGAATGAAAAGAAGAACAACGCCATGCAGAACTTGCTGGCGGACTTCGGCATCCTAGAACTTGTTCGAACCGGAATGGTTGCCCTCGAACGAGGGACCCAAACCATCAACGAAGAAACCAAAGAGAAAGGAGAATTCGACTATGGCAAAAATGTACTATGAGAAGGATTGCGACATCAATGTCCTCAAGGGCAAGAAAATCGCGATCATCGGGTACGGCTCCCAGGGGCATGCGCACGCGCTGAATCTGAAGGATTCGGGCATGGACGTCTGCGTCGGGCTGCGTCCTGGCTCCAAGAACATCGCCAATGCCGAGCAGGCGGGTCTGACGGTCAAGACCATTGAAGACGCCGCCAAATGGGCGGACATCGTGATGATTCTCATCAACGACGAAGTTGCCGCCGAAGTGTACAAGAAGTCCATCGCACCGTACCTGGTTGCGGGCAACGCCATCGCGTTCGCGCACGGGTTCAACATCCGCTACAAGCAGGTTGTGGCACCGGCGGATGTGGACGTGTTCATGGCCGCGCCGAAGGGACCGGGTCACACGGTTCGTTCCCAGTATGTCGCCGGCAAGGGCGTTCCCTGCCTTGTGGCAGTCGAGCAGGACGCGTCCGGCAAGTGCAAGGACATCGCGCTGGCCTACATCGCAGGCATCGGCGGCGCACGCGCTGGCATCATGGAGACCACGATGCATGACGAAACCGAGACCGACCTGTTCGGCGAACAGACCGTCCTTTGCGGTGGCCTGGTTGACCTGATGCAGTGCGGATTCGAAGTCCTGGTGGAAGCGGGCTACGCTCCCGAAAACGCCTATTTCGAGTGCATCCACGAGGTGAAACTCATTGTTGACCTCATCAACAAGGGCGGTATCGCTGCAATGAACTACTCGATTTCCGACACGGCGGAATTCGGCGAGTACACCAGTGGTCCGCGCGTGCTCCCGCACGACATCCTCAAGGCAAATATGCGCGCCGTCCTCAAGGACATCCAGGATGGTACCTTCGCGGGCCGCTGGATTGCCGAAAACAAGAATGGGCGTTGCTTCTTCAACAGCAAGCGCGACGCGCTGGCCAAGCACCAGATGGAAATCGTCGGCAAGCAGTTGCGTGAGCAGATGCTCTGGAAGAACGACCAGAACCTCGACAACGCATCCAACTAGAACATGCACCTACCTGTAGGCTTTGCAGCCGCACCGCCTGCTGCCTCGTGCGGCAAACGCCACTAGCCGCGGCGGAGTGCGGCCTGCAAAACCTACAGGAAGGCAAATATCCACAGGATTTGTGGCGGCGCCCCGCTAGCCGCTTCGTGCGGCATGCACCTCCGGGGAGCAAAAGGAGAGAATCGCAATGTTGTCCGAAAATATCAAGAAGGGAGTGGAGCGAGCGCCGAACCGCAGTTTGTTGTTTGCGCTGGGTCTGACGGAAGAGGAGATGTCCCGTCCGCTGGTGGGCATTGTGAGTTCCTGGAACGAGGTCGTTCCTGGGCATATGCATTTGGACAAGATTGCCGAGGCAGTAAAAACTGGCGTGCTCGCTGCTGGTGGTACCCCCATCATCTTCCCTGCCATTGCCGTTTGCGACGGCATCGCGATGGGTCACGTCGGAATGAAATACTCTCTGGTGACACGCGACCTCATCGCGGATTCCACCGAGGCCATGGCCATCGCACATCAATTTGACGGGCTGGTGATGATTCCGAACTGCGACAAGAACGTGCCAGGCCTCCTGATGGCGGCCGCGCGCGTGAACGTCCCGACCATCTTCGTGTCGGGCGGACCGATGTTGGCGGGTCACCTCAAAGATGGTCGCCGCACCTGCCTTTCGCATATGTTTGAGGCCGTCGGTGCTTATCATGCAGGGAAACTGGATGAAAAAGGCGTGCTGGACTATGAAGAGAACGCCTGTCCGTCCTGCGGTTCCTGCTCGGGAATGTACACCGCGAACTCGATGAACTGCCTTACGGAGGCCATTGGAATGGCGCTCCGAGGCAATGGAACCATCCCGGCACCGTACTCTGCGCGCATCCGCCTCGCAAAGCACGCGGGAATGCAAATCATGGAACTCATCCGCAAAAACATCCGTCCACGTGACATTATGACTGCGGAGGCGTTCCAGAACGCCGAAACTGTCGATATGGCGTTAGGTTGTTCCACGAATACAATGCTGCACCTTCCCGCCATCGCGCACGAAGCCGGCGTTGAAATCAGCCTGGACCACGCCAATGAAATCTCTGCCGCCACACCGAACCTCTGCCACCTCGCCCCGGCAGGCGATACCTTCATGGAAGACCTTGACCGCGCTGGCGGCGTCTACGCCGTGATGAAGGAACTCACTAAGAAAAACCTTCTCCACACCAATTTGATGACTTGTACGGGCAAGACCGTCGCCGAAAACCTCGAAGGCGTACGGAACCTTGACGAAACTCTCATCCGTCCCATCGACAATCCCTACTCCGCCACGGGCGGCATCAAGGTCCTCAAAGGGAACCTTGCGCCAGACGGCTGCGTCGTCAAGCAATCCGCCGTCGCTCCTGAAATGATGCACCATCAGGGACCGGCACGCGTGTTCGACAGCGAGGACGACGCCATCGCCGCCATCTATGCGCAGAAAATCACCGCCGGCGACGTCATCATCATCCGCTACGAGGGACCCAAGGGCGGTCCTGGCATGCGGGAAATGCTCAATCCCACCTCCGCCATCTGCGGAATGGGACTCGGCTCCTCCGTTGCCCTCATCACGGACGGACGCTTCTCGGGCGCGACCCGCGGCGCCTCCATCGGGCACGTCAGTCCCGAAGCCGCTTCGGGTGGCAATATCGCCCTCGTCCAGGAAGGCGACCAAATCAAAATCGACATTCCAGAAGGACGCATCGAATTACTCGTCTCTGACGAGGAACTCGCTAAACGCCGTGCCACCTGGGTTTGCCCCGAACCGAGGGTCAAGACAGGATACCTTGCGCGCTACGCACGTCTCGTCTCTTCTGCTGACAAAGGTGCCATCCTGAATTGACAGAGGAATCCGTATGTCCCGCGTTTACATCTCTCCTGACAAACCGTCCTACAAGACGAATCTGCACTGCCATACGACCTTCTCGGATGGTTCCTACACGCCCGAACAGATCAAGCAGGTCTATCTGGAGCAGGGATACTCCATCGTTTGCTACACGGACCATAACGTCCTTTGGGATCATTCTGACCTCAATGACGACCGTTTCTTCGCCATGCTCGGCATCGAAATCGATGCCTATGCCCATGACGATCCCCGCGCCTGGATCTGTAACCCGACCTTCCATCTCAACTGCTACCCACGTAAAACGGGGCAGACCGCCATTCCCTGCTACAATCCCGTCCATATCCGACACGGCGACTTGCAGGAAATGACCCGCCAGGCCCAGAAATACGTCGGTTCCCCGGATTACCAGCGCGACTACCACAACATCCAGGACATCATTGACCACTACATCGCTGAAGGATTCCTGGTGCAACTCAACCATCCCACCTGGTCCGTTCAGACTACCACCGACTACGGGGCCCTCAAAAACTGCTTCGCCATCGAGGTCTACAATCATTCCAGTTTCACACACGGCTGGAATGAACTCAATACCCACGTCTGGGATGATTTGCTCCGCCAGGGCCACCGTCTCTTCGGTGTCGCTACGGACGACAATCACAACCGCAGGCCAAACACCCGTTTGTGGGACGCCTTCGGCGGCTTCTGCTTTATCCAGGCAGACGCACTGACCCAGGAAGCCGTCACCGACGCGCTCGCCGCAGGCAACTTCTACGCCTCCATTGGTCCGAAGTTCCACGCCCTCTCTCTCGAAGGGAACACCCTCCATGTCGAATGCGACCCCGTTGACCACATCTTTGTCACTTCTCGATATCTCGAGGCAAAAGTGGCTTATCCTGACGGCAAAGACACGATTGACGGCGCGGACTTCGACCTCTCGGATTTCTTCCCGGGATACGCTCGCGTCACTATTGTCGACCGTTTTGGCAAGCAGGCGTGGTCTCAGCCCATCTATGATTTCCCAGGCAATGGCCAAACTTTGTAACTGATTGGAGCAATGCAATGAAGACTGTTTTCATTTCGGACGAACAACCCATCTACAAGGCAAATCTTCACTGCCATAGCACCTTCTCCGACGGAAGGCGCACCCCCGCCCAACTCAAGGAACTCTACCAAGCGGAAGGATACTCCATCGTTGCCTACACGGACCACGAAGTTCTCGTTGACCATCCTGAATTGAACGATGAGAACTTCCTTGCAATGCTCGGCATTGAAGTGGGAGCAAATCGGCAAGATGACCCACGCAGTTGGAGGACCAACGCCACGTTCCACATCAACTTTTTCCCTCGCAAGAGCGGTCAGGACACAATGCCCTGCTTCAATCCCAAAAAGGTCAAGTTCGGAAAGATGTTCGAAGAATTGAGGCAGTCGCAAAAGTACATCGGGACGCCCGACTATCAGGCCACCTACAGCAACATCCAGGACCTGATTGACCGCTACTACAACGAAGGCTTTCTCGTTCAAATCAACCATCCCACGTGGTCGGTTCAGACCACTGCCGACTACACGGGCCTCAAGCATGTCTTTGCCATGGAACTCTACAACCACGGCTGCTGGGTTGAAGGCTGGGAAGAAGACAACTCCCACGTCTGGGATGACCTCTTGCGCCAGGGAATGCACATCTTCGGAACCGCCTGTGACGACAACCACAACGGGCACCCCCAGGACTCCCGACACTGGGATTCCTTCGGTGGTTTCACGATGATTCAGGCCAAGGCACTCACTCAGGAAGCCGTTACGGAAGCACTCGAATACGGCAACTTCTACGCCTCCACCGGACCCCTCTTCCACAATATCACTCTCGAAGACAACACCCTCAAGGTCCATTGCTCCCCTGTGGACAAAATCTACATCACAGGCCAGTACCGCTCTGCCAAGGTCGCCTATCCCGAACCAGGACAAAACACGCTTTCCGAAGCGACCTTCGACCTCTCGGGATTCTTCCCCGGCTACGCACGCGTCACCATCGTGGACCAATTCGGAAAACAGGCTTGGTCCCAGCCGTTCTACAACTTCCCCGGAAATGGAAACTACTAGATAATCTAGAGGTTCTAGAGGTTCTAGAGCCTCTAGCCCAAAAAGAGGACAAATATGGCAGAAACCAAGTTATCAGAAAGCCTGGAAGACTATTTGGAGGCGATTGCCGAACTGATTGCCATCGAGGGGCATGCCCATGCCAAGGAAATATCCAAGAAACTCCATGTGACGATGCCCTCCGTCACGGGGGCATTGCGCCAGTTGGACAAATTGGGCTACATCGAGTACAACGTTCACTATCCCGTTGTGCTCACCACCAGCGGTGCCGCCATCGCGCGACAGGTCATCCATCGGCACCAGGTCCTCAAGAAGTTCTTTTCTGGCATTCTGGGACTGCCGCTGGATAAAGCCTCCGAATGTGCCTGCCATATCGAACACGTGGTGGACGAAGATACCATTCAGCGATTCGTCCTGTTCTCCGAGGCTATCGAAAACCGCCAGGACGCGCGCAACCTCCAAATCTACCTCACCGAGTGCATTGCCAACCTCGCCAATGATGAAACGGCGGATCTCCAGGTCCTTTCCTCTCTCCAGGCTGGCGAACAGGCAATGGTCGTCTCCTTTGGTAGAAATCTCCAGAACCAGCCCGTCAAATCCGTAAAAATCCACGATATCGTATCTCTCCAGGCGTTGACCCTTGACAAATCGGCATTCCTCCTCACCGTCAACCAAAAGTCGGTCAAACTTCCGATTGAAACTGCCGAAAATATCTGGGTTCGCAAACTCTCTCCCACCACCCCCTGAGGTGCGTATCCAACGAGGAGGAACTGTGTAATTGCCCCTAGAAGCTCTAGAACCTCTAGAACCTCTAGAACCTCAAGAACCTCTAGAACCTCTAGAACCTCTAGA
>JAFRLI010000065.1 GCA_017431255.1 Victivallales bacterium
AACCGCAAACGGGGTTTGCGGTTTGGGACATTTGGGGAAATGGGGGCAAAACCACGCAAGTGAAGAGTCTGGAAAAGAATGTGAATGCTGTGACAACCTGCGCAATACTAAAGGGGCTGGAGAGATTGCCCCGGCATGTACTGTTGCTTTTTCAATGATTCCAAAGAGCACGTAAAGGACAAAAAAAAGGCGGAGACAAAATTGCCTCCGCCTATATACGGACGTCGCGCTAAACTGTCCTTCTCATATTCGAAGTGTTTTTGCGCACAAACAGGCACGGCATGGTTTCACAGCCCGCCTATGAAAATATGAGAGAAGACAGGTAGTTGGAGCCGGTTTTCCCGTGCAGTTAGTCGGTGTAGTAACGTGCTTCCTTTCCGCTCTTGTGCTTCTTGCCGTTATAGGTGAACCAGTTGTCATCGTTCTTGTAACTACGTGGGCCAGAGGAAGTCGCACTGTGGAACCAAGCGCGGAGAGTCTCGCCGCGGCCAGGTCCCGTGAGGGTGATGGCATGTCCATCCGAGAAGCAGACGTTGAATCCCGTGCTGTTGTTGTGCCAGGGCCAGAAGTTGATTTTGTTATAGTTGTGCATTCGGTGAGTGGAGTTAAGAGCGGAGGAGCCGGTGCTGGTGGAATCGCCCGCCCAGACGCCGTCGGAAAGCATGAGCATCGTACTCGGTGTGAGAACACCGGAAACCTTAAGGCCCGGATAGAGCGTTGGATCGTCAGTGCCTTTTTGTCCAAATCCAAACTCGCCGTTGTTGATGGCATATCCCGCGAACTGCCAATGCCAGCCATCCACCGTTGCAGGAGCGGGTTCCTTTCCATGGGCATAGGCACGGAGGCAAGCAACGCAGTAGATGGCTGTCGCGGTGGAATCCGGGCAACTCAAAACGTTCAAAGGGATGTATCCACGATTGTAAAGGATGTAGTGCCAATAGCCAAGTTCACCCATGCCTGGCTGCCTTCCTGGGGAGAAGTAGTCCTCGTTATCGCCAGTGTACATGGTTTCAGCGAGACCAAGTTGCTTGAGGTTGTTGAGGCAGGAGATGGTACGCGCCTTGCCACGCGCCTTGGAGAGGGCGGGCAACAGCATCGCGGCGAGAATCGCGATGATTGCGATGACTACCAAAAGTTCAATCAGAGTGAATTGTCGCTTGATTCTTTTTTTCATGGGAGTGCTCCTTTGGTTGAAATGAGTGGAGGCTATAGCCCCCTTATCAGGAACAGTTACATCCCCCGCCGTTGAGCAGGGGGGCACACAAAAGACTCGTCTGGCTAGATTATTCGAATTGGATGGTGATGGTGGTCTGCTTGCCCTTGGAGGTCGGGAGGCGGATTTGTCCGTCGGCATCCTGGGAGAGTCCGCGCTGCTTGGGAGAGAGTTTGAAGCGAGAACGCACGGCGATTTGGGGTTCATGCAGTCCCGCGAGGTATGTGAGCGTGAGTTTCTTGGAGGCGGGATCGTAAATGGCGTCCTGAAGGTAGAGGTCGCGGCAGTCAGAGATGATAGGGCTGTTGGTGAACCGATGGAAGATGTACTCCAGGTAGGAGCCCGTGTTCATTCCAGGCCAGTCTCCAGGCAGCCGCTTGTTGTAGAGTTTGTGCTCGTAGCACTTTTGGAGGAGTTTCTTGAGGGTGTCGTGGTTGCATTCGGGATCGAGCGAATAGACGGCGACGGAGTTGTAGGAAAGTCCCTGTTCGTGTTCGGCCCGCGCAATGTCGGGAAGGTAGTTCTGGCGGATTTCGCGGAAGCCATACCAGTTATAGAGGGCGATGAGGTCTTCGGGAATGCCCTGCGACATATCGAAGAGATCCATGTCCCGATGATTGCTATGCCAAGCACGGAATTGTGCCCCGCCTTCGCCAAAGCCCGTGGAGATGCTGTAGGAATCGGGGTTGGCGAGCATGTTGTTGGCGACATAGTAGTCCTTGATGTTGAGACGCGTGAGGGTTGGGACGATGCGGCGCGCTGCGCGATAGAGTGCCTGCTGGCGCATGGGTTCGTCGCCGGCAATCTGTGCGAGGCGTGCAAGAGTGCAGAGGCTGCCGTACTCGTTGTTGAGCATGTCGATGGAGCAGGAGCCGCCCAGTTCGATGCAGCCGCTTCCCATGTAGCCCCAGTCGTCGATGACCAGCGGATAGGTCGCAACCTGGCGCTTGATGATTTCCCAGTTAGCGCGGACGAGTTCGTATTCGCCCTGCTGATCGGCGAGTTTCTGGAGGCAGGAGAAAATCATGCGTACCGTCTCGTTGGAGTCGCCGTAAACGGTCTTGGAGCCGTAGGTTTCGGGGAGGAATTTGGTCCCAATGTCGCGCGGACTCTTCATATAGATGGTGTAGCGGACACCACTGGCTGGCTCCTGGCGCCAGCGGCAGACCATCTTGTAGAGGCAGGTCTCCAGAGGCTCGTACATGCGGATGACAGTGCGCCTGCGGAACTTCGCCTGGTTTTCGGGGGTCATGAAGAACCAGTTCGGACCGCGTTCATACAGTCCCATCAGGAACCCGTGCATACCCAAGTTCTTCTGCTGGTGCTGGTCGTCGCGCGGGAACGTCTTGTTGTTGTTGACAACGAGACCGCCGCCGCCGTGGTCGAAACGGACTGCGCTGGCGAACTGCTCGTTGGAAAGTTTGTCATAAACTTCAAAGCCAAGGGCATGGGGAAGGAGTCCGAGGAATGGTTCGGGAAGCGGGAGGGTCCACTGGACGGTGTTGGTGCCATCCTTGTCGGCGAACGGGCCGAAACGTGTTGCGAGGTCGCGGTCGCGGACGTCGGGTTCGCAGGTGAAGATTTTGCCGCCTCCCTGCGGTTTGAGGGAACCTGCATAGAAGGCAAGTGCGGGAACAGGCGCGAACGGCTTGCTGGCGGTGTTCCAGTCGTCCTTTGCGGTCAGATAGGAGAAGGTATCGCGGATTTGGACGCGCTTATTCTTGGTATCGAGGCGGAACTCCTCCTTGCAACGTGCGGGATACTGGAATGCGCGCGGATACCAGAACGCAATACGCGTCGAGACTTCCAGCGGGAGTCCCTTGGTCCAGGAAGTGGTATCGCAAGGACGGTTGCCGTAGAGCCAGAGCGGCACGAGCACTCCGACCGGACCCTTCGCGGAACGCATTCCAAGACCCGACAGGGAGTCCCCGCTGGTCTCGACCTCCAAGGCCTTCAGTTTGTGCTGGAACACCAGCAGCAACGGATGGTCTTCCTTGCCTCCCGGGAAGAAGAGAATCCACGGCGCGGCCCACTCCTCCAGCGGGAGCGACGACAGTTTCTTCATGTCCACGACACGGATGCCGCCCTTGGCGGGAATCGCCGCGTAGCCGAGGATGTTGTAGAGGGAGAGGTGCACCTCGGGGAGCAGAACGTCCCAGCGGACGCCGGGGAACACGAGGCTACAGTCCATCCGTGCCATCTGGACGTTGTCCACGGCGAGTATGCCGCCCATTCCGAGGAAGGACATGTTGTCCTGCGCAAAGGTGAGGACGCGCTGTGGCTCGTCCGTGATGATTTCTGGGCAACTGTTGAAGGAGCCGGCACCGCGAAGGTTGACAGAGTCGATATGGACATCGTTCGGTTGGTCGAAGCGGATGAGATCCTGTGGGATTTCGTGGCGGTGTTCGGTCATCCAGTACTGCGGGTCCTTCTCCGTGATTTCACCGATTTTCTTGCCGTTGATGAAGACGGCGGCGGTGTCGTCGATTCCCTTGAGGACATGGAAGTAAATCTTGCGTCCCTTCCAGGTTGCAGGGATGGTGACCTTGCTGTCAAGAGTGACTTTCCCGACTTCGTTCCAGGGGGTGTTCCAAGCCTGGCTGGTCTTGCGCTTTTCGCTGGCAAAGTTCCAAGTGGGCATGAGGATTTTGGATTTGCGGGAGGTGGTGAGTTCGTACTCGCAGGCGTCCATGGAGACGGTCAGGTGACCGCCGAGATTCTCCACAAGCAGACCGCTGCCGACTTCCCAGCCGAAGCGCCCGAAGTTGTTCTCGCTGGCACCGACGTACCAGCCATCGCGGTCGGGGCGCACAGGCGGCATGTCTGCTTCGGGGAGGTTCTTCCCACAAATCCAGCCGGCCAGGCGAATGAAGAAAGCATCCATCGCGACCTTGCCTGGGACGACGGGGGCACCGATGGCGAGCATGTCGTAGAAGACACGGCCCTTGCCGGAACGTCCTTCGACGAGGAGGGGCGTGCCGTCCGCAAATTCCATAATGATGTTGGTGCGAAGGTGCGGAAGGATGGCGCGGTAGACACCGAAGGCGGCGGTGCTGTACCCGCCTTTCACGGCGAGCGGGTGCTTGCGGTCGCGGAAGCGGACGGGGAAACGCCTCGGGAAGTCAGGCAGGGTTTCCGTTGTGATCAGGCAAGGAAGGATGTCGCGTATTTCGGGGTCGGCGACTTCGGACGCCGCCAGCAACGGGATTCCCTTCGTTTGGACGGCGGAAACCAGGCGTTTCGCCATCTCGGGGTCAGGACGGCAGGAGGAATATACGAGGAGGTCTGCATTCTCTGGCTCGTCTGCCAGCACGACCTTCCCGTCCAATCCTTCCAGAAGCATTGCGCGGAAGCCCGCGAACTGCTGCTTGTCATAAAAGTTCTTTCGGGGGCACCAGGAATCCTCGATGTCCTCGTTGTCAAAATGGAAATACACCTTCAGCGCGTCCTTCGCGACGATGGGTTTCGGGGGTTCCTTCGCAGGAATCGAGTAGAACTCGTCCCGTGCCGCGCCGCCGACGGTCACCTCGGACGCTTGGCAGATGCGGACGTCCTTCACCTCAATGCCGCCCTCCGTCCCTGGTTTCCATTTGGTCACGTTACATCCCAGTTTTAACTGCACGACCGTAACGCTACGATCGCCGAGACCGAAGTCCGTATCCAACCCCAGCACGATGTGCTTCCAGGCAGGGCCTGCAATCAGAATGTCCTTTGCGCTCTTCATCGGGACCTGCTTGCCTTCCCTCGTACTCACCGTCACTCCAAAAGAGATGGGATTCTGGTTGAGGGCGCGCACGCTCAAAACGACCTTGTTATGCGTCCACATCTCGCGATTGATGTTGGTGATGCCGAGTGCCCAGACTTTCTTCGCGCCCGATTCCACACGTTTGATGGTCATTCGATACCCGTCGGGACGAATGTCCTCCAGTTTGAATTGAGCACCCGGAGCGTTATTGTCATGCAAATACAGCCCCCAGGGGGGATTCGTTTTTTTCGGTGCAGCAAACATGGTACAAGCGCAGAACATCATGGTGACAAAAAGTGTTGGAATCCAGCCAGACTTCATAAGAAACTCCTTCTTGGTGACGCGATTTTCAACTGCAAACCAAAGACAGATGCGAGAAATAATATAGCACATTTGTCAAACATTGATGAAAATATTAAAAAAAAACGTAAATATTAGCACCGCGCAAACCGTGCTTTATCCAATTTCGCCTCGAGCGGACCGAGAAATTGGGTCTTTTTGGGGGAAGGAGTAACCGCAAACGGGGTTTGCGGTTTTTGGATACTGGTGGACCAGAAAGATTGAACCATCTTGGGGAACGGGGTAACCGCAAACGGGGTTTGCGGTTTGGCAGTTTTGCGATGGATGAGATGGATGGCGAGAACGGGGTAACCGCAAACGGGGTTTGCGGTTTGGAGGCATCTGGTCGGGAACACCTGTAACAATATGATTGTACTAGTGTTATGCATGGTTTCGTGCATAGTATTTACATATCTGAGGTAATTGCAAAACTCCTTTTTGAGTCCACAGAATACACAGAATACACAGAAGGCACTCCGCCGCTTCGCGGCGACTTGCACTTTGTATTCTGTTTCATATCAAGTGTTTAGCCGCGCGTTAGCGTGGATAAGCAGTTCTGTGTATTCTGTGTGTTCTATGGACTCCCATAGGGTTTTGCAATTACCTCATCTGTCCTGCAAGGCACCGAGATCGGTCTGGAGGCCTCCCCTGACCAAAGGCCGGAGGTCCGCTGTTGTTCCAATGACAACCGCAAACGGGGTTTGCGGTTACCCTTACTTTGCGTCCTTTACGTCCCTTGCGTCCTTTGCATCCTTCATGTGGGAATCAGACGAGATGGGGAGCAGACCTCCAATGCACAAAAAAGAGTGAGGGACTAGGCGACCGTAGTCAGCGTCCTCTTGTCGTCTGGTCATACCAACACCAACCTCCAACGCACAAAAAAAGCGGGGGACTAGGCGTCCCCCGCGATGGAGCAGGTGTTGAAGGAAAGTTCCGTGGACCTCTTGGGTCGGCACACACGGTGTGGTGCGGTAGAATGGAAGTGTCGCGCTAGAGGCCGTGCTGTCTCTAGCGCGCTTGAAGGTTACTGGAACTGGACGGTGATCGTGGTCTGCTTGCCCTTGGGTGCGGGGAGGCGGACTTGTCCATTGGCGTCCTGAGAGAGACCTTGCTGGTTGGGAGCGAGCTTGCGTTGAGAGCGCACGACGATTTGAGGTTCGACCTGCCCGGGGAGATACTTGAGAGTGAGCGTCTTGGTGGCGGGATCGAAGACGGCGTCCTGAAGGTTGAGGTCGCGGCAGTCGGAGATGGAGGGGCTGTCGACGATGCGATGAAGGGCATACTCGATGTAAGAGCCGGAGTTCATACCAGGCCAGTCGCGTGGCAGACGCTTGTTGTAAGCCTGGTTCTGGAAGCAACTTTCGAGGAGTTCCTTGATCTTGTCAGGGGAGGACTGCGGGTCGAGGGAGTAAATGGCCGCCATTAGGTAATTCATTCCCTTGGAAGCATCAGCGGCGCCGACCTCATTGAGGTAGTTTTCGCGAAGTTCCTTGTAGCCGTACCAGTCATAGAGAGCGATGAGGTCCTGAGGGATGCCCTGGGACATGTCGAAAAGATCGATGTCGCGGACTCTGGAGCCCTTCTGACGGAACACCGCGCCGTTCTCGCCGAAGCCCGTGGAGATGCTGTAAGCGTCTGCATTGGCGAGCATTCCGTTGGCGACGTAGTAGTCCTTGATGTTGAGGCGGGTGAGGGTTGGGACAATGCGGCGTGCGGCGCGATAGAGCGCCTGGAGGTGCATCGGTTCGTCGCCGGCGATCTGCGCGAGGCGCGCAAGGGAGCAGAGGCTAGAGTACTCGTTGTTGAGCATGTCAATGGAGCATGCGCCGCCCCATTCCAGGCATCCGCTGCCCATATAGCCCCAGTCGTCGAGGACGAGGGGATAGGTCGCAACCTGACGCTTGATGATGTCCCAGTTGGCGCGGACGAGCTCGTACTCGCCCTGCTGGTCGGCAAGTTTCTGCAGGCAGGAGAGGATCATGCGGACGGTCTCGTTGGAGTCGCCGTAGATGGTCTTGGAGCCGTAGGTCTCGGGACGATAGCGGGTTACAATGTCACGTGGACTCTTCATATAGATGGTGTAGCGGATTCCGCTGCCGGGCTCCTGACGCCAGCGGCAGACCATCTTGTAGAGGCAGGTCTCCAGCGGCTCGTAGAGGCGGAGGACCGTGCGCTGGCGGAACTTCGCCCGATTTTCAGATGTGAGGAAGTACCAATTCGGGCTGCGTTCGTGAAGTCCCATCAGGAAACAGTGCATATTGATGTTCTTCTGCTGATGCTCGTTGTCGCGCGGGAAAGTCTTGTTGTTCTTGGCGACAAGGCCACCGCCGCCGTGGTCGAAACGCACGGAACTGGCAAAAATCCTGTTGGTGACCTCGTCATACTTGTCAAACCCGAGGGTGTGCGGGAGGAAGCCAAGGTCGGGTTCGGGGAGCGGAAGCGTCCACTCGACGGTATTGGTGCCGTCGCGATCTGCGAACGGTCCGTAGCGCGTGGCGAGATCACGATCGACGACCTCGGGACCGCAGGTGAAGATCTTCCCGCCGCCCTGTGGCTTGAGGGAGCCGGCATAGAACGCGAGGGTGGGAACGGGGGCGAAAGGCTTGCTGGCTGTGTTCCAGTCATCTTTCGCGGTGAGATAGGAGAAGGTGTCGCGGACTTGGATTCGCTTCAGCTTGGCATCGATGCGGAACTCCTCCTTGCAGCGAGCAGGGTACTGGAACGCGCGCGGATACCAGAACGCGATGCGATTCGCGACCTCCTGCGGGAGGCCCTTGGTCCATTCGGTGGCATCAATGGAGCGGCTGCCGTACAGCCACAGAGGGACGACCACACCGACGGGTCCCTGCGCCGCCCGCAGACCCAGTCCAGAAAGGGCGTCCCCGTTGACCTCGACATCCAGTGCCTTCAACTTGTGCTGGAAGACGATCAGAATCGGATGGTCTCCTCTCCCGCCCTGGAAGAAGAGAATCCACGGGGCAGACCAGTCCTCCAACGGGAGCGAAGCAAGTTTCTTCATCCCCACGACGCGGACGCCCTTGCTGGTGGGAATCGCCGCGTATCCAAGGAGGTTATACATAGAGAGGTGCACCTCGGGGAGCAGGACATTCCAGCGAACGCCCGGGAACGCGAGGCTGCAGTCCATCCTTGCCATTTTGACGTCGTCCACCGCGAGGATGCCGCCCATTCCGAGGAAGCCGATACTGTCCTGTGCGAAAGTGAGGACGTGCGGCGGCTCCGCCGTGATGAGTTCGGGGCAACTGTTGAGAGAACCCGCGCCACGGATGTTGATGGAATCGATGCGGACTTCGTTCGGCTGGTCATATCGGATGAGGTCCTGGGGGATTTCGTGGCGATGCTCAGTCATCCAGTACTGGGGATCCTTCTCGGTGATTTCACCGATTTTGGTTCCGTTGAAGAAAACGGCGGCGGTATCGTCAATTCCCTTGAGGACATGGAAGAAGATTTTGCGTTCCTTCCAGGCAGAGGGGATGGTAACCTGGGCGTCAAGCGTGACCTTCCCGACCTCGCCCCAGGAGGTGTTCCAAGCCTGGGTGGCCTTTCGCTTCTCGCTGGCGAAGTTCCAAAGTGGCATGAGAATCTTGGACTTGCGAACGGTGCTGAACTCGTATTCGCAGGAGCCCATCGAAACGGTCAGGTGCCCGCCGAGTCTCTCCACGAGCAGTCCGTTTCCGACCTCCCAGCCGAAGCGTCCGAAATTGTTCTCGCTTGCCCCGACATACCACCCGTCCTGGTCGGGACGAACGGCGGGCAGGTCCGCCTCGGGGAGTTGTTTTCCGCAAATCCAGCCAGCCAGGCGGACAAAGAACGCGTCCATTGCGACCTTGCCCGGAACGACGGGGGCGCCGATGGCGAGCATGTCGTAGAAGACGCGTCCTTTGCCAGCGCGGCCTTCAACGAGCAGGGGCGTGCCATCCGCGAACTCCATGACGGTCTTGCTTCCCGAGTTCGGGACGATGTCACGGTAGATGCCGAATGCAGCACCGCTGTAGCCTCCCCGTGCGGCAAGCGGATGTTTGCGGTCACGGAAGCGGACGGGCTGCCGCTTTGGGAAATCGGACAGCGATTCCGTCGTGATCTTGCAAGGGAGGATTTCGTGGATTTCGGGATCTGCGACCTCGGATGCCACCAGCAACGGAATCCCTTTTTCCCGGACGGCGGAGACGAGGCGCTTCGCCATTTCTGGTTCGGGACGGCAGGAGGAGTAGACAAGAAGGTCTGCCTTCTCGGGAGCGTCCGCAAGCACGAGTTTTCCATCCAGCCCTTCCAAGAGCATCGCCCGGAAGCCAGCGAACTGCTGTTTGTCATAAATCTTTCGGCTGGGGCACCAGGAGTCCTCGATGTCCTCGTTGTCGAAATGGAAATACACCTTCAGCGCGTCCTTCGCGACCACGGGCACCGGAAGTTCCTTTGCGGGAATCGAGTAGAACTCGTCCCGCCCCGAACTGCTGACGGTCACTTCGTTCGGCTGGCAGATGCGGACGTCCTTGACCTCGATGCCGCCTTTCGTCCCTGGCTTCCACCCAGTCACATCGCATCCCAGTTTCAACTGCACCACTGTCACCCTGTGGTCTCCGAGACCGAAGTCCGTGTCCAGCCCCAGCACGATGTGCCGCCAAGACGTGCCCGCCACCACGATGTCCTTCGCGCTCTTCATCGGGATCTGCGTCCCTTCCTTCGTGCTGACCGTCACCCCAAAGAGCACGGGGTTCTCGTTCAGCGCGCGCACGCTGAGGACGACCTTGTTGTGCGTCCACATCTCGCGGTTAATGTTGGTGATGCCGAGTGCCCAGACCTTCTTCGCGTTCGATTGCACGCGCTTGATGGTCATGCGGTATCCATCAGGGCGTTGGTCCTCCAATGCGAACTGTGCACCTGGCGCATTCTTGTCGTGTCGATACAGGACCCAGGACGGAGTCACATTCTTGGGCGCGGCAAGCAAGTTGCACGCGCAAATGATCACGGTGAAAAGGGAAAATGGAATCCAGCCAGACTTCATACAATGGCTCCTTGTGGCGATGCTGGTTAAGGGTGACGCAGGTGATTTCTTTCAGCGGCAGGCCAGGAGGAAAAAGGCAGATGCGTGACCGCATCTGCCTTTGGACGGAACTCCCGTGCCGTCCCGCTTAGTGCCTAGTTGTGAAAAGGAGCGTTAGTCCTTCAGCTGGCGGCATTCGTCGGCGCTCTTGTGATGCATGCCGTTGTAGGTCCACCAGTTGTTGTCGTCCTTTTGTCTCTTGGGACCATTGGAGCCAACGCCTCTGTACCACCAGGACTTCAGGGTGAGTCCTTTGTAGGGACCCGTATGGGTGATGGCGTGTCCGTCAGCGAAGACGAAGTTGCGGGCGCTCAGGTTGTTGTGCCAGGGGTAGTACCAGTCTTTCCAGGAGTTCGCGCAACGGCTCGCCGCGCTGATTTTCGTGAGGTCCGTTCCTTCGTAAGTGCCGTCGGTGAACGTAGTCATACTACCCGGGGTGCGGACATAGGATGCCTTCAGGGGCGGATACTTCACCAAGTCGTTGCCCAACGTGCCACCGCCGAATTCGCCATTGTTGATGGCGTAGCCGCAGAACTGCCAGCTGTTGCCGGAGGTGTTGGGTTCCTTGCCCTTGGAGTAGGCGATGTGGACGGACTGGTAGTAGTTGACCTGCGCAGTGACATCAGGGCAGGCAAGGACGTTCAGCGGGAAATAGCCACGCTTGTACATCAGGTAGTTCCAGTGGCCGTGCTCGTTGTTCAGACCGGGATCGTCCAACCCCTTCTGGCGGCCCATGCAGTACAGGTCATCGTAGTCGCTCGTGTACATCGTCAAACCGAGGCTGAGCTGCTTGAGGTTGTTGATGCAGGAGATGGTGCGGGCCTTTCCGCGGGCCTTGGAGAGGGCCGGCAGCAGCATCGCCGCCAGGATGGCGATGATGGCGATGACCACCAGCAGTTCAATCAGGGTGAAGGGACTTCGTTTAGAACTTCTGTTCATTGGATTGCTCCTTGAGTTGGGGGGTGAGTGGGGTAAATATGGGTGCTAAAAAAATCTTTCTGGGTTGGCTAACAGTCGGTTCCTCCACCTGGCGGACAAGTTCCTTCAGGGAGAGGCGGACCTTCTGCTGGTAATCGCGCTTGATGATGCCGACGAGTTCGCGGCAGGCGGGAATGCGCGGCGCGGCGTCCGTGCAGCCGACGACAAGCGGATGGTAGGCGGGGAAGTGGTCGTGGATGTGATTCAGGAATGCCTCGGAAATCATTCCACCACCGAGAAGCAAACTGTCACAGCCGCAGGAAACCATTTCCTGGCAAAGTTCATCGATATTTTCTGCACGGGAAGTGACTTTTCGAATCCATTCGACGCGCGAGGAAATGCCGGGCAACGCCATCATCGGGGAGTGAATCGTATCAAAAAGAGCGATGTGCTTTGCACCTTGGGAACGAAGATATGCCAGCGCGTCAAAGCAGGCTTGCTGGACATCAAACAGAGTGCACGAGAAGCGCCCCTCGAAATCTTCCGAAAGGACAACGGGGAAATGCCGATAATACAGATTGCGAATGAAATCCGTTTCGACGATGTGGCTTGTCAAGTACAACCCTTCCACATGATGGTCCATCAGGGTTGCCATGCGCGCCACATCCGTTCCGCGCTTGTGCATGCGGTAGTCCGTCATGCCCAGAAGCAACTCGTATCCCAATTCCTCTGTCGCCAGATTCGCACTTTGCGCCAGCGTCCCGAAATGCGGATTGTCCAAGTTCGCCAGCACCATCCCCAAGATCTTGGTGCGACCATTCCGCAACGCTCTAGCCAGTTTCGACGGACGATACCCCAGGCGCGATATCGCATCGTCCACCCGCTTCCGCGTCTCCCGGGACATCTCTCCCCCGCGGCGACCGTTTAGGTATTTCGACACAAGCGTGATCGACACCCCAGCATCCGCTGCTATGTCCTTCAATGTTACACGCTTGTTCGTCATCACTCTCTCCAAAACCTGTCTTATTTTCTACCCAATCGTTTGGGCATCGCTACCCTATCGTTTGGGTTTAGAATGTCATCGCTTCCTGTTTGTCAGAACCGGAACTCGTGATTTCCCTATTTTTGCTTCCTGCGAGGTGGAATGGCCTTCCATTCCCAATCGTTTGGGAATACTATACCATTTTTCCGACGCTTTTCAAGCCCCAAAACCAATTTTTTTTGATTTTTCCCTTCTTTTTTTCTTCCTGCGAGGTGGAATGGCCCTCCATTCCCAATCGTTTGGGAATATTATACCATTTTTCCGACGCTTTTCAAG
>JAFRLI010000008.1 GCA_017431255.1 Victivallales bacterium
GAAGGACTCCAGTTCTTCCGGGGTTAATTCTATCTGCTCGTCAATTACCGGAAGGTCCGCCGGCACCGCCGCCGCTCTCTCTCTCCAGGACAACGTCACTCCACGAAAACTCGACGTCTCTAAACTCCAGAAGGTCCTCGCTGAAGATCGAAAGTAACGACGGCGTCCCTCCGTCGCTTCCCCGACCATTCCCGGTACTCGTTACTTCCGACGGCACTCGCCGTCGGAAGGTAACTCCTGTCGTTGTCCCGCCGTTATTCCCAAGGATTTGTGAAAATTACGGGAGAGTCATTTGACAAATGGGGGGTGTTGTTGTATGTTATTAGTCTGTGCATTTTTGGGGAGGACGACAGCAAATCATCAAAGGAACATTTAGAGCAATGGAAGAAAAAGTCACAAAGAAGACGCGTGTTCATCGTAAGACCCTAGGGAAGTTTATCCGCAGGAAGGTCGTGTTTACGGTGAAGGCCCCTGCCACGTCGAAGGTTTGCCTGGCGGGGTCATTCAACGATTGGAATCCTGAGAAGAAGGTTCTCAAGTACAATAAAGAGTTGCAGGAGTTTTCGGGATTTTTGTATTTGATGCCTGGTAAATATGAGTATAAGTTTGTGGTGGATGGTGTTTGGCGTCTGGATGAGGCGAATCCCAACTATGTAGCCAACGATATGAACTCGATGAACAGCATTGTCGAGGTGCAGTAGCATTGCTCCTTTTTTTTTGCGCAAAGGTGCGCTCTTGTTTCTGTTTTTGCGACCATCAAGCGGCTCTAACTTATTTTCGCAAAGGGAGAAACAGCGATAGGGCGTAGCCTTTGGTTGGTTTTTCTATCAGTTGAGGTTGATGTTGAAATGTCAAATAGCCAGGGAAATAAGAAGAAGTTAAAGGTGTTGATTGTCACGCCGGAGATCACGTATTTGCCGGCGGGGATGGGAAACATTGCGCACAAGTTGTCGGCGAAAGCGGGCGGCATGGCGGATGTTTCTGCCTCGTTGGTAGCGGCGTTGTTCCAGCGTGGTGTGGATGTGCATGTGGCATTGCCGCACTATCGGCGTCTGTTCCATGTGGAAGTTGCGGACTTGCTGGATCAGAAGCTGAAGCAGTACGATGAAAGTCTGCATGCGGAAGGCGATGGCGTGCAGCGCATCCATTTGGCCGAAGGACGTATCTTCTACTATCGCGACCAAGTCTATCCAAGTTATTCGGAAGACGCTCTCAACATGAGCCTGGCCTTCCAGCGCGAAGTCATCAACAACATCATTCCTCAGGTGCAGCCAGACATCATCCATTGCAACGACTGGATGACTGGGCTCATTCCTGGATTCTCCCGTCGCCTCGGCATTCCCGCGCTTTTCACCGTCCACAACATCCACACCCAGGAGACCAACCTCGAAACCATCGAAAACCACGATATCGACACTGCGCTCTTCTGGCAGGACCTCTATTTCAAGCGGCAGCCCGTCAACTACGAGGAGACGCGTTCCGGAAATCGCATCGATTTGCTCACGAGCGGTATCTTTGGAGCCCACTTCATCAATACCGTCAGCCCGACATTCCTTCGCGAAATCGTCGAAATGCGCCATCCCTTTGTGGAGCCGCAAATCCAGCGCGAAATGGCGAACAAATACCATGCCGGATGCGCGCGCGGCATTCTGAATGCACCCGATCCCGATTATATGCCGGAAATTGACAAGAGCCTTGCCGAAAACTTTGGACCACAGGATTTTGCAGAGAAGAAGCGTGCCAACAAATTGGCATTCCAGCGTGCCACGGGCTTGTTGGAGAATCCCAACGCGCCGATGTTCTTCTGGCCGTCCCGACTGGACCCCGTCCAGAAAGGTCCGCAACTTCTCGCGGAAATCATGTATTCAATCATCCACGACTACTGGGATCGCCAGTTGCAGGTCGCGATTGTCGCCAACGGTCCCTATTTCAAGGTGTTCCAGGACATCGTCAATCTCCACGGTTTCCAGAACCGCATTTGCGTCCTGCCGTTTGACGAACGCCTCTCCCGCCTTGGATATGCTTCCAGCGACTTCATCCTCATGCCTTCCTCCTTCGAACCCTGCGGACTCCCGCAAATGATCGGACCGCTTTACGGCTCTCTCCCCGTCGTCTTCGATACAGGCGGACTCCACGATACCGTCCAGCCTCTCGATGTCAGCCAGAATCGAGGCAATGGTTTTGTCTTCCAGTACCACGATTCGCAAGGACTTCGTTGGGCCATTGATCAGGCGATGCAGTTCCATGCACTCACGGGTCCCGTCAAGAACGAGCAAATTGCACGTATCATGAAAGATGCTCGTGCCACGTTTAACAACGACCATACGGCGGACGAGTACGTCAAAATTTACCAGACGATGCTTCAGCGTCCGTTGGCGCAGTTCATGGCGGCACCTGAGAAGAAGGCGGAAGGCTGATGTCTGAGTTTGAACTACAGCGCAGGGGGCAACTGGAACTTCTGCATTCTCTGTCAGACTATTTCAATGTCCCTCTGGATCAGGATAGAGCAGTGGAGGGGCAGGCTTATGCGACCAAATTGCTCTCCGATCTCCTAGTTAGTTTCGAGGCGCTCGGAGGCATGATGGAACGCTCTTACGACAAGCCAGACACCGTGGATTTCATGTTCGCCCTGGATACCCTTGCGATGGTTTCCAAGCGCCTCAAATCCAGATGGCTCAACTTCGAAATCATGCTTCTGTACGATGCCAGCCATGAGGAAGTTCCCGAAAAACGCCGTGCCGCCATTGAGCGTTTCCTCGACCAAGTTCAAATTCTGCGCTCCATCTCGTGAGGTCCGAGCCGAGTTTGTTTGAAGAGGAAACGCAACACTAGGGGGCACGAAGGGAGGTACTGCTGGCGAGGGCGAAGAGAACCTGTCCTAGGGCGATGGAGCCGTCATTGGGCGGGGTGAGGGAGTGAAGCAGGACGTGGAATCCGTTCTGTCGGAGGAGGTTTGCGCAGAGCGAGGTCAGGAGGGTATTCTGGAAGCAGCCGCCGGACAGTGCGCAGGTTTGTAGCCCCGTGGTATTTCGCGCATGGATGCATGCGGATGTAATCATTTCTGCCAGAGAAAGGTGGAATTGGTATGCCAATCGTTCGATGGGGATGCCCTCCAGGCGTGCGCGTGCGAGTTTCAGAAGGAGCGTGGAGGTTGGGAGGCAGTTGGTGAAGGAAGCGTCTTCGTGCCAGAGCGGGGAGTGTGCAGAAGCGCGTTCAGCGGCGAATTGAAGGTCCATTGCGGCCTCGCCCTCGAAGGAAGAGGAGTTGCGGAGACCGAGAAGGGCCGCCGCCGCGTCGAAGAGTCGTCCGGCACTAGTGGAAAGGACGGTATTGATGCGATTGGCGACCATTGTTGCAATCAAGCGTGCTTGTTGTGGCGTGCAGCAACCGAGTCGTTCGAGGAGGGCTTCTGCGTCATCCGGTGCGGTTTGCTGGAGAATGGACGCGGCGATTCGCCAGCCTTCGCGGGAGGATGTGTCCCCGCCCGCCTGCGGGAACGGGACGATGTGCGCCAGGCGTTGGAATCCCGTGAGAGAGCATTGCAGGATTTCCCCGCCCCAGATGGTTCCGTCATTCCCGTAACCTGTTCCGTCAAAAGAGACTCCGATGACATCATCCAGGACGTTGTTTTCCGCCATGCAGGCGAGAATGTGCGCATAGTGATGTTGCACATGGAGTACGGGGAGATGGAACTCTTCCGCCAGAGCAGTGGAGTTGTAGCGGGGATGCAGGTCGCAGGCGACAGTGGTTGGTTCCGCTTCCAGCAACTCGCAGAGGCGGTGGATGGACTCGCGGCAGGCGTTGACGGCGCGGATGTCGCTCAAATCCCCAATGTATGGCGAGAGATATAACAAAGAGTCGCGGGCGATGCAGAAACAGTTCTTGAGTTCACCGCCGACGGCGAGAACACAGCCATGCATGTTTTGACGAAGCAGGAAGGGGAGGGGAGCATAGCCCCGGGAACGCCGAATCATGTAGGGGCGATGCTCGAAGGTGTCCATCACGGAATCGTCGGCACGGATGCGGATTTGTCGATTGTGGGAGAGAATGAGGTCGCAGAAAGAGGCGATTTCCGTGGAGGCGTCTTCATCGGTGCGGCAGATGGGGGCGTCGGAGACATTGCCTGAGGTCATCACGAGGCAGTCGGGCATTTCGAGACCGTCGTTGTATTGGAAAAGGAGGAATTGGACGGGGGCGTAAGGGAGCATCAGGCCCAATGTGGGGTTGCCTGGTGCGACCGAGGGTGCCAGCGGGGAACCTGTGCGTTTTCGAAGCAGAAGAATCGGCTTTTGAGGCCCCGTGAGAATGGGGAGCATTTCCTCGGGAATCTCGCAGAAGCGGCGTGCGGCGGCGAGGTCGCGCACCATCACTGCGAACGGTTTGCGAGGGCGGTGCTTTCGTTCGCGGAGCAGGGCGACTGCGGTTTCGTCCAAGGCATTGCAGCAGAGATGGAAGCCGCCAATGCCTTTGACGGCGATGATTTTCCCGTCGTGGATGGCCTTGCGTGCCGCGAGGAGTGCGTCGCGTCCGCGTTCGGGGCGTCCGAGGAGATAGAGTTCGGGACCGCATTGGTTGCAGCAGACGGGTTGCGCGTCGTAGCGTCTGGATTCTGGGGAGTGGTATTCGGAGGCGCATTCGGGGCACATTGGGAATTGCGCCATGGAGGTGCGCTCGCGATCATAAGGCATGGAGTCCAGGATGGTGAGTCGAGGACCACAGTCGGTGCAGTTGATGAACGGGTGCAGGAAACGTCGATTGTTGGGATCGAAGAGTTCCTGTTGGCAGTTGGGGCAGGTTGCGATGTCGGGGGAGACGAATATGTCTCCGAGTTGATGTTCGCTTTCGATGATGCGGAAGGCGTCGGGGGAAGGTTCTTCCAAATCCTGTTCCAGGATGGTGAGAATGTGAGCGCGTGGGGGGGCCTCCTGTTCAAGCGCGGCGCGGAAGGCGCGAAGAGCCTCTTCCGACGCGTGCGCACGGACTTCGACGTAGGAGCCTTTGTTGGAAACGGTTCCCAGGATGCCCAGGCGCGTGGCGAGGCGGCTCACAAAGGGACGAAAGCCGACTCCTTGCACGATTCCGTAGAGTTGGTACAGGTGGGCACTCACGGGGTTCCCTCCAGTCGACCAGATATGGCAAAGTGCGGAACATCCACCCAGGTGCCTTGAAACGCGGGTACGGCATGGCGCAGATGTCTGTCTGCAATCATCACATCAAAGCGATTGGCCAAATCCGCGAACTGTTCTTCGGAGGAGAGGCGGATGTCGCCAGGACGCGCTAGCTCTTTTTCCAGGCGGAACCAGGTCGCGACTGAAACATGTTCCGTACCACGTTGTTCTAGAGATTCCCGAATGGCGTTGGCAGCAATCTGCTGGTGGATGACGAGGACGCTCGCGTGTTGTGCAATTTCGGGAAGGTCGGGGACGGGGAACCAGGTGCGCCATGGGGTGCCGAAACGCTGCTGGAGGAGGCGTGCCGTGGCAATGCCGGCGGGAGAGACGACGAGATTGAGCGAGGACGAGGCCGCGCGGCGGACATCCTCCAGGGAACCGCCCATTGTTGCACAGAAAACGTGTGGAAACCCCAAGGCGTGGGCTGCATTCAGAAGTTTTTCGGGAGAGGGGGCGCTGATGTCAAGCGGGGTTGCTCCGAGAATCGCGGCCGTTGTGGGGTCGACGGGAAGGCTTTCCGTGGCAAATGCGCTGTAGAGTTCTGAAAGAGCGACGGATGCCCCTTCGTCGTAATATGCTGTCCCATTGGTGGAAATGGGGAGGCAGAGGCGTGAGGTGCGTTTTTCCACCATACGTTTGAGGGCACGAAAATCCGTGGCAATGACAGCGGGGACGGGAGTTCCGATGAGTGCCGTGAACGGCGTATCGAGGCTTTGTGCGGCGTCCACCACTTTTTCGACCAGTTTCTGGTCGCGACCGAGGATGGCGTCCATATCGCGGAGAGCGGCAGAGAAGACGGCGCTGCGCTTGAGGAACCACCGTGGCTCGTCAAATCCGCAGACATTTCCAGTGCAGCCGCCGGCATCGCAGATGACGATGAGACCGCCCAATTCAAACAGTGTCGCCACGGCACCAGACTGGTCAGGTGCGAAGGGCGAGAGATATTTGAGGAGTTTTTTCATAGGAGGGCGAGGAGGTTGCGGAAGAGGTGCTCGATTGCGGCGAAGCCGAAGGGTTGTGGTTCATCGGCCCAGGAGACGGCGGGGCGGTTGGGATTGTAGAAGGCGGCGTCATTTCCGATGGCGTGCGTGGCGTCGGGTGAGCCGTGATAGACAAGCATCGTTGGGGAAAGGTTGGAGAAGATGCGGGTGTTTGGACTGAGTTCGGCGATCTTGCGGAGATAAACAAAACTCGCGGTGGAGACCGTTCCGTAGAGATCGGAGACGCGGAAGCCGTAGCGAAGCAGGGAAAGGGTCAACTCGAACGGGTCTGCATTGCACCACTCTCCAACAGCGAACACCGCCTCGGGACAGGCTGCGTGAAATGCCTCCACGGCATCCCTTGCACGGCTATAATAGGTTGCAAATTTGAACGTTACGCCGATGGCATTGGCGAGTGCCTCGTATTGATGGCGCACTTTTTCGAGGTCATAGACGCGTGTAAGTTCGATGGAGGGGATACCGAGGCGCTGGTGCAGGTCATCGGCGGCGACGCGCACTTCGGGATGCAGGACGAGGTTGAAGTTGGCACGCGACATCTCCTGGAACTCCGCAAAATCTGCACAACGGGAAAGTTCCTTGACGGTTTGGAGACCTACAGAGCGAAGCAACGCTGGCAGTTCGCAGTCTTCTTGCAAGGGAGAAAAGTATCCCAGAAGATTTACGGCGTCCTTACGACGGGGAGTCGGTTTCAGCAGTGAATAGATGGATTTGCGGACGGAGACCATGGGGGGCAGCCGTCCTTCGCGCGTCAGGGCGTACATGTAGCAAGGCACAACGGGAAGCCCTGCGGCTTCGGAGGCCTTGCGGCAGACCGCCTCGACATCGGTCCCGAGCAGTGCGTCCACGCAGGTGATGCAAAGCATCACGGCGGAAGGACGTTTTTGGCAGGAGGCAACAACCTCCTGAACGGCTTGCGGGATTTGGGTGAGATGGCGTCCCGTGACAATGTCTGCTTCGTCCTGAAGAAGATAGAAGAAACGGTCCGCCAGACTGCTTTCGGCGCCAAGAGCAGAGGTATTGCGACCGCAACAGGCGGGGGCTACGAGCAGCATCACGGATTCGGGAACCGCAAGACCGGCACGCTTTACACCGAATCCCTGAGCACCTGGCGAATTGAATGCAAGGGTGGCAGGGGAACTGTACACCAAGTGTTCCGTCGAGCGCAATTGCGGCGGGATGGCGTTCTTGCCGAGGGAGACGAGTTCCGCTGCAGTGATGGAAAAGGCTTCAGCCATTGCGGGAATCCTCCCTGAGGGTATCCGCCAGTTCGCGGAACGCGAGTCCGGCGGGGGAGTCAGGTGCACCTTGGACGACGGTCTGACCGTGCTCCTCGCAGTTGCTGATGTCGTCGCTGCGTGGAATGTCTGCAAGGATTTGGGTGGCGTGCGAAACCGCGAATGCCTGGACTTTTTCGCGCTCGGCGGGGACGTTTCGTCGGTTCAGGACGATACCACGGACGGAGGCGTATCCCCGGTCTGCGAAGTTCTGGACTGCCTGGCAGATGTTGTTTGCGGCGTAAAGTGCCATCTTTTCGCCAGATGTGACAATGATGACGTGATTGGCGTAGCCCTCGCGGATGGGAGCCGCAAAGCCGCCGCAGACGACATCGCCGAGGACATCGTAGAGGACGACGTCAGGCTTGCAAAGTTCGAACAGGCGGAGTTCTTCGAGGAGGGAGAAGGTCGTGAGGATGCCGCGTCCCGCGCAACCCAGTCCCGGCGTGGGACCGCCCGCTTCGATGCAGACGACACCCCCGAAGCCTGTTCGGGAGATTTCCTCCAGGGATTCGGGCTCGCGGTCATAGTCGCGGATGAAGTTCATCACGGGGACGGGGGGATGTCCGTCCAGCAGGTTGATGGTGGAATCTGCCTTGGGGTCACAACCGATTTGCACGACTTTGCGCCCCTGCATGGCAAAGGCAGCCGCCAGATTGGAGGTGACGGTGGACTTGCCGATGCCGCCCTTGCCGTAGATTGCGATTTTCAGCATAATCTATTTTGCCCCTGTTTCACCACAAAACACACAAAAAGAACCCGTTAACACACAGGCATAATGCAGAATCAAGTTTCCAATGATTCGTCCACAGAATACACAGAATATACAGAAAGGATTTAGCCGGAGGTCCTTACAGTCCGTATGCAAGCGCGTCCGGCAAAATATCTTGGATAATCCTCTTGTCACCTGCATTCTGCACAAGAACCCTTTCTGTGTATTCTGTGTATTCTGTGGACTTGTTATTTGGTGAGAACGAAGCATTCGACGTTCTCCTTTGCTGCGAGAAGCGGCGCGATGGGGGTGCCGATGAGATCCGGGATGAGGTGTCGGTAGCATCGTCCCGAATAGGCCTCGTGGGGAAGGGGATGGAAAGGGACGGTCGCAGGGCAGACGGGACGGTAGAGCGGGTCTGCCACGACTCCCGTAGCAGTTGTGAAAAGAGCGGCGATTTCGTCCTCGTCTTCGGTCGTGGAATCCGTTTTTCGCAGGAGGGAGGCGTCGTGTTCCAGAGGGCAGAGGATGCGTACGGGAGCACCTGTTTCCGTTTCCAGTGCTGCAGCAAGCGAGCCGGCGAAGATGGCCTCGCCAACGACAAGCGGTGCATCTTGCGCGGCGTCATGTCGGGTTTCTGCACAGGGGACAGCGCATTTGCCAGTTTGCGCAGAGGATTGCATGGACATGAGAACTTGCCTGGAGAACTCCGTTCCCACGGGAACTCCTGCCACCCAGGGAATCCCAAATCGCTCCTGGAACCACTGCGCTGTTGCCAGGCCGGCATGGGAAACCACCAGATTGACGGACGCAGAACCCATTTGCGACACCTCTTCCAGCGTGCAGTCCATCCCCAAAGGTGCAATCACACGGAACCCGTTTCGTTCCAAAATATTGCGAAGCTTCTGCACGGAACCGTTTGTGGAAAAATCCAGAGGTGTCAGACCGAGGATGTTGCAGGTGTTTTGATTGCGTGGCACAGATGTTTCGCAGAACTCCTCGCAGACATGCAAGAAGGCCTGGGAGGCACCGTGAAGATAGGAGTGCATTCCATCGGAATGGATTCCAAAACAGGGAATGCCGGTCTTTAAGCGGACCTCGATGGCGAGGGCGTCATAGTCGGTACCGACCATCATCGGGACGGGCGAACCACAGAGCGCGATAAAGCGCGGTCGCAGTTCCATCGCAGTCTGGACGAGGTCGCCGACGAGTTTTTCATCGTTTCCGAGAATGGCGTCCGCTTCGGTGAGCCCCGTAAGGAAGACCATGCTGTCCTGGTGGTACCAACGAGGTTCATCGTGGGTGGTATAGGTGGAATTACAACCGGAGGCGTCGTGGATGACAGACATCCCGCCGAGTTCGTAAAGTGCGGAACAGGCACCAGAGGTGTCTGCCGCATAAACGGATAGAATAGAAGCGGTCTGTTTCATCCGAGGCATCCTCCGAGGCAGGAGACGCAGCCAAATCCCTTGTGCGAAATGACGCGCTCAATGTCTTTTTCGTGGAGGAATGCATCTTCCAGGAGGTCCGCGAGGCCGAGCAGTCCGTCAAATCCGAACAATCCGCTTCCTGCGGCGGTCATGTTGACGAAGTGCGGCGTCTGCTCGAAATAGGCAGCTTTCTGGCCAATCGCCAGAATGGGCTCGTGCATGCCGCGTGCGGCGAATCGCATAGACGGATTGCCCACAGGACGCAAGAGCAGTTCGGGATGATTCCCCTGGAGCCAGCGGAAATCGGTTTCTTCACAGGACGGGAAATCGTCCGCATAGAGTGTGTTGACGCGGAATCCGTGCTCAAGGAGGCAGCGCGCGAGGTTCAAGGGGCGCGGCGCGGCGCTTGCATCGATGGCGACGGGGAGCCCTTTGAGGAGTTTGGCGACTTCACGGAGGCGACGCGTGGCGGTTTCCGTAAGTGGGGTTAGGTCGGGCAGGTTGATTTGGAGGCCCTGCGCGAGGGTGCGGTATGCTTCTTGAATCTGTTCGATGGTGTAGACGAGCGGGAGATGGAGATGCTTCTGGCCCAGACGTTCCTGGAGTTCCTCGCCTGCTGGGATGGCGACGGGGAGGAAGGTAAGGTTCCAGGCCGACGAGGCCATCGCAAGGTAATCGTCGTAGGAATGACAGAGCGTGATATCGCGAATGGTCTTTCCTGCCTGGTGAAGGATGGTGAAGAGTTCACAGGAAGGGCGCGTGGGAAGGTCGTTTCCGATGAGGTTCACGAACTGTTCGTCCAGGGGGAGAGGACGCAGGAGGGAGTAGAGTTGACGTCGCATCTGCGGGTCAGGCGCGATGGTCTTGCGCATGGTCGGTGTCATATAGCAGTCCGTGAAATCGATATCGGGAAAACGTTCGCGGAGTTGGTTGAGCATTACCTCCATGTCACATCCTGTAAACAGGTGCAGACAACTGACATATAGAAGGACGGCACGGGGCATGCGGGGCAGGCGTTCCAGAATGTGCGATACTCCCGATACAACGTTCTGCTCCATGGTTCCGTTGAACAAATCCTCTTCCTTGACAGAGATCCACGACATGCGGTCCATTGCTTTCATCTCTGCCGCCGTGAGGATGACACCGCGCAGGCACCCTTGGGCGCAGGCGTAGATTTGGTGCGCTTCGGGAAGGAGCATTCCTGTGTGGACGATGTTCCAGGTGCCGCGCGCAGGGGGATTGTACTCCAGCGTGGAGGCAAATGGGGCGGGAAAGCCAGCCTCTGCGATGCGGAGTTCCAGACCAGGTTGCACCTGATTTGGCTGGAGGCGCGTCAACATGTTTCCTCCTGGAACGTTGCGAGAATGCTTTTCGCCAAGGTGCGATAGCACGCAGCGGCATCGGATTCGGGAAATGCCTGGATGACAGTCTGATACAGTGGCTCCGCCTCCTGGATGACGCGGCTGCGCGGGATGCGTCCAATGATGCGGGAGTGAAAGTCATCGGCGAGTTCCTCGACCTTTGCGTCCTCGTTGGGGACGTCGCGTCGATTGAGGATGAAACCGCCCAGCGTGGCGTAGCCTCGTGCGCGGAAATGGTCCACCGCCATGGCAATGTTGGCGGCGGCATGGATGGACATGTTTTCGCCCGAGGTCAGGATGAACACCTTGTCCGCATATCCTTTGTGCATCGGCATGGAAAAACCGCCGCAGACGACATCGCCGAGGACGTCGTAGAGCACGATGTCGGGACGGTAGGATTCGTAGGCACCCTTTTTCTGGAGTTTTTCGAGGGCGGCGATGATGCCTCGCCCCGCGCAGCCCAGCCCCGGAACGGGTCCACCTGCTTCCACGCAGGCGATGCCTCGGTACCCGATGTGCATCATTTCGTCAAGGGAGAAGTTGTCGTTCTTGTCTCGAACGAGGTCCAGGACGGTTTGAATGCGCGTGCCACCGTGGAGATTGACGGTGGAATCGGCTTTGGGGTCGCAGCCGATTTGCATGACGCGAAGGCCCTGTTCGGCGAAGACCGCGGCCAGATTGGAGACGGTCGTGGATTTTCCGATGCCGCCTTTTCCGTAGAATGCCATTTTTAGCATCTTCCAGTCTCCGGGAGTTGTTTTTGGAGGTCGGGCCGGATGGAGAGCGCGCGGTGCAGGATGCCGAGCATATAGGCGATGGCGACCCCGTAGTTCAGGAAGGGAACATTCTGGTCATTGGCGCACTTCATACGGAAGAGAACCTCGCGTTCCGTGAGCATGCAGCCACCGCAATGGATGACCAGGTCGTAGGGAGAGAGGTCCGCAGGAAACTCGTTTCCCGAACAGGTTTCGATGTCCAGAATGGCCCCGGTGTGCTTGCGAAGCCAATTGGGGATTTTGACGGTTCCGATGTCGTTGCACTGCCGGTGGTGCGTACAACCTTCTGCGATGAGCACGCGGGAACCGTTGTGAAGACGCTCCATGGCCGAAATCCCGCGCAAAGCGGTCTCCAGATAGCCCTTGAATCGCGCCATCAGAATGGAAAAGGAGGTCAGCGGGATGGTTGCTGGGGTGTTTTTTGCGACGGAGGCGAACGCCTGGCTGTCCGTGAGGACGAGTGCCGGCGGTTTGGCAAGGGAGGCGAGTGCCTGGGGAAGTTCCGTATCGCGGACGACGAGGGAGAGGTCGCCAGCCTCCAGAAGGTCGCGAATTGCCTGCTGTTGCGGGAGGATGAGGCGTCCTTTGGGGGCCGATTCGTCAATCGGGACCACAAGAACCACTGTGGAACCTGGGGGAACGAGGTCGGCGACGAGGTGCCGTGGTGCTTCTTTCGGCGCAAGGCTTCCCAGGCGTTCCTTGAGTTCCTGGATGCCCGTGCCTTGCTTGGAAGAGGTTGCAATGCTCCCGTTTGGGACATTGTTTCCCAAATCGCATTTGTTCCAGACGACGAGGTACGGAATGTTTTTCTCTTGAATGAGACGTTCCAGTTCGCGTTCGCATTCCCCAAGCCCGAGCGTTGCGTCCACGACGAGCACCGCGATGTCGGTGCGGTTGAGTTCGCGTCGCGTGCGGGCGACGCGCAATTCGCCAAGAGCGCCTTCGTCATCGAAGCCAGGAGTATCGAGGAGGACGACTGGTCCCAGGGGAAGCAGTTCCATGGACTTCGGGACGGGGTCTGTGGTCGTGCCTGGCACATCGGACACGACGGCGACCGATTGCCCGGCGACAGCATTCACCAGGCTGGACTTGCCTGCGTTCCTGCGTCCGAAAAATCCTATGTGAATGCGGGATGCGGATGGGGTCTCGTTCATGGGGGGAGAGCACAACTCGTAGGGGGAAGGGAGAAGGGGGAAGAGGGGAGAGGACGAAGGACTAGCCACAAAAACGAAAACGGGGTGGCCGGTCGCAACCAGCCACCCCGCATGGGATGCGCTTAGTCGCGGTGGTTTTCGTGGTAGACGGTGTGGAGGAGGTGGTGTGCCTTCTCGGAGCCGGGTTCGCCAAGGAACTCTGCGTAGAGTTTCTTGATGTCAGGATTTTCGTGGGAGAGGCGGATGGTCTTGCACTCGTCTTCAGTGTAGAGGCCGGCCATTCGGCGTTCCAGGGTGGCTTTGCGGTCGCCATGGATGAAGGGCTGGCCACCGCCGTTGATGCAACCGCCGGGGCACGCCATGATTTCAATGGCCTGGAAGCGGGAACGGTCCGCACGGACCATATCCAGCGCCTTGCGGGCGTTGCCCAAACCAGAGGCGACGGCGACATTGACCGTCAGACCGGGCGCGACTTCCACCTTTGCTTCCTTGACGCCATCCAGACCGCGTACGGAGCGGAAGTTGATGGCGTCACCAGCGAGGTTTTCTCCCGTGAGCATCGTGTGAACGGAACGGAGCGCCGCTTCGAGAACGCCGCCCGTGACACCGAAGATGACGCCGGCACCCGTGGATTCGCCGAGCGGGTTGTCATATTCGTCATCCTGGAGGTTGGCGAGGTTGACACCGGCCTCGTTGAACATCCGAACGAGTTCGCGGGTGGTTACGACGTAGTCGACATCCTTGATGCCGCCCGGCGCGAACTCAGGACGCGCGGATTCGTACTTCTTCGCCTGGCAGGGTATCACGGAGACCACAATCAGATCTTCGGGCTTGACCCCAATCTTTTCCGCATAGTAGGATTTGGCGATGGCACCGAACATTTGCTGCGGGCTCTTGCAGGAGGACGGGATGTCCAGCAGGTCTGGATAGTGGTGCTCGAGGAAGTTAATCCAGCCAGGGCAGCACGATGTCAGAATCGGCAACTGCGCTTCCAGAGACGCATCCTTGGCGGACTTGCCGGCCTTGGAAGCTTCCAGGAACTTCTTGACGCGTCCAACCAGTTCGTTGCCTTCCTCCATAATCGTCAGGTCGGCGGAGAAATCGGTGTCGAACACCTTGTCAAATCCGAGGGCACGCAGTCCTGCAACGAGTTTGCCGGTGACAGGCTGTCCCGGCGCGAACCCAAACTCCTGGCCGACGCCGACGCGCACCGCAGGCGCGGTCTGCACGATGACGGTCTTCTTCGGGTCGTTGATGGCATCCCAGACTTTCTTCACGTAGGAGACACCGACGATGGCACCAACGGGGCAGATGTTCACGCACTGCCCGCAGAACGTGCAGGAGGAATCCGCCAGCGGAATCATCGAGGCCGTGCCGACCTTCGCCGGGAAGCCGCGTCCATTGCCGGTAAGGGCACCGACGGTCTGGACCTTGTTGCAGACCGTTTCGCAGCGGCGGCACATGATGCACTTGGAAAGGTCGCGCTGGATGGCGGCGGATTTGTCCACGGGGTATTGATTACGTTCCCCCTGGTAGGAGATTTCACGGATGCCAAACTCGGCGGCGAGTTTCTGGAGTTCGCAGTCCTGGTTTTTGGCGCAGGTGAGGCAATCCTTTGGGTGGTCGGAGAGGAGGAGTTCGAGAACGGTGCGGCGTGCCTTCATGGCGCGGTGGCTGTTCGTCCAGACCTCGACGCCGTCGCGCGAGAGCGGAGTGGCGCAGGCGGGAACGAGAACGGGACGCGGACGGATGCCGCTGGCCTCCACGAGGCAGATACGGCAACTGGCCGGCTTGTTCGCAACACCGCACCCTACATCAGGGCAGTAGCACAGAGTCGGGATGTGGACGTTGATTTTGTTGGCGGCGTCGAGGATGGTGGAGCCAGCAGGAACCTCGACTCGTGTTCCATTGATGGTGACGGAAACGTTCGGCATTTCTTAATCCTCCTATTCCTTGACGATGGCCTTGAAACGGCACGAATCGATGCAGGCATTGCACTTGATGCACTTCGACTGGTCAATGACGTGGCGTTCCTTGACCGTGCCCGAGATGGCTTGGACGGGGCAGTTGCGCGCGCAGAGGGTGCACCCCTTGCACTTGTCGGTAATGACGAGTCTGTAGAGTTTGGTGCAGGTCCCGGCTGGGCACTTCTTGTCGCGGACATGCGCGACGTATTCGTCGCGGAAATAGCGCAGGGTTGCGAGGATGGGGTTGGGAGCCGTCTGACCGAGACCGCAGAGCGCGGTATCCTTGACGGTGTTTGCGAGGTCTTCGAGTTCGGCGAGGGTGTTCTCGTCAGCTTCGCCATCGCAGATCTTTTCGAGCATTTCGAGCATGCGGCGAGTGCCGATGCGGCAGGGGGTGCATTTGCCGCAGGATTCGTCCTTGGTGAATCCCAGGTAGAACTTCGCCATGGCGGGCATGCAGTCCTTGTCAGAGAGGACAATCATACCGCCGGAACCCATCATGGAGCCGATGCGCATGAGGGAGCCGTAGTCGATGGGGGTGTCGAGGTTTTCCTTGGTGATGCAACCACCGGATGGACCGCCCGTCTGGACCGCTTTGAACTCGCGTCCGCCAGCGATTCCGCCGCCAATCTCGTAGATGATTTCACGGAGGGTGGTGCCCATCGGGACTTCGACGAGACCGACGTTGTTGACCTGGCCTGCCAGCGCGAACACCTTGGTTCCCGCATTGCCGCTGATGGTCTTGACCCAGTGCCCGTTTTCATCGCGCTCGGTCACCCAGTTGCCAATCTTGGCGTACCAGGCGGCACCTTTGCGAAGGATGATGGGGATGGAAGCGTAGGTTTCGACGTTGTTGACGTTCGTGGAGCAGCCCCAGTAGCCGCTGTTGGCGGGGAATGGGGGCTTGGTGGTCGGTTCGCCGCGCTGGCCTTCCATCGAGTGGATGAGCGCGGTTTCCTCGCCGCAGACGAATGCACCGGCACCGAGTTTGATTTCGATATCGAAGTCAAAGCCGGTTCCAAGGATGTTCTTGCCGAGGAGTCCGAGTTCGCGTGCCTGGTCAATGGCCAGTTGCAGACGGGAGACCGCCAGCGGATATTCTGCACGGATGTACACAAGACCTTGCTTGGCACCGATGGCATATGCGCCAATTGCCATGGCTTCGACGACGCTCGCGGGGTCGCCTTCCATGATGGAACGGTCCATGAACGCGCCTGGGTCGCCTTCGTCCGCGTTGCAGACGATGTACTTTTCGTCGGACTGCACGCCAGCCGCAATCTTCCACTTCATGCCAGTGGGGAATCCTGCACCGCCACGGCCGCAGATGCCAGAGTCAAGGACTTCCTGCACGACTTCGGCAGGAGTCATCTCTGTGAGGGCTTTGGCAAGGCCCTGGAAGCCTTCCGCCGCGATGTATTCGTTGATGTTCTCTTCTTCAATGACGCCGCAGTTGCGGAGCGCGATGCGCTGCTGCTTCTTGTAGAACGGCATCTGCTGATAGTCTGTGATCTGTGCCTTCAGCGTGGGCTCGACATAGACGAGGCGCTC
>JAFRLI010000066.1 GCA_017431255.1 Victivallales bacterium
CATGCCCGGGTATGGTGGTCCTCGTTTCATGAATGTGAATCAGCAGAATGCGGCGCGAAATGCGCAGCAGAAGCGTCTCGAAAAGAAGAAGGCTGCAGAAAAGCAGCGCAAGAAGAACCGTAAACACTAAGAAGGATTTGGGCAATGCTACTGAATGGGATTCATCATGTGATGGTCAAAGTACATGACTTTGACAAAAGCGTGGTATTTTACGAGACGCTCGGCGCCAAGATGACGCATATCTGGGGAGACCCCGAAAAGCGTTGCGCCCTGTTGGATATTGGCGGCCAGAATCTGGAATTGATCTCGGGTGCGCCCGAGGAGCCGCAGCCGGCTGGTCCCGTCAATCACATTGCATTCCGCACGGAAGACTGCGCGGCATGCGTCGCCACCGCTGTCGGCGCAGGCGCCCGCATTACCCGCGAAATGAGCGTGGTGACCATTCCTGCAAAACCCGAACCCCTCGTGGTGCGTCTCGCTTTCGTGGCTGGCCCTGACAACGAGAGCCTCGAATTCTTCCAAATCATCGAATAGCGAGTCGCAGGAGAGTGTAATGCCTAAGCCGATTATCTGTCTGCTCGCAGGAGGACAGTCCTCCGAACACGAGGTCTCCCTCATTTCCGCAACCAACGTCGCAGCCGCGATTTCCCGCGAAAAATACGACGTTCTGACCATCGCCATTGACAAGGAAGGGACCTGGCACTGGTTCGCGGATGGAAAGTTCGCGGAAGACACCAACGATCCTTGTCGCGTGCATGTTGCGCCTGGCGGCGTCGTGGTTTTCCCGATGCGATTGGACGGCCGCGCCGTCCTGGCGGCACCAGATGGCTCGCAGGCACCGATGCCGTTCGATGTAATGTTCCCCGTCTTGCACGGAAAGAACGGCGAGGATGGCACGGTCCAGGGCCTTGCGGAACTGCTTGGCTGCCCCTGCGTCGGCTGCCGTATGACCTCTTCCGCCATCTGCATGGACAAGGGGTTCACGAAGCAAATCCTGGAGCATGAGGGAATCCTCACGGCTCCGTGGATGCAGGTGCAGCACGGCGAGGCATTCCCTGCCACGTCCGAGGTGGTGGCGCGTTTGGGCTTGCCGTTGTTTGTGAAGCCCGCGAACGCCGGTTCCAGTGTCGGCGTCATCAAGGTGAAACGTGCCGAGGACTTGGAACCCGCCCTGCGGGAAGCGTTCCAGTACGACTACAAGGTTTTGCTCGAAAAGGCAATGGTGGGACGCGAAATCGAATGCGCCGTCATGGGGAACGACAGTCCGTTCTGCCCCACGCCAGGCGAAATCATCCCCAAGGCAGAGTTCTATTCCTATGAGGCAAAGTACATTATGGAGGACGGTGCCGTCGTCGTCGCCCCCACTCGCCTGGAACCCGAAGCAGAGGCCCGCGTGCGTGAACTTGCCGTCCGCATCTATCGCATCCTCGGCTGCCGTGGATTCGCCCGCATTGACTTCTTCCTGCTCTCGGACGGCACCTTCGTCCTCAATGAACTCAACACCATCCCTGGTTTCACCCAAATCAGCATGTATCCCAAACTGATGATTGCGGCAGGCATTTCCTACCCGGAAATCGTTGACCGACTCATCCAACTCTCTCTTGAATAGCGCATTATGGATATCAAGTGGCGCAACCGATTCCTCATCACCTGGTCCAGTCTGCTGATTGTGATGGCGTGTTTTCCAGGTCTGCTGATGGCAACGCTGCGCCGCCAATGGATGGAAATGGTTCTGTATGAACGCAGTACATCTGCGCTACTGATTTTTGCACTGGTCTTAATCGGATTTCTGCTGTTTTTCACGCAACTGTTCGCCTCGGTGCATTTTTTCACGGACCTCTGGAAAGTGCGGCTGGAGGGGCGGCGTTTCTGGAAGGTTCTTTATTTGTTCAGCCAGTTTGTCCCGTTTGTGGGGACGCTAGCGCGCGTGTTTGCGGTCCTGCCCGTTTTGCGAAGATGCGAGAAGCGGGTTATGTGGACGGGTGGTGCCTGCCTGGTTTGTGAATTGCTCTTCCTGCTGGGGATGGTGCCGCTGTATCTCTTTCCGCAATGGTGTGGTACGCCGTTGAAGTTCTGTGCGCTGCTTGCTGCGTTGGCTGGATGTTCGTTCTACTGCGATTTGAGCGGGATTCCCGCCACGCCCGCCATTCGAAAACTTCTCAACAACTGCATGCTCGCCGTGGTAATTGCCATTGGGTGCCGCCAGTATGTGATGCGGCGCCCCGTCAAAGACGCGGAAACGCTTCAGAAAAAACTGGCGACAGACTACCACTGCCCGCAAAATCCCGCCGATTGGCGCGTCTTCTACTACGGTGCCTCTGGCGTCCCAGACGAAGAACTCTATGTTGCGCTCATCGCCGACAATGTCCTCGCTGCCGATTCCGCTTTCCGAACTTTCGACGCCAAACCTGGAACCCCCTTCAACCAGGCAAGTGCCGACCTTATCAACAGCCTTTGCCAGGCCAACCAGGAACTGATCAAGCAACGGGATCTGGTGTGTTCTCGGGAAGGGACCTTCAAACCTGTCCGTTTGATGGATGAACGACACCACGGTGGTCCGGAGGCAAAACTGGAAATGTGGACCAGAATGTACTCGGCCCGCATTCACGCCGCCATCTTCCGCAAGGATTTGTCCAAGGCGATGCACCTCAACTCCCTAATGCGCAATCTCGCCCGAATCCAGGCCGGAAACGATTTCTGGCAGCAACTTTGCGCTCAGAAGGGCGAATACTCCCGTTTGCGCGCCATCCAGGAACTCCTTGCCAGCGGATTGCCTGGCGAATCGGAACTGGCAGAATTGGCGCGACAGTTCCGCGAGGACGAGGCCCGCGCACATGAGGCAGTGGCGCACGCCGCGCTTATGGAGGTCTACACCGCCAAGCATGATTTCTTCCAGCATCTCGACCCCGAAGGCGTAAAGCAATTGCTTTCCACCACCATCGCTGACGAGGGCGGCAAGACCGTCCGGGATTTGAGTTGGAAATGGGCGGTTTCCCAGTTCCGTACAAATCCTTCGTATCTGCTCGCCAAATGCTATGGCGCCACCCCAGACATTGCAGACTTTCTTGAACTGCTCATTCGCCAGGACTGGGTGAATTTCCTCTGCGATACACGCGACCTCCTGGAGGCACTCCACGTTGGAAAGTTCCTGGATCCCGCTGCCCGCGAAAACTATGGCCTGCGTCCCGACACTCCGTTCCCCGTCCTTTCACGGGAGTTCAAAATCAACTTGATGGGAACCTACACCCAAATGCAACTCCTTTGCATGACCTACCGCATGGCGGGGCTCTCCATCGAAATCGAGCAATTCCTCCGCAAGAGCAACCGATTCCCCGAAGCCAACGAAATCCCGGCACTTTCCTCTACCATCGATGTCTTCACAGGGAAACCTTTCCTCTATCAGCACGGCGTTTTGTCCGTTCAGGGATATTCCGAGCCGCAGTCTGGCTACGCTCTCGAAATGCCGCCAGCACCCACCCACCAGCCCGCCGCCTGGTTCGTACGGCATGAAGTCAAATAGCACTAAAGGCGTGGTTTATACCCCTGTGGAATGGGCAGCCTGGCTGCTCCAACGCCATGGTTTCTATCAGGCCTGGCTGGATGGCGCAACCATTTGCGACCCCACCGCCGGGGAGGGTGCCTTCGCCTCGGCACTCGTTCAACTCGCACGACGCGACGGACACCGCGTCACCCAGGCAATGCTTCGCCGCATCACGCTTGTCGAACTCGACCCCACCGCGCTGGCGCACTTTTCCGCAACTTTCCGCTCCCAGGAACGCCTCGTTTTCCCCCCAGAAAACCTTCTTTGCCAGGACATCATCCTGAGCCCGCCAGCACGTTCCTTCGACCTGCTTGCCGGCAATCCCCCTTGGACCAATTTCACGGATTTGCCGGCGGACTACAAGGAGCGCCTCAAGCCGCATTTTCTGGCGGAAGGCGTGGTCTCAAAAGGGAAGCGTCTATTGCTGGGATTTTCCCGCGTGGACATTGCGGCCTTGGTTTTGCAAGTGGTATTGGGACGGCTTCTGAATCGTCGTGGACGTGCAGCATTCTTTCTGCCCACCTCCCTTTTCTGCAACACGGCGCACGCAGGCTTTCGGAACTTTACAAGCGCGGGGCGCGTTTATCGTCCCCTGGAAGTAGTGGAATGTCTGCGTCCCGAGGAGGTCTTTTCTGGGGTACAGGTCAGTTGTTGTTCCGTTTGCTTTGAAATGGACATGCCCGTGCAGTATCCTGTGCGGTGGCTTCAGCGCGATTCCACGCAGGAGGTGGCATGTACAGCGGAACCAAGCGGGGACTCCAACGGTCCCTGGCGTATTTGCAATGGTTCGAACGCTCTCGCACAGCCGCAAATCGTTCTGCGACCCGACCAGCACCCGCGCCAGGGCATCAATACCTGCGGCGCAAACGAGGTGTTCCTTTTCGATTCCTATCCCGATTTTCTGCCTCCGCAATTCCTCTATCCACTGGCGACGCCTGAACTCTGGCATGGAAAACGCACTCCGCGCCGCTGGCTCCTGGCACCATATCATCCTGCCAGCGGACGTCCCCTCTCCTGGTCCGAAATCGAAGCCTTCCCCTCTCTGGCAGAGTATCTCCTGCAGCACAAGGCCCTTTTGGAACAACGGCGCAGCGCAATCTTGCAGCACCCCCTTCGCAAGGGTGTCTGGTGGATTCTATTCGGCATCGGCCCGTATGCATTCACTCCCTACAAGGTCATTTGGGAGGCCTACGGACGATGCGACTTCCGCCCCATCATTCTCTCTCAGTCCCATGGACGCCTCTGGCAGGCCAATCAGGCCATGCACGCTTATATCCCTTGCCAGACGCTTGCCGAGGCAAAGGCGCTGAAACGCCGTCTCGACTCCCCTGCCATTCAAGACGCCCTCCGCCAACTCCACGGCGCTGGTACCCGCAGTTGGGCGCAACCGGGCCGAATCTACCAAATCCTGATGTCCTGACGGCGTCCCGCCGTTGGCAATAAAACAAACCTTCTTCAGTTGCACGAAGAAAAAAAGACGCTATGTTAATGATATTCCGTTACCGTCGCCGGTGGGACGCTGTTGTTACCTGGAGAAAGATATGTTGCAAAAACGATTTACGCTGATCGAGTTACTGGTAGTCATAGGAATCATCGCGTTGCTCGCGGGGATGCTGATGCCTGCGTTGTCGAAGGCACAGGCGAAGGGGGTGCAGACGGATTGTCTGAACAACCAGAAGCAGATGGCACTTGCCTTTTTCATGTACGGGAACGACTACAAGCAGTGGTTTCCCAAGATAAACGATGGAGCAGGGGGTGCCGGAGAGGAAGGCAATTGGATTTACTACAACGCCTTTCCAGTTCCCAGTCAAGGCAATTTCAAGGTGGAAAAGGGGACCCTTTTCGAGTATGTAAACACCCAGAAGGTCTACAAATGCAAGGGAGACTCCTCGAAATCCACGCTCTCCTATGCCATCAACGGAAATTGCAAGGACAGCAAACTCTCCGATTCTTCCAAACCCTCGGAAACCCCGTTGCTCCTCGAAGAAGGCCAGTGGAAAGGCGGCGGCAAAAAACTCGATACCACCGATGACGGTTATTTCGCCATGAGCAATTACCTGGTACGACGTCACACCAAAGGAACCGTTCTCTCCTTTTTTGACGGTCATGCCGAGTGGATGAACTGGAGCGGCTCCGAAACCGATACCCTTATTCGCAAACAATGCGAACTCACCCACACCAGCGACTCCGATAATTGATTGTCTGCAGTTATTAAGGTAATTGCAAAACTCATTTTTGAGTCCACAGAACACACAGAACACACAGAAAGCCATCCGCCGCTTCGCGGCGGCTTGCACTTTGTATTTTATTTTATATCAAGTGTTTGGCCGCGCGTAGCGCGGACAAACAGTTCTGTGTATTCTGTGTGTTCTGTGGATTTCAAAAGGTTCTAAAGAACCGTTGCTTCCTTCCTGTCCCGCAGGGGGACAGGTTGGAAGCCGGCGCGACTTCAGTGCGTTTTGAGAGACAGGAATGATGACCATTCTTTTTGTGTATTTTGTGTGTTTTGTGGATAAAAACAAGAGACCTGAATCACGCGGCTGCCTTCTGAACAGTAACTGTCAGCAAAATGTTATTCTGGCTGGGATGAGGTCTGCGTCAACGGGAGGAGTGTGATGCCGTCGGGAAGAGGGGTGTCGTGGAGTTTTGAGGCGAGTTCGTCGGGAATGGTGATTTGTCGCAGATCGTGGTCTGCGTGTTCGAGTCGCAAGGGGAGGACTGGAGGCACGGGGAGGAGTTTGGGGATGCGTTCGGGCCATTCGACGAGGGTGATGGCGTCGTTTGCGAACAGGAAGTCTTCGATGCCGAAGGCGAGGGCGGCCTGTTCGTTGTCAATGCGATACATATCGAGATGGAAGAACATCTTGTGATCGGCGAGGCGATATTCCTGGACGACGGTGAACGTGGGGCTGGTGACGGGTTCCGTGACACCGAGGCCGCGGGCAACGCCACGGCTGAAGACCGTCTTTCCGGCGCCGAGGTCGCCGTGGAGCGTGACGACTTGCCCGAAGGAAAGGTGTTTTGCGAGGAGGGAGCCGAGTGCAAGGGTAGCGTCTTCGGAGTGGCTGAGAAGAATCATGTCGAATCTCCGTCGCGATGTGCTTTGGAAGTGAGGTGGTCCCAGCCCTGTGGGGTGAGGGTGTTGCCGTCGGGCGTGGTCATTTGGAGGGAATCGTCGAAGTATCCGAGGCAGGTGAGTTTTGTGGAGAAGGGCCATTCCTTCTGAAGGGGAGCCATTTTTTCGGGTGGGACGGCGAAGATGAGTTCGTAGTCCTCGCCGTCGGTACAAGCCTGTTGAAGGGTGGTATTGTGGGTTCGTCGCGGGATGTTGGGGAGTTCGAGGACGAGACCCGTGTGGGAGGCGCGGCACATGCGGGCGAGGTCGAGCAGGAGCCCGTCGCTGACATCCATGCAGGCGCTGGCGAAATGATGAGTGGCGAGCCAGCGGCCTTCCTGGCAACGCGGGGTGAAGTCCAGGTGCCATTCGGTCGGGAAGGAACTCCCGAACGTGCCTGTGGCAAAGAGAAGGTCGCCGGCATGCGCTCCCGAGCGTTTCAGAAGATTCTGGGGCTCGACGGTGCCCAGGATCGTAATGCTCCCGATGTCGTCCCCGCGTGCCGTCGTTGCCAAATCGCCGCCGACCATGGCGACGTTGTATTCCTTTGCCAGGCGGAGAATTCCGTTGTAGTACCGTGAAATCCACTCCTGGCCGCGTGTTGGTGCAAAGGCGGCGGCGAGGAGGCAGGTTGTGGGGATGCCGCCCATGGCGGCGATGTCGCTGAGGTTGCGGGCGAGAAGTTTGCGGCCGGCGCGCTCCGGGGAAGTAGCGTGTTCGCCCTGGGAGAGGTAGTGTCGGTCGCCGATGAGTTGGTCGACGGCGAGCAGGAGGAGGTTGCCGTCGGGCATTCGCCAGGCCGCGCAATCGTCGCCAGGTGGGAGGACGAGTTGCGGGGGAGGCTTTGGGAGGTTATGGAAGAGTTGGTCGAAGAAGGCGTCTTCGCCGCTGGGAGGGGGATTGTCATTCATGGTCGGGAACTTCGAGGCGGTCGAGCGTCTTTTTCCAGGCGGCGAGTCGAAGGACGCGTTGGAAGAAGCAGGGGCCGTGTGCGTCCTCGCAGAAGCCATCGATTCGCGCGTTTCCGCAGGGGCCGTGGCAGAGTCTTTTGGGGCAGTCGGAGTTATCGAGTGCGAGGATGGGGGAATTGGGGTCGAGCTTGCGGATTTTGGAGGAGAGTTTTCCCAGGAGTTTCTGGTGGGATAGGCAGAATCCGTGCAGGAGGTCTTTCCAGGCGGGCATGGGGATTTTGGCTTGAGCGGGCCGTGCGGTGTCGAGGTTGAACTGCGCGACATCGGGGTTCATCAAAGCCTGGTAGAGATAGAATGGGGAGTCGTTGACGGGTTTTCCGCCGAACGGGACGAAGGAGACGCCCTGGTAGCGTGTGTTCCAGGCTTTGACCCAGTCGGTCCAGGTCGGGGTCTGGGCGCGTGCATTGTCCAGAAGGTCGAGGAATCGCGTGAGTTGTTCGGCGGTATGGATTCCCGCGAGGAGGATTCCGCTGTAGCCCATCAAGTTGCAGCCGAGGGCGATTTGTGCGGCGCGTTCCAGTTCGGCATCGGGGGATTCGGCGTCCTTGCGGGTGGCATTGGCGGCGAGATAGAGCGGCAGCGGAATGCCCGGATGAAGCGAACCGTTGTTCTTTCGCGCGATTTCGTGGTCAATGACGGTGATGCGCGCCAGAATGGGCACCAGCAATTCGCGAGAGCGCATGAACCAGATTAATTCCTGGTACTTTGCCATGTCCCAGCCCGTTTGTGCGACCAGGAACTGCGCACCTGCATGGAGTTTTCGCACCATCTTCGCGTATTGCAGCAGTTGCTCCTCGTGGAGGTACTGAAAGGGGTTCACGACCGCGCCGGAAAACGCTTTCCCGCGCAGCAGTTCCAAGGTGTCGACACTGTCTGTGTATTCCGTGGCGTTCGCTTGCAAATCGCCAGAGACGGCCAGGAAGGTGCGCTGTCCCAGCGCCAGGAAGTCCTGGCTGCGGGAGAGCAGGGCAGAGGAGGAACGTCCCGCGCCCGTCAGGACCGTGATGGACGGTTTCGCCGTCACCGCCATCGCTTCCTCCAGCCGTTTTTTCTGCGAATCTGCCAGGGAATCGTCGTCCACCAGGGTTCCAAACACGCGGGAATCCTGGGAGATTTGCCGCAACAACTCTCCACGAGAGGACTCTTCCCCGGTGGCCAGTTCCACCATCACGAAAAAACTTGGGTCGCGCAGAAATTGGCTGATGCGGTTATCCCCCAGGTCTGCGCTTGGCTTCGTTGCACTATCCATTGCTTTTTACCAAAAATCGTTTGAGATATGCGAAAATGAAGGTAAAGTATACCTCTAGACTCTCTAGAGGCTCTAAAGGTTCTAGATTTTCTAGGACCACTTCTAATATACGCTGTTTTTTGAGTAAATCACCTTGTTTCTGCGAAAAAAAAGAGAGGGATGATGGACAACTTAGATGTCAGCAAATTGATTCCGAATCGCCTGGAACGGTTGGTTGCTGTGGAGGCGACGCCGTATGACAAGGTGATTTTGTACCGTCGTCTGGTGGATGGCAGCGTGGAGCGGAGTGAGGCACCGTTCCGTCGCTGGGTGTTGGTTTCGACGCCTGCGCTGGCGGCGTGCATCACCGTCCCGCATGAAGATGTCCTGCTGGAGGGAGACGGACGCTATCGGGTGCGTTGCACGTTTGCGACAGAACGCGGCTACACGCAGGCCCTCAAGGACCTCAAGACCGCCACTCGTGCCAATGCCAGCACGATGAACGGTCCTTATCGCGTCTTTTCGGACAAGACGCAGCAGTTCCTTACCATCGCTTCCGCACGCCTCTTCGGCAATATGCGTTTCGAAGAACTGCGCCGTATGCAAATCGATATCGAAACACGCGCCGAAGGCGAACCCCATTTCCCCGATGCGAAACGCCCTGGCGACGCCATCATGCTCGTCTCCATCAAGGACAGTGCCGGCTTCGAAACCTGCCTCACCACCCACGGCAGCGATGAACCGTCCCTCCTGCGGGAACTCGTTCGTATCATCCAGGAACGCGACCCCGATGTCCTCGAAGGACACAATCTCTGCAACTTTGATTTGCCGTACATCGTCACACGCTGCAAGATGCACGGCGTCCCGTTCGCGATCGGACGCGATGGCTCGGAACCGAACTCGCATCCGTCACGCCTGACGGTCGCCGAACGCATCATTCCGTACACGAAGTTTGCGGTGCACGGGCGCCATGTCGTCGATACGTTGTTTTTGGTGCAATTGTACGACATTTCGCACCGGGACATGGAAAGCCATGGGCTCAAGTATGCGGCAAAGTATTTCGGGGTTGCCTCGCCGGAACGCACCTACGTGGCCGGGGAAAATATCACAGAGTTGTTTGACCAGGATCCTCAGACCCTCATGGACTACTGCCTGGACGACGCACGCGAAACCGACGCACTCAGCCGCATCCTTTCCCCCAGTTACTTCTACCAGGCGAGTCTCATCCCGCTTTCCTACCAGGACGTCATCGTGCGCGGCACGGGAACCCGCGTCGACACCATGCTTTGCGCCGACTATCTCCTGAATAACACGGCTCTTCCTTATATGGGGGCGGACACCATGTACCAGGGGGCACTCACGGAGGGAGAAAAGAAAGGGGTCTTCCAGAACGTCTGGCACGTCGATGTTCGAAGCCTCTATCCTTCCATAATCATCTCCCGGCAGTTGACCCCCAGCACCGATTCCCGAGGCACGTTCCTGCGGCTGTTGACGGGGCTGCGCCAGTTCCGTCTGAACGCAAAGGACGCCCGCAAAACCGCCCCGCCCGAACTCAAGGAATACTACGACGCCCTGCAAGGCACCTTCAAAATCCTCATCAATTCGTTCTATGGATATGTCGGATTTGCGCAAGGCACTTTCAACGATTATGCGATGGCGGACCTCATCACTGCTACGGGACGTTCCATTCTCGATGGCATGCGGAACTTCCTGGAGCAGTCAGGAGCCGTGGTCATTGAAATGGACACGGATGGTATCTATTTCACGCCGCCAGCGGGCGAGGACAGTCTCGAAGCGATGCAGGAACGCATTCAGCAGACCCTGCCCGAAGGCATTGAAATTGAAATGGACGCCCGCTATGTCGCCATGCTCGGCTACAAGAGCAAAAACTACGCATTGCTTCACGAAGACGGGAAAATCACCATGTCTGGCGCCGCCCTTCGTTCCCGTGGCATGGAACCCTTCCAGCGACGATACATCCGCGAAATTGTATCTCTGCTCCTCCACGGAAAACAGGACGAAATCCCCGCCCTTCACCAAAAATATGCCGACGACATCACCGAGCGACGGTTCCCCCTCGCCGACTTCGTCCAGCGCGAGTACCTCTCCAAATCCCCCGAGGCTTACGCCAAAAAACTTCGCGAAGGCAAGGGAAAACGCGCCGCCGCCTTCGAACTCGCACTCAAATCCGGCAAAGACTACAAGGAGGGAGACCTCGTCGAATTCTACGTCACCGGCGACAAGAAGAACGTCTCCGTCACAGACAATTCCAAACTCTTCGCCGACGCTACCCCCGAACTCCGCGATGAAAACATCCCCTTCTACCTCGCCAAACTCCAGCAACTGACCAAAAAGTTCACCGAAGAGATGTGAGAAGGGATATCCACCGCCAGGTGCGGGGGGAGCGGGGGGAGCGGCAGCCCCCCGTCCTTTATTTTATGTAGCAGTGGGGGCTTCCGGACCTCAAGTTCGGAGGAGGGGGAGGTTGCGTTTGGCACGGTTGGCGTTGACGATTTGCCAGAGTGCAGGAATGTGTGCCAGGTCCTTGGTGAAGCGTCCTGTACTGAGGCCTAGGGCCGTTGCGGCATCCGAGACTTTGTAATCAGCGGCTTCCAGGGCATCGAGAGCATAGGCGGCCCACTGCGGCTGTTTGGCTTTCTCCTGGGGCATGGGTCCGCAGGCGATGGTTTCCGTGTCCCGCAGTTCCAGAGCGAGTTGCAGGCGAAGTTTACGCAGGGCGGCGTCGCGGTTTTGGTGCTGGGAACGGGAGACGTCATCGGTGACGGTGATTCCGCTGGGAAGGTGGGTGAGTCGGATGGCCGTGGAGGTCTTGTTGCGTTTCTGGCCGCCAGGTCCCGTTCCCCGCACGGCTTCGCAACGGCACAGCCGCAGCAGTGCCTCGTCATCCAATGCCAGCCATTTGTTACGTTCGCTCATTTGACAAACTCCGCGTTCCATCCCCAGACACGGACGGCGTTGTCCCAGAAAATGTCCTCGCTTTCTGCAGGGGTGATGCCACATTCCGCCACCTCGCGCGCGGCCAGGCCCAAGTCCGACCAGGGAGAGTCCGTGCCAAACAAAACCTTCTTCGCGCCATGCTTGCGGATGATGCGGAGAAACTGCGATTTGTCCTGGAAGAAGGGATAGGCAAATGACGTGTCAATATACACTTCACTGCCCGCCAGGACATGTTCGACTTCGTCCCAGTTGCGCCAGCCACCCATGTGGGCCGCGATGAGCACAAGTCCTGGATGCCGTCGCAGCACCTCCACATAGTCCTTGGGGGAGGAATGGAAGGGCGGTTCGAAGCCAATGTCCTCGCCACCGTGGACGAGAACGGGAAGGCCCAGGGCCTCGCAGCCAGCCCAAACGGGTTCCATGCGTGGTTCCAGCATGGTGCATTGCTGGTATTCGGGATGCAGTTTGATGCCGCACAGTCCGAGGTCCTGGATGGAGTGGAGGATGCCGAGGATGTCCTCGTCGTCGGGGTGAAGGCCGCCCAGGGAGAGGGAAGGCCAGTGGTTGTGTTCGGCGGCCCAACGGTTGAGGGAGACGTGCTGGCCGGGTCGAGTGACGACGGGGCAGTTCATCCAGGCGGTCTGTCCGGCTTCCAGTGCCTTGGCGCGATGGTCGGCGTAGGTGCCGTCGGTATAGACGGGGATGCCGTGGGACATCTCTTGGAGATGATGGAGCGCGGCAGCCGCGATTTTATCGGGGAACACGTGGGTATGGGTATCAAAAACTTTCATCGTCATCTCTGTCATAGGCTCGGTTGTGTTCATCGGGAGCGGGCGGGGGGACGGTCATCATCCCTGCCGCGAGACGTTGGCGGAGGACTTCGTAAAGCGAAATGGTCGTTGCAGTGGCGACATTTAGGGAGTCCGCGGCGCCCATCATCGGCAGGCGTACCTGCAAATCCGCATGGTCCATCCAGAGCGAACTCAAGCCAACCTGTTCGGAGCCGACGACCATGGCGACGGGTCCCGTCAAATCCACTTCCGTGAAAAGTTTTTCTGCGTGCGGGGTAGTGGCGAGGATTTGGATGTGGTTGTCCTTGAGGTATTTGAAGGCCTGTCGTGAGGTGCATTCCGGGATGGGCATGCTGAAGAGGACGCCGGTGGAGGCGCGGACGACATTTGGGTTCCAGAGGTCGGTGCGTGGGTCGCAGAGGACGAGTGCGTCCACGCCGGCGGCGTCTGCAGAGCGGAGCATGGTGCCGAGGTTGCCGGGTTTTTCGATTTGTTCGGCGACGAGCAGGAAGGGGGGTGTATCCTTGCGGGGGATATCTGCGAGGGTGCGGTGGATTTGGTGCCCGATGCCGAGGAGTCCTTCGGGTCGGTCGCGGTAGGTCATTTTGGCGAAGGGGACGGGTGCGACCTGGATGAGTTGCGCACCACGGGAAGCCAGCGCGGCCAGCAGTTGTCCCTCGTGCGTCCCCACGTAGAGTTCAGGGCAATAGAATACCTCATGTACGCCAAACCCCGCTGCCAACGCGCGGGACAGAGCACGGTATCCCTCCAGGAGAACTACCTGGTCACGGTCGCGGTCACGGCGGTCCCGCCATTTCACGACCTGCTTCAACTTCGGATTCTGTAGACTTGTGATTACCATCTTTCAACAGGAAAAGGAGCTTTTGCCAAAATGCACCGCCCCCATTTGTAATTTTCGTATTAGATATTAGTGTAAACTATTTTCCAGTATACGCAAGACGGGAACCCGCAAAAATCCTCCTATGACCAACATTTCTTCTGACAAACGACCCGCCCACATCGCCATCATTATGGACGGCAATGGACGATGGGCCACCTCGCGCGGTCTCCCCCGAACCGAGGGACACAAGGCCGGCGCAGACACCGTTCTGCGCGTCCTGGACTATTGTCTCAAGTACGACATCCACTACCTCACCCTCTATGCCTTCAGCACGGAGAACTGGAAGCGCTCGCCTACTGAGGTCGCCGCCCTCATGAAACTCCTCTCCGATTTCCTTGACGCGCAGGGCGCAAAACTCCATCAGCACAAAGTCCGTCTGTGTGTCATCGGCGACCTTGAACGGCTACCGGCTCCGGCGCAAACCCGCCTTCGCAAGCAGATCGACGAAAGTGCCAAGTACACGGACCACGTCCTGACTCTCGCGCTCAGTTACGGAGGTCGCGCCGAAATCGTGCAGGCCGCGCAGAAACTCGCTGCAGAGGTTGCCGCAGGAACCATCCGTCCCCAGGACATCACGGAAGATTCCTTTGCCAACCACCTGCAGACGGCCGGGATTCCCGATCCCGACCTCATCATCCGAACCGCTGGCGAACAGCGTCTTTCCAACTTCCTTCTCTGGCAGGCCTCCTACGCAGAATTCTGGTTCACTCCCGTCCTCTGGCCCGATTTCGACGAAACGACCTTCCAGGAAGCGCTTGAAAACTTTTCGCAACGTCAACGCCGTTACGGCAAAGCTTAAGGAACCCCCATGCTCAAAGAACGTCTCAAGACAGCCATTCCGCTCATCGTCATTTTCCTGCTGGCCTTTTTCCTGCCCGCGCCGTGGGACAAGTTGATCTTCACCTTGATTTGCATCGTGGGGCTTGGTCTGGCCTTCCAGGAGGCCTTCGCAATGATGAACGTCGCGCACGGGAAGGCATTTCTGTGGCTCAGTTGGATCTTTGGGACGCTCCTGATTTGCAGTACCTCTTTCTCGGGCATATCCAGTACCTTGGGAATTCTGATTACCACGGGATTTCTGCTGGCGGCCGCGTGCGTTGTCTTCAAGCACGGTCCCACCATTCAGAATGTGGATGCGCTGCTGGTGTCCATCGGAATCTTTTTCTATCTTGCTTGGACGCTGAGTTTCATTCCAGGCCTTTATTTCTTCCGAGACTACTACAAACCGCTCAATGCAGACGCACCGCAGCTTTTCACCACAGGCAAACGCCTGCTGCTGTTCCTGATCGTGGTCACGAAACTCGCGGACGTCGGCGCGTATGCGTTTGGTTCCATGACCGCGAAACTGCCTGGCGGGAACCACAAACTGTCTCGCCTTGTGAGTCCGAAAAAGTCTTGGGAAGGACTGCTGGGAGGGATTTTGTTTGCGTCGGTGGGAAGCGTGATTTTATATTTCCTGGGCTTGCCTGGGGAGTGGCAGTTTACGTTAACTGGTTCAGAGCAGATAAAGCAAGCGTTGGCGGAACTGCCGAAGATGCCGACGCTGCCGGTGCTGCCGTTGTGGGCATGCGTCGGGATGGGTGCGGTCGCCGCGGTTGTGGGATTGCTGGGGGATTTGTTGGAATCGTGCCTGAAACGTGCTGCGAACTTCAAGGATTCCGGGAAGATTCCAGGCATCGGCGGCATGCTGGACGTGTTGGACAGCATCATTCCGATGGCACCGCTGTTCTACGTCGTCGTGTGCTTCAGCGAGACCTATTTCCACAACTACTTCATGCACACAATGATTGGTCACTGAATCCACAGAATACACAGAACAGCTTGTCCGTGCTGCTCATGGCCAAGCATTTGATATGAAACAGAATACAAAGTGCAAGCCGCCGCGAGGCGGTGGATTGCCTTCAGTGTATTCTGTGGACTTCAATCAGGGGGTTGCAGCTTGCGGCAGAACCACTGTCCGAACACGATGGCTTCCGCAGCGTCGTCCACGAGTTCCGTGGCGGGAGCCAGACCTGCATCCCGGGCGATGGACCGTGCCATTCGGCAGGCGAGGGATTTGGCGAGAGGTCCGTCGCCCTGCTGACTGGGGAGCAGGACCTCCTTTCGCCAGTCCTCCGCGCAGATTTGCGTGACCGGCAGCCCCTGGCGTTCCGCGCTCTTTCGCCAGATGTCCGCCAAGGGTTCGCCACCTTCCAGGACGATGTGCGCCACGCCAGGTACTTCGTTCCAAATGGAGGGCAGCGCGCGCCGTAGGATGGTCTTGTTCGCGAAATGGGTGGCGCGTGCACGCAGGAGTCGTCCGTCCTCTGCGAACCACGCCAGACCCGCGCGGAGTCCCAGGTCCACAGCCAGCAGAACCTTTTGTTGTTCCGATGTTTTCATCCCTTTACATCCACGTTCCATTCTGCAACGGAAAATGCAACTATTGCGCATTCTACTCCTTGCCGACGGCAACGCCGCAAATGCGCATGCAATACATTAGCCGCCTCCGCGAGGAATTGCAAGCGGGTGCTCCGCAATGTACCCCGTTGCGCTCCATCTTTGTCGGCGGCGGCACCCCGTCCGTCCTCACGGTCGCTGAATGGGAGCATATTTTTGCTGCGGTGCAGGAGAGTTTTACATTGGCGTCCGATGTGGAATGGACCTGCGAGGCAAATCCGGAAAGCCTCACGCCAGAACTCATCGAGTGTTGGGCCGCGCACGGCGTGAACCGCGTCAGCATTGGCGTGCAGGCATTCCAATCGCATCTGCGGGAGACCATCGGCCGGCGCGGCACCCTGCAAAACCTTCCTGCACTCGTGAAATGTTTGCGGGACAACGGTATACAGCGTCTCAACTTTGACTTGATTTTCAACATTCCAGGTCAAACGACCGCCGATTGGCAGGAGACCCTCTCCCGTGCCCTGGACTTTGGTCCAACCCATCTCTCCTGCTATGCACTCACTTTGGAAGAGGGCACGCGCCTCGCACAGCAACTCCCGCCTCTCTCCGACGAACTCTTCCTCGAACTTTGGGACATGACTGACCGCTTGTGCGCTCAAACAAATCTTCGCCGCTACGAAATCTCCAATTTCGCAGTTCCTGGCGAGGAGTGCCAGCACAACTACCGCATCTGGAAAGGCGCAACCTACCTCGGATGCGGTCCCGCCGCCGCCTCTTTCAACGGGGTCAACCGCTTCACAAATCCCTCTTCGCTGGCAGATTGGCTTCGGCGCGTCCCTCCTGAAATCGACGCCATTCCCCCTGAACAGCGTGCCGCCGAAATCCTCGCCACAGGCATGCGTACTCTCGACGGATGGTCCTGGAACGATTTCCTTCAAGCAACCTCGTTCGATGCACGTTCCCTCCGTTCCGACGCCATACAACGCCTCCACCAACTCGGCCTAATCCAACTCTCTCCCAATGGAATGCGTCCCACGCGACAGGGCCTCCTCTTCAACGACGACCTCGCCATGGAACTGCTGTAACGGCGGTGCCCCGCCGTCGAATTATTCACGGCAACTTGATTTGGGCGGATAGTAAGTTAAATTACAAAAGCGAAAAAGTCACAGAAACCATTTTTCGTGTGCCGGAAATAGGAAGGGATTTCCGCAACATGAAAAGGATTTGGCAAGTTCCCTCTGTTTGATTTCAGGAGACAACTGCAAAACTCTTTTGAAGTCCACAGAATACACAGAATACACAGACCTGTTTGTCTGCGCTGTGCGCGGCCAAACACTTGATATAAAATAAAAGTTACTGTTCAGAAGGGGCACCGCGTGATTCAGGTCTTTTGTTTTTATCCACAAAATACACAAAATACACAAAAAGAACAGTCATCATTCCTGTCTCTCAAAACGCGCTGAAGTCGCGCTGACTTCCTGTGCTGTCCCCCTGCGGGAAAGGTCATAGA
>JAFRLI010000067.1 GCA_017431255.1 Victivallales bacterium
ACGGACGGCCTCGGCGATTTCGTGGAGGGAGTCTTCAATGGGAAGGGACTCGTCGGCGATGACCCGGGTGATTCCGTTTTCGATGAAGGAGGCCAGGAAAGGGGAGTTGACATTGTACCGCTGCACCATTTTCTTCATTTCATCGAGGAAGAGTCGGTCATGCGGATCGTTTTGGTCCATGCCTTCCCTGACAGCGGATTTGAGGACGGGGATGCCGTACTTGTAGTCGGCAAGCACTTTCTGGAACTCTGGCGAGAGCATCAGTTCCAGGAAAGTCTGCGCGATTTCAGGATTGACGCACTCCTTTCGGACGCAGACCAGTTCGGTGGCCTGCGCCGTGCAATCCTGTCCGCCGGAGATGTGCGGGAGAGGAACGAGATCCCAGTTGTTCTCGGCCTTCTTGGAAAACTCGCAGACATTCTGCCGTGCCACCAGCATAAAAGCACAGGGTTCCCGATTGGGATTGAAGTCTGGCACGAAAATCCCGTGAATGTCCAAAATGGCGCGAAGTCTACGCAAAAGTTGCACGCCACGAATGGTACCGGGAGAATCGATTTTGACGGGGTCCGGCTCGTCGGGCAACAAAAGGGCACCTCCGCTTCGGAAGAGGAAGTTGGTCCAGTAGAAGGCGTTGTCGGAGTAGGACATGATTTTATTGGGGGCATAGTATTTTCGTAGGTGCAGCAGATAGTCGAAGAACTCTTCGAGATTCCAGTTTGGCTCCGGGAACGGGAGTCCTGCGTGCTTGAGCATGTCGGTACGATAGAACATGACACGCGGGGAGAACAGAAAGGGGACGACGTGGATGGAGCCGTCGGGTCGTCGAAACCGTTGAAACGGAATGTCGAAATAGGCAGACTTTTTTTCAGGCATTTTTGCCAGGAAGGGTGCGAGATTCAAGTATTCGTCCTGGTGGGATTGCGCGAAGAAAGTGGTGCGCAACTCGAACATGCCACGATGAAACTCAAGGCAAGGACGCAAACTCGGCAACTTCTTCGACACCATTTTTAAGAAGTTTGGCAACCAATTGCGTCGCGGATCGAAGTAAAGCAGATGATTTGCCATCAGACAATCCTGCCAACCGTCCCGAATCTCGCTCCCGCTACGCGACGAAATGCGAAGAATCCCCGCCGAAGCCAGCTGCGCCTCCGCCTGAACGACGATCGCATAGGACGCGTCCACCCGCTCCGTCAACGTCCGCACGGGAGGCAACCGCTGCCCCGAAACCAACTCCCCACGCTCCAGACGGTCCAGAAGATATTCGCAAACTTGAGTGACTTTATTTTTCATCTCTGTGGCTAGTGGTTCGTTTTTCGCTAGAGGCACTAGAGGCTCTAGGTTGCGTTTAGATCACTTTCGAACAAAAATCATGACAAAGGAGATGTGCTGGAAGGAGCGTGGGAATGCGACATTTGCGCATGCCCGCGCGCCGTTGACAAGTTCGACGCACTCCCCTTGGGAATTAGGGGCCAGGGTACAGACGGGGAGACCGTAAGGCATGGTATCCCCCATGCCTGAGGTGAAGACGGCGGCACCCGTTGTGACGGCGGTCCGCTTGTCGAGGTAATCAATGATGGCGTGTTCGCCACCCTGGAAGATTCCTGGCCACATGACATCCTGCTGGTCCTTCACATAGACGCCAAAACGGCAATCGGCAGAAAGAAGGGTGGAAACGGTTGCGCCGTGCTGGGTGACCTCCGTCACACGTCCAACCAGGAAGTGCCCGAACATCACGGGATTCCCCAAGGCGACGCCGTCCGCCTCGCCACGGTTAATCTGAAACTGCCAGTTCCACGTGGCGGGTTCACGCATCACCACGGCCGCAGGAACGGAACGCCACTCTGCGGGTGCCCCCACCTTCAGGAGTTCCCGCAACTGCGCATTTTCCTCCATGGCTTGCCGACCTGCCGCCGCAAGCATCTCCGCCTGCTGGAGCATTTCATCGGCGTGCTCATATTGCGCAACTCGCTCGTAGTTCGGAACGACACGTTCCCGCACCAGACCAAACCAACGCGAGCATCCCCGCCCCAACGACGAAAACGGACGCAGGACCGCAGACGCAACACGACGCCCCGCCTGGCTCCAGCCAAACAGCAGCAGGAGCACCGTCAGCGCGATCCCTAAAGTGCGTCTCAGTTGACTTTGACTCCAGACGGCCATACTCTCCTAGAACCAATCATCGGCAGGCTTGGGTGCAGGCTTCGGGGCCGGTTTGGGAGCTGGCTTCGGGGCCGGTGCAGGTTTCGGGGACTCTGCCTTCTTGGGTTCTTCCTTCTTGGGCTCCGACTTCGGTTTGTTAGCCTCGGACGTCGCGGGCTTTGCGGCTTCCGCCTGGGCCTTTTTCTCCTCGGTCTTTTCCTCGGGCTTGGGTTCTGGCGGGGGCGCGGGCTTCTGCAATTCGATGTCCGAAACATCGTAGAGCGGATATCCGGCGGCCGCAACGAGTGTCGCCTTCATGGCGGCCTCCGGGGCCTCGAACAGCATTTTCACGCGAGCGGGTCCCTGGACCAGATTCAGGCGTCCGTCAAATGCATTCACGGCTGGACGCGCCAATCCCTGGCATTTTCCTTTCATGCCGTTGCAGGAGAGTTCGTAGTCCGAAACAGACAGGGTCCGTCCCGCTTCCACCGTTACGGTGAACACAACATACACCGAGCCTTTTTTCGGCGGGATGTCCCGCGTCGTCACATCGGCTGCGGTCATTGCAGGCGTGCGATTCCCGTTCGCCCAGGCCGAACGCAACTCCACGAACGCCTGCGGGGACGAGGTTCGTTCCATCGCTTCCAACTGCCCCGCATGCACTGGCACGGGAAACTCCACCGCCGCCGTACAACACAGGGCACTCAGCAAGACACACCACACTAGTTTCATTCTGCACCTCTCTTGTCAAATGCTTTTCAAGACAGTTTCCTGAAGCGCGAAAATCTCTCGCAAGCCCTTCTTGGCGTAACCGAGAAGAGCGGCCAACTGCTCGTCCGAGAACGTCGCCTCCTCCCCGCTTCCCTGCAACTCCACAAAACGCCCCGTGTCGGTCATGACGACGTTCATATCCACTTCCGCATCATGGTCTTCCTCATAGCACAAATCCAACAGGGGAACCTCCTGCAGCAGTCCGACACTCACCGCAGCCACTCGCGATTTGATGGGATTCTCCGGCAGCGTCCCGTCCGCCACTAGCCGCTTTGCCGCAATCTCCAACGCCAGACTCGCCCCAGAAATGGACGCGCAACGAGTCCCCCCGTCCGCGTCAATCACATCGCAATCGACATGCAGCGTCAGGCCAGGCAATTTCTCCAAATCCACCACCGCACGCAAGGAACGTCCCACCAGACGCTGAATCTCCGCCGAACGCCCAGACAGTTTCCCTTTCATGACCTCACGCTCGCCACGCGTGGTCGTCGCCGACGGGAGCATCTGGTACTCTGCGGTAATCCAGCCGCCCGGCACATTCTGCGCCGTCATCCAGCCCGGGACCTTTCGTTCCAGGCTCACCGCGCAAATGACACGCGTGTTCCCACTGCATGCCAGCACGGACGCCAAGGGATTCCGCTGAAAATTCGCTTCAAACGACCACGGACGCAATTCGTCCTCTTTGCGTTGATCCAAACGTTTCATTTTTATGGTTGAGAGTTGAGAGTGGAGAGTGGAGAGTGTGTTTTTTCAAGGCTAGTCAGTGGCGATTTTCAAAAAACACTCTATAGTAAAAAGAAAGCCTTCAGTTAATATAATGTCGCACATTTCAAGAAGTTTGCCAGTTGCCAGACCGAATTTCCATAAAAGTTTTTTTCCGCAGCCTCGCGTTTGTGCTTGCGGTGGTCTTGTTGTCCTCGCTTGCGGGGTGCAGCAAGCGCCGTGCGCCCGACTATGATTCCCGCAAAGGCCAGGCTCTCCTGGACATTTGCAACGCTCTGGCCGATGACAAGAACGCCGAAGCCAGCCAGGCCATCGAGGTATTCGAACAACTTTCCCCAGGAAATGACTTCGCAATGGAAGCCTCCCTTATCGTACAACGACGCCTGCAATCCATCCGCATCCAACAATTCCTCGACGCCAGCGACTACGATGGTCTCCGCACCTACCTCCAATCCTTCCAACTCTCCAGCACCGCCGGCTCCGAACTCCTCAGCTTGAACGATCTTCCCGACGCACTCCAGGCACTCACTCTCTTCCGCGCAAAAATGCCCTGGGAAACCTCCCAGTCCCTCAAGCAAGCGCTGGAAGAACTCGAACTGCGCTGCGACGTCCTCTTCCAATTCCCATCCTGGCAACGTTTCTTGAATATGCAACTCGACGACCTCGCACGCCTCAAGGAAAAAGAACTCGCCGAACGCATTCGACAATGGCTGGTCCAGATGCAGGAGGCGGTCGCCACCGGGGACCAGAAGGAGTTCGAACTGACGTGCGAACGCTTCCGCGCGGAACAACCCGACCACACGTTCTTCGCATATCTCGAACAACTGCTCGCCGGCACAGAACCGTCCTTCCGTCCCCGCTCCATGACCCCCTTCTTCCATCTGGCACTCGCCGCCCTCTGGGACGTCCTCCCGTCCGGCTTCCGCACCAGCCTCGCCACACACAATCCCCCGCAAGAGGATTCTGACAGCCTTGCCGCTCATATCGTCGCCACACGCGCCACAGCTTCTCCCAAACTCTTCCAATCCCTCTTCACCGAGTTACAGGAACGGAACCTGCAACCTGCCCCCGAACTCATACAAGACTACCTCCTCGCGCTCGGACTCAACCGCCTTGAACTCCCCGCAAGCCTGCGTTCCCCCTGCCCCGACTTCTCTTCATTCTCGGATTTTCTTCAACATATCACCCAACAAGCAAACCAAGGAACCCATCCATGAAACAGAAACTCCTCCAAACCGCCGCACTCGCGGCTCTCCTCGCCACGCCTCTCCTCGCGCAGAACACACAACCCATCACCCTCGACCCGGGCGCCACCCAAAACGCCCCTGCCGTCGATGTCAAAGCCGCCGCCGCAAAACTCCTGGCGGACATTCCCGCAGATGTCGTTACCTGGGAAGGTGGCAAAGTGACTGCGGACGAAGTCCGGCAACTCATCTCCGGCTCGGTCGAAGGTGCCCTGGCCGGTGGCATGGAGTTGAAGAAAGAACAGATTTCCAATGTGGTCTACCAGGCAGCCAACACCCTGGTCATGCAGGCTCTGCTCTACAAAGAAGCCGTTGCCAAGGGCTTCAAGGCAGACGAAGCCAAGGCAAAGGCGGAACTGGATGAAATCCGCAAGCAGATTGGCGAGGAAGCACTCCAGCAGAAACTCAAGGAGTTCGGCAAGTCCGAAAAAGACATTCTCGAAGACTTCTCCCACACCATCGCCATCTCCGCCATGATTGAAAAACTCAACCAGATTGAGGAAGACGCCGCCGCTAAGTTCTACAAGGAAAACGCAAAGTTCTTCACCAAACTGCGCGCCGCACACATCCTCGCCAAGTTTGATGACACAGAAAATGGCAAGAAACCGACCGACGAAATCAAGGCGAAGGCAAAGGCTACACTCGACGTTGTCCAACAGTTGCTCAAGGAAGGAAAGGACTTTGCCGCACTCGCAAAGGAACACTCCGACTGCCCCTCCAAGGAGCAAGGCGGCGACCTCGGCGAGTTCTCCGAAGGCGAAATGATTCCTGAGTTCGAAGAAGCACTCAAGAAACTGAAGCCAGGCGAACTCTCCGAACCGGTCGAAACCCAATTTGGATACCACATCATCAAGGCAGGCGAAACGACTTCCAAGCAGTTTGAAGAGGTCAAGGAAGAGATTGAAGGATTCCTCAAGAAACAGAACGAGCAGAAAGTTCTGATGGAACTGACGCAGAAACTGATGGCGGACGCGAAGGTCAAGTGGAATGTAAAACCGGCCCAGCCGCCCATGCTGCCGCCCCAGCCGCAGCAACCGTGAGAATCCTCTTCTCCACCTCGCACGTTCCCGCCTGCAATGCGGCCCTGGAAGAATCCCTCTTCCGAGGTCGCTTGCAGCAACCCACGCTCCTCCTCTACCAGGACACCCCCGCACTTCTCATTGGACGGCACCAGGTGCCCTGGCGAGAAATCTCCCTCACACGTTTCACCGCCTCCCCCATCCCCCTGCTGCGGCGCATCTCGGGCGGCGGCACGGTCTACCTCGACCCCGGCTGTCTCGCGTTCGCATTTCTCCTCCCCACCTCCCAAATCCAACGCGAAACGTGGATTCAAATCGCAATGGACGCGATTCGCTCGTTCGGAATCCCCGTCCAAATGGACCAACGCCTCTCTGTGTTTGCCGACGGGCACAAGGTCGTCGGTTCCGCATTTGCCTTTCGCACGGACACGGCACTGGTGCACGGCTCCATTCTAGTCCAAACCGACCTGGCGGAACTGCGCTCCCGCCTCACGCCCAATCCAGGCATCACCTTCCGCACGGACGCGGTGCCCTCCGTCCCCGCCCCCGTCGCCAACCTCCAGGATTTCGCGCCAACTCTCACCATCCCCGCACTGGCAGACGCCTTCGCTGAACGCCTCCAATCCTCCATCAAACCGATTACTCCACCGACTCCCGACGATTCCCGTTTCCTCTCTGACGACTGGAACTGGTTCCGCTCGCCAGACTTCACCGCCACCCTTCCCGATGGCACCACAGTCGCCTTCTCCGAACACCAATTCCTCTCTAGCAACCCATTCCCCATCCCATGAAAATCGGCGTCAGTTCCTACAGTTACAGCAAAGCGGTCAAAGCCGGTCGCATCACTGAGTTTGAAATCATCGCCAAGGCAAAGGAAATGCAATTCGACTGCCTTGAGTTCTCCGGGCTGACCGTCCCCGAAGGAGGCGACATCCTCGATGTCGCAAAACGCTACCGCGAGGAGGCAGAACGCGTTGGCATCTCCATCAACAACTTCTGCACCTCCGCAGACTTCATCGCTGGCTCCAACGGCGATGTCGAGGCGGAAATCGCACGCGTGCAGAAGTTCGTCGATGTCGCGGCCGCCTTGGGTTGCCAGACCATGCGCCAAGACCCTGCCTGGGGACGCTTCCCCGAATCCTGGAAGAGGCTGAAGACCTTTGACGCCGCCCTCCCCCAAATCGCCCACGGCCTTATCGAGGTAACCCGCTACGCAGAAACCAAGGGAATCCGCACCATGTGCGAGAACCACGGTCAGTTCTGCCAGGAAGCCCTGCGCATGGAACGCCTCCTCAATGCCGTCAACCATCCCAATTTCGGCCTCCTGTTGGACATCGGGAACTTCATCTGCGCGGACGACGCCCCCGAGGAATCCGTCGGTCGCCTGGTTCCGTTTGCGTTCCACGTGCATGTCAAGGACTTCCACCTTAAGCCAGGCACCCTGCCCTGCCCGGGTCGTGGCTGGAACCAGTCCCGTGGCGGCAACTGGTGGCGCGGTGCCATCATCGGACACGGCAACGTCCCCGTCGCCCAGTGCATCCGAACCATCTTCCGCAGCGGCTACCAGGGCGCGCTCTCCGTCGAATTCGAGGGAATGGAAGACCCCTTCCTCGGCATTGAAATCGGCCGCGAGAACATTCTCCGCTACCTCACGCTCGCCCAGACCACCGACACCCCCTGAACTGAACTATGAAACCCGCCAAACCATCCACCATGACCAACGTCCTCGCCGTTGTCGCCATTCTCGTTGTCGTGTCCGCATTCGCGTTCCACGCGTTCTTCAAGCCCGCTCCCTGGGCAGACATCCCCGAGAAGGTCTCTTTGCTCCAGAAAATTGCACAACAGCAGTACCTCTGGGCAATTGCGGACAACTCTCCACGCGCACGGCGCGCCTCATGGCTGATGGCCAAGGCTCAATATGCAATCGCAAAAGCCGCTCCCCTCAAGAAAAAACAACCGCTAGATGACAAAACCATCCAGGTCATTCGCGAGTACTACGACATCCTTCTGCTGGCGTGCCACCAGAACGCCAACGGCGTGGAAGCCATCCGCGAAGAAAAGGGGGCCCGCCTCCGCGCATATCTCTCCCCGGTGGACCAGTCCTTCCAGACTTACTCCGTCGCCGTCCCCGACTGCTACGATCCCGCTGTCGCCTGGCCTCTCATCGTCTCCATGCACGGCCACGGCTGGTTTGCCGCCTTCCAAGGACACCCCGCCCCCGCCTACAAAGGCGCCATCGTCCTCTCCCCTCGCGGGCGCGGCTCCACTGACTACAAGGAACTCGGTGAAGACGATGTTCTCGCCGCCATCGCCGAAGTCAAACGTGACTTCCATATCGACGATGACCGCGTCTACCTCACCGGCTCCTCCATGGGAGGCACCGGCGCATTCCACCTCGGCGTTCATTACGCCGACCAATTCGCCGCCATCAACCCCATCTGCGGCAATGCCGACTACCTGGCATGGACCGAACGCTGGGGATGGAACCGACGATTCCCCGGCCGTTTCGATGACATGCGCAAGGCCGTCCAGGAAATGCAGACGGCACGAAACTACACCGAAAACCTTCTGAATCTCCCCGCCTACATCATCCATGGTTCTGGTGACACGGTCGTGCCGCCAGCGCACTCCCGCAACATGGTCGAAGTCCTCCGCAAATACCACGCGAATGTGCAATACCGCGAATACCCGAATGCGGGACACGGCGGCTTCCCGCAATCCGCCAAGGACGACGCCCTCTCCTGGACCTGCTCCTGGAAGCGCAACCCGGCCCCCTCCCGCATCTTCTGGAAGGCCGACCAACTCAAGCACGGCAAGGCATGGTGGCTGCGCATGGAACAGTTTGCACGTCCCCTCGCACCAGGATACCTCTCGGCTTCCGTCACCAACGGGAAACTCACCGTATCCACCTCCAACATGCTCTCCTTCTCCTTCCAACGACCGTCCGCCCTCTTCTCCAACGCACCTTCCATGACCATCACCGTGGACGGCAAAGAACTCAATCTCCCCAATCTGCCTGCCGACCCGAACGCCTGGATTGCCTTGCGCAAAAGCCCCGTCCACGGATGGGGGGAAGCGTCGCTTCTGCCAGCGCCGTCCCTCATCAAGAAACGCGGTCTGGAGGGGCCCGTTTCAGAAGCGCTCAACGCGCCGTTCCTGGTGGTCATCGGCACCGCCTCGGAATCCGAGGAGATGAAGAATGCCTGGATGGAGGAAGCCAAACGGTTCTGCGCGGAGTGGAAACGCCGCAACGGCGCCCCCTGCCCCAGCGTCCTTGACACGCAGTGCACCCCCGAGCAAATGGAACGCTTCAACCTCCTCCTGTTCGGCGGCTTCGGGGACAACGCCATCTCCTCCGTTCTCTCCAAATCCATCCCTCTCAGCGATGTCATGGCAAATCTCCCCATCAAGAACGACGACTTGCTCAACAACCGACTGAACGCTCCCGACATCGGCTCCTTCCTCGTCTACCCCAACGTCGAATACGCTCCCGAACGCCTCGTCGTCATGCTCTCCGCCAACTCCACCGAGGCCGCATTCCAGATGTGGGGACGATTCGGGAACTGGTTCAACTGGGGAGTTTATGACTCCTACAAGTACTTCGACTACGCAGTCTTCGACGCTTCTTCCGCCACCCCCGAAACCATGCTCATCACCGGCTGGTTCGGCACCGACTGGCAGGTCGAATCCGGGAAGTTCTTCCTGGGTTCCGAGGAAGTTCGCGCAACCGTCGCTCCTCAATGCCACCCGCCTTTTGAAATGCCCCCGAACGCCTCTCAACTCCTCCTCGCCGAACTGAAACCCGTCAAAATCGACCAGATGCGCGGCGCGGTCGGATTCGGACGCGGCTTCTTCGGGGAAAAGTTCGAGGAGCCTGGCGTCATCGGAATGCGCGCTCCCTGCAACCTCCAATATGACATCACGGGCGAACAGGGCCTCGGCTTCGAGACCTTCACCTCCCGCGTCACCCTCGTCAACCCGCCAGAGGCCAATATGTGCCTCTCCCGACAAAACGGCGAGGCTGTCACCTTCACCCTCCTCGGCGATGGAAAGCCTCTCCAGCACCGAACCGTCACCTGGAAACACCCCGTCGCCACCTTCTACGTCAACGTCAAAGGCGTCAAAAAACTCACTTTGGACGCCAAACCCACCTCGGGTCCCTCCTGGCTCCACATGGGGTCCGCCTGGCTCACCCCAACCCTCTGGAATGGACACGCCCCCGATGAACTCCAGCGGGACGCCAACAACGACGAACCTTGGCAAACTGAATACGACGCCAGGCAAAAAGCCGCCAAGCAAAAGGCCGAACAGGAAAAACTCCTCAAAGCCAAACAACAGGCTCTGGCAGAGAAGAAATAGTGGTTTGTGGTTTGTGGCTTGTGGCTTGTGGTTAGT
>JAFRLI010000068.1 GCA_017431255.1 Victivallales bacterium
CAACCATGGGGAAGAGGATGCTGAGTTTGCCGTAGGCGCTGGCACGTAGAATGGCGCGGAGATGTGGGAGGAAGATATCGGGTCGTGAAAAGAGGAAGCGGAGTCCACGGAGACCAAGAGAAGGATTGTCTTCGGGAGCCTCGAACAGATACGGAAGGCTCTTGTCCCCACCGGCATCCAAAACACGGACGGTGACAGGCAGCCCCTGCGAGAGTCCAAGCAATCGTTTGAGAACCTGGAACTGCTCCTCTTCGGTCGGAAGGCTATTGCGAATCATGAACATAAATTCGGTGCGATAGAGCCCGATGGCCTCCAAACCAAAATGATGGATTGCAGGCATTTCATTGAGGAGTGCAAGATTGCCAGTAAAATGGATGGGAACGTTGTCTTTCGTGAGTACAACGGACGGACGTGCAGGACGTTCGTCCTTCCAGTTGAGCATCTGTCGTTCCCGCGTTATTTTGAGGGCAGTGGCAAACTCTCGCATCAGGTGCAGGGAAGGTCGCAGGTAGCAGTTTCCGGAATTGGCATCAAGCAGAATGCTGTCGCCTGGACGCACCATATCCGAAATGCCTGGAATCCCGACCACCATGCTTTTTTGCAAGGCACGTGCCACAATGGCGACGTGGTCGGCGGTACCTCCGTCCTCGCACAAGATACCACGGACTTTCTGAAGCGGCAGGCTCACCAGTTGCGAGGGCAATAGTTCTTTTGCGACAACGATGATGCTCTTGGGTTTGCGAGCAGGCATTCCCGGGGAGGTGCGTCCGCTCGTCCGCATATTGTCGGCAGCAGTCTTGATGTTGAGGAAGATGTCCTTGATATCGTAAAGGCGTGCTCGAAGGACGGGATCGGCGACTTTCTGGTATTGCAGAGTGAAATAGTGCAGGGCGGAACTGAGGGCGGAAGCGAGGTTGTGTCCTTCATCCAGATGTTTGAGGATGGCCGTGCGCAGGGAAGGGTCATCCAGAAGCATGACATGCATCTCGAAAATCTTGCAGTCTGCCTCAGAAAGGCTTCCTTGCAGTTCGCGGACGGTGCGCAATGCCCGCCGCCTGGCACTTTCCAGAGCCGTGAAGAACGTCTCCCGCTCTGCCTTGATGGCCTCCGCAGTCTTGTTCGTGCGGGGTTGCATCGAACTTCCCGACAGCAATTCGTCCACGCTCGCAATTTTCACCACCTCGCCGCTGACGACGCCCGTGGTCACCGAACGCCCCTTGATGGGCTTGTCCCGCTGAATGCGTTTGGTACGATTGCGATTTGTCCGTTGGAACGAAAATCCTTCCTGACCACCCAAAGGAACGCCGTAAAGCGTCGCATTGAGGATGAACATTCCGAGAGAACCCGATATTTCATCCAGCATTTCCAGAACTTTGGCAGGAAAACGATGCTTGCGCTTGCGAATCAGAATCAAGCAACCGATATTGGAACCGCTCACGATGAGCGGATGCGCCAGCATTCCGTGGAGATACTGCCCTTGCGGAAGGGGAGGCATGCTCTCGCCAGTGCACGCATTGCGGTCGTCTACGTTGAAAGTGCGCCCCGTCTTAGCGCAAAGCCCCACCAGCCCCCGTTCGGAATCCAGCGTGAGTTTTCCTACTTGTTCCCCCAAAATGCCACATGCTGCAACCAGGCTGTTGCGACCTGTCGTGGGATTATAGGAAAGCAGACCGCAAACATCCGCTCCCGTGCATTCCGCAAGCAATTCCGTTGCCTGTTGCAAACCTGACCAAGGGTCAGGTGCCTGCACGATGAGTTCACTGATTCGATGAATGACCTGATATTTGCTAAGACGCATCTGGCACTTCCCAAAAAAAAATGCGCCGAACGAATGTAAGCCGGATTCTGTGGTACCGCTTTCGCAGCCCGACGACCATTCATCTAAGCAGCCGAAACCCGAAACTTATGCCCCCTTGCGGAGACGCGGCACGAGCAGCGCCTTTGTTCCCTATTTGGCCTTGCACCGGAAGGGGTTTGCCTTGCCCGCAACATTTCTGCTACGTACGGTGGGCTCTTACTCCACCCTTTCACCCTTGCCCCTCGCGAGGCGGTCTTTCTCTGTGGCACTTTCCTTCCTGCGGGTTTGCCCCGCAGTACCCAGCCTTTCAACTGGGCTTCCCGCTCTGTGGTGTCCGGACTTTCCTCCCCTTGCGGAGCAGTCGTCCTTCGTCCAACGCAACTAATAATGTAATCCCTCTTCTCTTCCCTCGCCACACGCTACCTCAAAAAAACTTTCGAAAAATCTTCCTCCAGAGGTAATTGCAAAACTACCGCCCAAAACGCCAAAACGCCACAAACGAGGGCGAAGAGCGTAGACTCATGACTACACCGAGTTTGAGCGATGAAGTCATCGCACCCTGAAGGCGGTTGGAATGAAAGTTTTCAGTTTTCTTTCTAGGAAATGCTTCACAGATGAAACCTTCTCCTTAAGAGAGGATGTTGG
>JAFRLI010000009.1 GCA_017431255.1 Victivallales bacterium
GCAGTTGGGAGAGCGCGAAGAATGACGGGGAACGTTGGCGCTGGCTTCTGGGACGTCTGGAGACCATCGATGCCAGCGAGGCACAGTATCTGTATGCCTTGGCGTTGTATATGTGGTTTGCGGACAACTTTGCTCGGCAACCGACTGGGCAGAAGCCATTTACACCGGAACATTTGTCCGAGGAAGAGATAGCCGTCTGGACGGAGACGGGGGCGGTTCGCCTGAAGTTTCCGCCCGAACACAACTATATTGCGATCTGCCGTAAGGTGCTGGAGGAAAACGGCTCCTATGCGGGAGAAGCATGTTCTTTGCTGGCGGGGATTTTTGAGAGGCGTCGTCAATACGGCAAGGCGCATGCTCTCTGGCGGCAGTATGCCAAATGGAATCCCGTGGAATCGGAGGAACGTTGCCGGAAGATTGAAATGCCCCAAGGCTCCTTTGTGGATTTGGACCCCGGTTACGACAGCGTGGACGGAACCTTCCAATTCGATATGATGATTCGCAATTCCGATGTGGCGCGGTGCGTCGTCTGGGAAATCGACCAGCAGGCGATTGCGCAAAAGTTCAAGGATTCCTTGAAGACGGCGCTGGATTTGCAGGACGAGAAGGCGGAGCAAATGATACGTCCGTTCAGACGCTTTTTTGCAGCGGACCAGGATGTCTTCGCACCAGGAAAGGACAACCTGCGCGAGTTTCTCAGCAAGCAAATCCGTTCCTGGGACGAAAAAGTTACCCGCGCCGCAGACTACCATTTCGCTTCCCACCATTTCCGGCTCCCAGACTTCCAGCCGGGGATGTATCTGCTTGAATTGCAGATTCCTGGAGAGATGACGGAGGAACGCGACGCAAAAAACCGACCTACCAAGAAGCTGGTTCAGGTGACGCATCGCTTGCTGTTGCAGTACTGCCCCTTCAAGGTGCTACGGACGCCCGTCACGGGCACGCCGGCCCTGCACGGGGAGGAGGCCAGGACAGGACGCGTCGGCAGTGTCGCTACGTCCGAGCAAATGCGCATTTTGCAGGTTGTGGATACGCGGTCGGGTGCCCCTGTCCCGAAGGTGAAGCTCGAACTGCTGGGGATGTACGCGCGCTGGAACGGGGAGAAGCAACGTCGGATGCTTGGATTGAACAAGGAGACGGGGGACACCGACGAGGACGGATTCTACTTCCGAAAGCCCATCAAGGAAGAGAAGGAATGGAACTTTGAATGGGACTGGACGTTGCTCCTGACGGACCCGCAGGGCATCTTTTCCGTGATACACTACGGCTCGGAGGGTTTTTTACGCCAAAGATGGTATGACGACCATATTCAATCCAACTACTTTGGCGTGAGCGACCGTCCTGTGTACCGTCCCGGGGACACGGTGCATCTGCGCGTCTGGGGCGGCCAGCCAGAATTAGCAAAAGTAACACCTAATCCCTTTGCTGGCAAGAAAATGCGACTGCAATTATACTCTCCGGAGCACAAGTTGACTGGCAAGTACGAACTCCTTGCGGATTCGTTTGGAGGCGTTTCTTTCGACTGGAAGATTCCCGATGACGCCAAACTGGGGACCTGGATGTGCAATGTGAATGACAGTTGGATAGGTCTTTCGTTCCGGGTGGAGGAGTACAAGAAGCCGGAGTTCGAGGTACTGGTGGAGGGACCGTCGGAGCCGGTTTCGCTGGGGGACACGCTGGAGTTCCAGGTAAAGGCGAAATACTATTTCGGGTCGCCTGTAGCGGGGGCGACGGCGCACATCTGCGTTCTCCGGGAGGAGGTCTACCGCAACTGGTGGCCGATTGGACCGTGGGACTGGTTCTACGGCAACGGCTACTGGTGGGAGACCAAAGCCCGCGCTTGGCTGCCGGGCTGGGAGCGCTGGGGCTGCGTCCGCATCCCGGGCGGGCATCCATGGACAAGGCCGGAGGTCGTTTTCGATCAAGACATTACACTGGACGAGAACGGGCAGTTCCGGCTTCCCGTCGAAACCGCCGCCGCCCTGAAGAATCGCAAAAACTGCGATCATCGCTACACCATCACGGCGGAGGTTCGGGACCTGTCGAGGCGTACCATCGTCGGAACTGGCAGCGCCATTGCCGCACGTGACCCGTTCCATGTCTATGCCTGGACCAACGGCGGGTATTGTCGCATCGGGGAGAGCGCCATCCTTTCCGCGCAGGCACGCTCTGTGGACGGGAAGCCCGTCCGCGGCACCGCCAAGGTGCGTCTGCTCCAAATGGACTACAGCGGGGAAACCGTCGCGGAGAAGCCGGTCCGCGAATGGACGGTGGAACTCTCTCCGGACGGGAGACTGAAGGAGCGGTTCTCCGTCAGCCGAGCGGGGCAGTTCCGTTTCTCGGTGACGGTGAAGGATGCGCAGGGGCGCGAGGTGGAGGGGGGCTGTTTCTTCTCTGCGTTCGGCAGCGGGGACGATGCCCGCGACTTCCGATTCCAGGGGCTGGAACTGACGCCGGACAAGCGGGAATACGCTCCCGGCGACATCGCGCACCTGGCGGTCTCCACGGAACGCGCGGGAAGCACGGTGATGCTTCTGGTGCGTCCCGAACGCAACGAACAAACCGAATTGCGCATTCTGCGTCTGGAGGGCAAGACCGCGCTGGTGGACATCCCAGTCACGGCCCAGGATATGCCAAACTTCTTCGTGGATGCTTGGACTGTTTCGGAAGGAGTATCCTATCATGTTCAGCGGGAACTGTTTGTGCCACCAGAAAAGCGCATCCTGCAGGTGGATTTGCAGCCGCAGAAGCCGGAGGTGGCGCCGGGCGCGAAGACGCAGCTGGAGGTCCGCGTGACCGATTTGTCAGGCAAGCCTGTACAGGGAAGCGTCACGGTTGCGGTATATGATCGCAGCCTGGATTATATCGCGGACCGCACCAACACGGACATCCGCCAGGCATTCTACCGGGGAAAGCGTCATTACTCCCCGTTCAGTATCTATGCTGGAGTATACATTGACACGCTGGGGGCCGACTTGGGCGGAGGAGTGCGAGGACCCCTTCGGAGCCGCATGAAAGATGTGCATTGGGCTTATGCAGATAATGTGGAAGCTAAAGGTGTAGCGGATGGTGCAATGATGAAGGCCATGCCTGCCGCAGTCAATGGCGCCGCCATGGCCCCAGTCGGAGCAGAGAGGCAGGAAGCGGGCGGTGAATCGGCGGAGGCCCCCGTTGCCATCCGCACGAACTTCGCGGACACGGCGCTGTGGGTCGGCTGCGTCGAGACCGATGCGGACGGACGGGCCGTTCTGCCGTTCACGGTTCCGGAGAGCCTCACGAGTTGGAGTTGCCAGGCGTGGGCGGTCACCACGACCACGAGCGTCGGCTCCGGGCAGGCGCAGTTTGCCACTGCGAAGGATTTGATGGTGCGTTTGCAGGCTCCGAGATTCTTCACGGAGACAGATGAAGTGGTGCTGTCCGCCCTGGTGGACAATCGGAAGAACGTCGATATGGATGTGCAAGTGGTTCTGACATCGGAAGATGGATTGCACATGCTGGAGGATGCCGGACGACGAGCGAAGGTGCCGGCGGGCGGCCAGGCGCGTGTCGAATGGCGGATGCGCGCGGAGAAGCCAGGTTCTGTGAAGATACGTGTAACTGCCGTCGGAAAAGGAGGTTCTGATGGGATGGAGGTTTCCTTGCCCGTCAAGGAATATGGGATTGAGAAGCAAGTGGCGGTGTCGCGTGCAATGACAGCGGAAGAACGGCAGACGGAAATTGCGTTAGAAATTCCGAAGGAGATTCGCGGGAGTGCTCGTGTGGAAGTCCGTTGGTCTCCATCTTTGGCGCTGGCGATGACAGACGCGTTGCCGTATCTCATTGCCTATCCGTATGGTTGCACGGAGCAGACACTGAATCGTTTCGTGCCCGCCGTGCTCGCGCAAAAGACCTTGCAGAAACTCGGCATCGACCTTGCATCCCTGAAAAAGCGGCGTTCCAATCTCAATGCGCAGGAACTCGGCGATGCGGCGCAGCGTGCTGCGCAATGGAAGCGCTACGACCGCAAGGGGGACAATCCCGTGTTTGATGAAGAGGAGATGGAAAATATTGTGCGAAAGGGAGTTGCAGATTTGGCGAAGATGCAGTGCTCGGATGGGGGCTGGGGCTGGTTTTCGGGGTATGGGGAACATTCCTGGGCGCATGAAACGGCGCGGGTTGTGCATGGGTTGTTCTTGGCACGCGAGAATGGCGTCAAGGTGCCCGAAGATTCTCTGAAACGCGGTGTGGAGTGGTTGGAGCGACAGCAATTGCAGTCGATTCAGGAACTCATCCAAGAAACAAAGGAGAAACCTCCTCGCCAGAACTATGTGTCCCATCTGGACGCGCTGGTCTTCCTGGTGCTTTGCGAGGTTGGAAAGCCCAATCCCCAAATGGCAGAGTTCCTGTGTCGCGACCGGGAGCGCCTGGGGCTTTACACAAAGGCACTCGTCGCCCAGGGATTGCTGAGGATGAAGGACGCGCGCAACGCCGAGTTTACACGTAATCTGCGCCAGTTCCTTCAACAGGACGAGGAAAACCAAACTGCCTGGCTCGACCTTGGACAGTCTTACTGGTGGTATTGGTATGGCGACATGTTCGAAACGCAGGCTGCCTTCCTCAAGCTCATCCTTGCGGAGAATCCGAAGGACCCCGTTGCGCCGCGTCTTGTCAAGTACCTTCTCAACAATCGTAAGAACGGAACGTACTGGCGTTCTACTCGGGATACCGCTGCCTGCCTGGAGGCATTTGCGGAATATCTCCTCGTCAGTGGCGAAAACGAAATCGACACGACGGTGGAAGTTCTCCTGGATGGCAAGACCGTCGCCACCTCCCGCCTCACACGCGAAAACTTGTTTGACGGGGAACTCGCGCAGGTTGCGGAACTTTCGCCGGGCGCACACACGCTGGTGGTTCGCCACACTGGGAAATCACCGCTGTACGTAAACAGTTATCTTTCCTATTTTACGAAAGAGGAACAGATTACAGAGGCGGGGCTGGAAGTGAAGGTGGCGCGGAAGGTCTATCGTTTGGAGAAGGGAGCGCAGGTTGTCGGCTCGTCAAATGCAGAAGGGCGTCCCATTGAAAAGAGAATTGATTCGACGAAGCGGGTGGAACTGCGGGACGGGGACGAGGTGAAGAGTGGGGACGAACTGGAGGTGGAACTCATTGTGACCAGCAAGAACGACTACGAGTACCTTTGCCTTGAGGACCGCAAGGCCGCGGGGACGGAGCCCATCGATGTTCGTTCCGGCTACCGCTGGCGAGATGGGTTGTCTGCGTATGTGGAGTTCCGCGATGACCGTGTCGCCTTGATGGTGCGCAATCTGCCGCAAGGAACGCACAGCCTCTTCTATCGCGTACGTGCCGAAATCCCAGGACGTTACACTGCACTGCCGGCAATCCTCCAGGGGATGTATGCCCCGGAACTCCGCGCAAACTCCTCCTCCTTGAAACTCAAAATCCAAGATAAACCCACTCCCAAATAACCACTTATCCCTATGAAGAACTTTCTGCGTTTCTGCATTCTGATAGCCCTGGGCGTTTTGCTGTGGAAGTTGTGTTTCACGGGGACGCCTGGCGGCAAGAAGAAATACTATTTTATGGAAAGCGCGGACGAGGTCGAGGAGGACTCGTCGGAAGAAGGGGAGTCTTCTGGCGAGGCGGGGGCTTCTTCCGGCGAGTCGGAAGTGCTTTTGAGTGTGGACACGGTTCTCAAGGATGTCCCGGTTACCAATCCGCGGCAGGCTTTCTGGGAGGCGCAACGCCGGGGCAATTCCATCGGAGAACTAGAACTTGAGGAACTTCGCTCTCTCCTTGAAAAGTGTTCTCGTTCCAATACAATCCTGAATGACGAAGATTTCAAACGCGCCTACGATATTCTCGGCAGTGCGTCCGTCATCCATTTGACTCTACCGCAAGAAGGGCCTTTGACCCAACTCGCGCTCCCCCATTTGACTGGTCTGAGAAATCTTTCCAAACAAAACTCAAAACTTCTGGAACGCCTCGCTTCTGGAAAATCGTCCCAAGACGCTGCGATTCAGACCTTTGTCCGTGGCAGCGCCGTCTTTTCTGCCTGTCGCGACAGTATGATTTCCGCATTGGTAGCATTTGCCATCGAAACCCAGAGGCTTCAGGCGTTGGCACGACTCGCCAGCCAACCACTCTCCTCTGCACAACGAATCAGCCTTCGAAAAGCACTGGAAGCCGACCTGGCGGCACTCCAACAATGCGTCATCGACAACCTGGAACTGGACGCATATGAGATTCTGGACATGACTGCCCCCGACTCCCTTGCCGCACTCGCCAAAGACCCCAATGCCTCTTTCTCGAAAAAAGACATCTTGGCAGACGCCCCTGTGGTCGGGAAGGTTCTCCTGGAATATGTAGAAGAAGCGCGGAAGTCCCCTGACCATCTCAAGAACCCGATTCCTTTGCCTTCCACTGTCAAACAAGACTTTGCCCTTGCCCAATTTACAGAGCGATACAACCAGGTTCTCCAACGCCTTGACAGCCTGGAACGCGCTCTGCGATGATTTTTCCCACTTTTTTTCGGAAAAAATGGAAAAATGTTGGGAGCGGCATTGGAAAATGGAAAAATGAGGATTAAGTTA
>JAFRLI010000069.1 GCA_017431255.1 Victivallales bacterium
GCCCGCACCTACCCGGAACAACGGCGCCCCCTCCAGACCATTCTTTTGCAGTTCCACAGGCCATTTCTCCTTCGGAACATTCGCAAACCGCTGCTTCAGGAACGCAATCCACTTGTCCTGCACAAACTGAAACTCCTTCGGATGCTTCTTGATAACGTTGGCAATCCGACCAAATCCGAGATAGTTCTCGTTGTGGAACTCCACCACCGCCAGCGCCGGGTCGTCCTTCCAGGCAAGTTTCGTATATGGATTGACGTGGTTCAAGAACATGACCGCACCCGCCTTCCAGCGTTCCCTCTGCCACGGATGCCCCATCGCCATCATCACTTTGTGGAACTCGCGGTCATTATAGGTGTCCTGGTGGTCCTTCTCCGCCTGGTAGAGACGGAACGAAAACACCACATGGTGCCAGTAGATTCCCTGCTTCTTGAACTCCGCGAAAATCCAGTCCCAGCGGTCCAGCATATCGGGATTCGGGACTAACGCCTGCTGCGAACCCCGCATGAGCCAACCGTCGATCCCGTGGTCGCGGAAGGAGTTGAAGCCCTGTCGCCGCACCTCGGACGCGAAGCGCGTCATATTCTTCTTGGCGGTCGCATTGTCACAATTTCTCCACTGGTCACCCGGCAACCCACTGGAGTAGCCGTTCAGGCGGGCAGGACGCGAGGGAGCGTTCTCAAACACCAGGAAGCCGTCAGGTCCCTGAATGATGCGTCCATACTTGCCGGCAGGTGCTTCCACATTGGCGGACAGGTCCAACGCGGAACCTGGCAGGATGGCGGTCTTGCTCATATCAAGGACGCGCCAGCCAGCCCCTTCCGTGTATTCATGCACCTCGGGCGGTTCTTCCTTGCGAGGGGTGCCAAAGACGAACTTGCTCCCGTCTAAGCCAGCATAGACCTCCGCCACCAGAACATTGCGCCCCTTCTTGACAGGCAGAAACGCGATGTGGTCGTTCAACGGAAACTTTCGACCGTTCCCCGTCGCCATCGTATCCATCACCTTCTGCCCGTTCAAATGCACACGCATCCACCAGTCCGCCGCAAAACCAGCCAGATAGTTCTTGTCTTCTGCAGACTCAAACACATTGTACAAAAGCGAACAGTCCATGTTCGACATTTTGCCCGCCGTTTTCCCCAAGTCAATCATCGTCCCAGCAGCCGCGTCCGTCGCCGGATAGTTCTTCAATAAAATCGGCTTGACGTTGTCCACCGACGCAGGAACCTCCGCCTGCACCACAGGGCCTGAAACGCGCGGGAAAACCGTCCAGTCCGACGCAAATGGCAGCGTCTCCTGAGACATGAAAAACGGCTCCGTGGGGACATCCTTGCTGACGATGAAGTTGTACTGATAGAGTTCGCCGGGAACGGCCTGACGAGCAAAGGTGAGCCGATGGGAGAAATTGATGCGATAGACGACATTGGTACCGTCCTTAATGTACAGACGTGGTTCGGGTTTCTCCTTGCTGGAACCGAATCTGGGAGGGAGGCCGTTCTGGGGCAGTCCATTTGTCAGAAGTGTATTGAATCCACCGGTGGGAACCAGATACTTTCCACTGGACATTTCATGGAGCAGCAGCCACTGGTAGTTATGGTCTTTCTGCCAGGGACCTCCCAAATCGATGCGGAAGGAAGTCGGCTTCGTCACCTTGAAGCAGATTTTCAGTTCCACAGGAGTTCCGTCTTCTGGAAGTTCGCCGTGTCCCAAAAACAGTTTCGGCTCTTCGGCCTTGTCCCAGTCTGCCCGTTTGAACTTAATTCCCTTCTCGGGAAAGACAAACGTCCCCTCCTTCAGAATCTGTAAATCCACACGAAAGCTATCTGCTACCAAACAGCCACAAACCATCGCCAACAATACCAAAAATCTACGCATCTTCTTTCCTTTCTTTAGAGTTCCTATAAACACAAGGACCTAGAGGAGCGTCCTTTTCTGCCTAGAACTGGATGACTCGCACTTGGTAGGGAGCGAGAGGGACGGTTGTGTCGAAATCCTCGCCCGTCAAAAGGTCGTGCCCGGGTTTGGGCAAGGTGACAATGCCGCCCTGGCCAGCAAACTCCACAAGGAACTGCCCCGAAAGCTTTTCGCCCTGGCGAGGGACAACCACGATATTCTCGCCGTCGCCATTGCCGTACGGAATGCCAGCGAGGTCCAGGGCACGCTCGTAGACTTTGCGCATCATCTCGCGGCTCGGGGTGGTTCCGAGCAGGAAGACGTGGCCGCGTCCGATTTTGCGCTCCAGAAGCACGGCCTTGCCAAGCAGGGCACTATGCGGCGATTGGGTGATTTGCGCGAGAACACCGTCTCCATTGGCTTCATAGAGTTCGTTCCAGACGCCAGACTGGAAGGGAGAACCGTCCTTCCAGGCGCATTTCAGGGTGAGTTCGGCGTCGGGCACGGAATAGCACCAGCGCACGTTCAGGAGTTCTTCCAGGCAGCCGAGCGGACGGTCCTGGAACTTGGCTCCATGCTCGTCGCGGATGTCGGTCATCGGTCCGACAATCCAGATGCCGCCGTTAGCAACCCAGTCCAGGATGCGCTTGGCGAGTTCAGGTTCCAGGTAGCAGACGTACGGGGAAACGAGGAGTTTGTGCTGCGAGAAATCCTGCGAGGTTTCCAGAAGATCGGGGCGGCAGCACTCGTCCAGAAGCGGACGATAGAACGAGTCGGCAAAGCACCTTGTGTAATGGAACTCCTTGTGGATCCCCTGCACCAGGAATAGATTCAACGAACGCGACGGGTAATGCACGGCAATGTCCGAAACGACGCGCGTCCCATTGATGAAATCCGCAGCCTTCCGAAGACCGCGGGAGATTTCCTGCACTTCCCCGAACGTATGCATGGGCCGTCCAGAAGCGGCGAGGACGGCGCCGTGCATCAGTTCGTGGCCGCCCCAGTGCGTGCGCCAGAGCCAGTAGAGGTTTGCCTCGCCGCCGAGGGCGATGGGAAGCCAGGAGTTGGCGGTGCAGTATCCCTCGGGCTTGAGAGTCTGGCTTATGATGTGGCTGCCGTTCCAAGTCGTCTGCGTCTCCGTGTTCCAGAACGGGCGGTTGCGGTAATTGCGCACGAAATCAAACCAGAGAATGACCTCCCAGAGAGTATTGGGAGTGTTATAGTGGTTGAACTCCGCAATGTCCAGACGGCTGGACAATTCGGCGTAGTCCAGCCCGTTGTAGGGCATCGTGTCCGTCCCGACTGGCACGCTTCCGACATATCGGTGCAGGACGTCCGCCTGCGCATGCACGAACTCAATGACGGCATGCTGCTGGAAGAGAATCCACTCCTGGTTGATGTGGGGATTGGTCCAGGCGTTACGTGGCGGGTTGATTTCGTCGAAACTCGAATATTCCTGGGAGAAGACGGTCAAGTTCCAGGCCCGGTTGAGGGCGTCAATGTCACCGTTGAACTTCTTCTCCAAATGACGGCGGAACTGCTCCGCGCAGACGGGGCAGAAGCACCCCCGGTCGTGGACATAGACCTCATTGTCGATTTGCCATCCGATGACATTGGGATCGTTTCCGAACTCCTGCGCCATTTTTTCGGCGATGCGAAGGCAGTAGCGCAGGTAGATCGGGTTTCGGAAACAGCAATGGCGACGCCCGCCGTGCTCCAGGGAGTTTCCTTGCTCCAGCACCTTGGTCACTCCAGGATACTTCCGCAGCAGCCAGACAGGCGGGGTCGCGGTAGGAGTACCGAGAATGGTCGCAATCCCGGCCTTCCCCAGTTCATCTACCACACGATGCAACCATCCAAACTCAAACACGCCATCCGAAGGCTCCATTCTGCTCCAGGCAAACTCCGCAATGCGGGCGACATTAAAGCCAGCCTCCTTCATCTTCGCAATGTCTTCGGACAACTGCTCGGCTGGCCAGTCCTCGGGATAGTAGTCAGAACCAAAATACGGCGGGGCAAAAGTGGACATACAACAGGCTCCTTCTGTTTCAACAAGTCAAAACAACTTTGACAACTTTGACGAAAAGTTCAAGAACGGCTCGAAAGCGATCTCCTTCGTTCTTGCACAACACTCAAACAATACAATACCATCTTTTCTCAACTTTTCCACATCACGCCACGACATTTTATCGCATGAGTCTTAGCCGGAATGGTACACAATTTTGACTTTTGTGACAAAATAGATGCCCCGCTGTGGTCAAGTTCACTATGGGGACAGATTGCAGAGGTAATGGCAAAACTACAGCCCAACCGCCAAAATGCCGCAAGCGAGGACGAAACGCGAAGACTCGAAAGCCCCTTTACGGCTCTGCCGACGCCAGGCGTTATCGACTCACTGGCAGTGTAATGTCAAACCATGCTTCCGTGGGCATAGTGAAGCAATATCTCTTCATTGTCCAATAGATTCTCTCAAACTCCGCCTTCGGATTTTTCATCAACTCCTCCAACCTGTCCACGACTACACACGGCAGGCGTCTCTCAGGGGAGATACCTGATCGTTTTTTCAAGGATGATGATTCCGCTTTATTTCACGTTCTCCGTTCAGTTGCGGGACCTCAGTGACCGAAAAAACCATGTTCGAACACTGCTGTCCGATAAAGTTTCAGCTCATAAACTCCCCGAATAACTCCAACTGACGTGGTGCGTTCCAGTCGGGTGGCTTTGCCAGCGTCTTTCTGTCGAGCGAGAGCAGCTCCAGCAAGTGGCTGTTGCTCATCAGTTGTTCCCTGAGGCGGGCAGTGATTTCCGTCAGGCTGATTTCGACCTTGGTCAGGAACTTGATGTAGGCGACCAGCAGAAAGTGTATGAGCGCAACCCATATCTGCGTCATCACGGCGTTTTCGCTTGTGCCAAGGAAAGTCCTGATCTGCAGGTTCTGCTTTATCCACTTGAAGAACAGTTCGATCTGCCATCTTCTCTTGTAGATTGCGGCGATGGTCGCTGCAGCCAGTCTGAAGTTGTTGGTCAGGAAGACGTAGTCCCTGTTCGTCTCCTCGTCGTGGAACATCACGCGCCGCAGTTTCCCGGGATACGTCTCCTGGGCGTTTTGAAGCTCCAGCTCCACCATGTCGTCGGCCACGACGCCCAGTTTTTCGTTTGGGGCGAGGTGCTGTCCGACAACCTTGAGCCTTGCGTTCTGCTTGAGCCTTGTGACGAAGAAAGCGCCTTTGCCGTAAATCTCCTTGAACCATGCGTAGTCGCAGTATCCCTTGTCGTACGTGTAGATGCTGTCCGATTCAATCTTGAACCACTTCCGCGCCGCGCGGATGTCGGCCATCTTCCCGTTGCTCATCACCACGTAGCAGGGCAGATTGCCGGACAGGTCCAGCTGCGTGTGGAGCTTGACCGCGCCTTTGTGCTTGCGGTAGTGAGCCCAGTCGTACACGGAAAGGCAAAGCGGGATGGTCGTGCTGTCGAAGGCGTATAGAGGATTGTGGAAGCGGAAGCCATGTCCGGGCGCGAGTTTCGTGCATCTGTCCAGAAGCTCGTTGAACAGGTCGCCGAAAACCGCCGGGTCGCACCTGTTCATGGCGTCGGCCAGCGTGGATTTGGCGACCGGCTCCATTCCAAGGTGGTACAGCCTCGCCCGGTTGGTCAGAAGTCCGTCGCAGATTTCCCTCAGGGAGTCCTTGCCGGTAATCTGCGCGTAGAGGCAGGTGAGAAACTGCCGCCAGGCGGTGAAATGCTTGCAGTAGCGGTTGGCGCCGTTCGTCTCGACGGATTTTTCAAAACGATATCGGGGTATGAACTGGAAAAGTTGGGAAAAGATGGTATCGTAATGCATAGTTCAAGGTTTGGTTGCTGAAACTAAGGTGTTTGGCGATTCCTTAATTTAGAGCCATCCTTGAACTTTTTCTAGTCAAACAGTTTTTTATCGGACAGTAGTGAGGCAAAGAATAGAATGAGCATTTCCATGCCGAATATCCATGTTGACGATGTCCTGTCGCTTGCGCCCTGTTTCATCCCTCCCGTACTGGCGGGGGAGGTACTTGCGTGGAGCGAGCCCGTTGCAACGAGTCTCCCCGCCGAACGGGAGAAACGGCCTGGCACACTCACAACGTTCTGTCGCACCGCCCCTGGCTGGGAATTGAAACACGAAGAGTTTGTTTCAAATAACGGTCGCCTGATGCTCTTTCGAGCGGAGCTACGGAACACGGGCAGAACCGTCGAGGCGGTCGAGCGCATTTCCGTCTTTTCGGGCATGTGCAACTGGGAAGGGGCCGCCTGTCACTGCGGCAAGAGGCTGAAGCACGAGAAACCCTACAGTTTCATCCACCAGCAGGAGGAGTTTTCGGCTGACCCCGATTTGCTGGTCCAGCGGCCCGCAGGGACCATGCTGATGAGCTGGGTTGAGGGCCATCTCCATCCGGCCATGCTCCGGATGCGAAACAATCCCCATCCGGGGAATGTTAACGAAAATCAGATTCTCTCTGCCGACGCCGACTTTCACGGCCAGGAGGTTGCCCCCGGCGATACCCTTGCGACAGCGTTCCTCGCCATTCGCTTCGGAAACGATTACAACGCGCTTCTCGCAGAACATGCTTCAAGCATTTGCGCATTTTACCATGTCGGGAAACCGCGACACCCCGCGCCATTCGTCCTGAGCAGCTGGCACTACTGGGGCATCATGATCAGCGAAGAGACCATCGAGGCGGAACTCGCTGCGGCGAACAAGCGAGGCATCCCCGGAGACGTCTTTCAAGTCGATGCAGGATACCACACGCTTTTCGGAGACTGGCTGGAGACCAATGAGCGTTTCCCTCACGGACTGGCCGCGCTGGCCAAACGGATCGCCTCTCATGGCATGACTCCCGGAATCTGGCTTGCGCCTTTCATGGTCAATCCTGAATCGAAGATTGCCCGTCTGCATCCGGACTGGATTCTGCGCAAAAAGGACGGCAATCCCGTCTGCTACCGGGTCTCGCAGGCCTGTCAAGTGCTGGATCTTTCTCTGGTCTCCGTGCGGGAATGGCTCGAAGAAACGTTTCACGCCCTTTCTTTGACCGGATTCCGATATTTCAAGATCGATTTCACCCGCAGTTACTTCACCGACGAGGACGAAAGTCGGCTGCGCGACCGCAAGAGCAACCTCACCGTCAGCTACCGGCAGGCGCTGGAAGCGGTCCGGCGCGGCATCGGGGAGGAGAGTTTTCTCAACGTCTGCGGCGGCCATACCGGATGTCTTGTCGGACTTGCCGATTCCCAGCGCACCGGGGCGGACACTCTCGCCTGCTGGCAGGAGGACACTCACAACCCGGCGTGGCACCGGGTGCGGCAGGGCATGTTCCGCGCCTGGTGGGGCGCATGGCGCTACAACGACCCCGATGCGGTGGCGATCCGACGCTGCACGAAAATCCTGGCCGACACGCGCCACGGCAGACTTTCTCTCGGGGACCTCACCGATGACGAAGCCCGTTTCATGGTGATGCACCAGTTCCTCGCTGGCGGCGTGCCCGCGCTGGGCGAAAACCTGCAGGAACTGGACGAGGACCGTCTGCAAATGATGCGCCGCGTCGTGCCCTACTGCGGGGTTCCGGCGGCTCTGCTGGATCCCTTCAATCCCGTGTGCCCCTCCCGATTCGTGACCCGTCTCCCCGCGCGGAACGGACTGCCCGCCCGGAGCATCGTCACCGTCATGAATGTCACGGATGAGCGTCTTCACCCGTGGTTCGTGCTGAATGAAAGAATCGTCCCTGACGCTGCGGAACAATATATGGTCTGGGAGCTTACACAAAACCGCCTTGTCGGTATTTTTGCAAAAGGCGACGAATTTCCCATGGGCGTCGTGATGCCCCACGGCACCGCTGCCTGCGTTGTGACGGCTTTAAGCAAAGACGCCGTTCCTGTCGGAAGCGACGGCCATTTCGGGCTGGCGGAGATAGTGTGTTTCTCGTCGTACGGAGCGACGTTCTCCGGCAAAATCGCCTCTGTCTGGCCCTATCCCGTCACCATTGCCTTTGCCATTCCCGAAAATGGCTCCTGGACCGTGCTGCAAAAGGAGTTTCCCCCACAGGCGGAATTCGATTCAACGCAGTTCAAGTGCCTCGCCAACTGATATTGGCGTGCCATGGAACTCTGTCAATTTCTCGCCTGCTCTGCCGTTCCGCATCGCTTTCGCGCTTGTCGTGCAGCTTCTTTCCCTTGCATAGGCCGAGCTCCACCTTCAC
>JAFRLI010000070.1 GCA_017431255.1 Victivallales bacterium
GGACAAATCACCGAGGCGTTCGGCATGACCCAGACCGAACTGGAAACCTCCCCACGGAATCCCATTTGCAACGTCGAGCCACTCGTGGCGCATAAGATTCCGATGATGGCAGTGGTCGGTCAATGTGACCAGACGGTCAACGTCTGCGAAAACTTCGACAAACTGGAGTCACGCATCCACGAATTGGGCGGTTCCATCACCGTCGAACGGCGTAACTTCTGGGGACACCATCCCCACGGCCTCGACGATCCAGAACGCCTCCTTGATTTCCACTGCAACGCACTGTAACGGTGCCTCGGACACGACCTCCGACGGCGGGATGCCGGCGCTACTTTGGTCGGAAGGTGGGGATTTTCTTGATGGTGGCGATGACCTGTTCGGGGGAGATGAGTCGGGTGCACTCGAACTGTCGTTCGTCTCCTTTGTGACGGGGGCACCAGAGAAAATCGAAGTGGTCGAAGTTTTCCCGCATGTCATTCCAGCAAGAGTGGCAGGTGTGGTAGTTGATGATGCGATAGGGGGTGTGGAACTCGTTGGTGGGGTGGGTGAATCCGGAAATCATCACGATGGGGACCTTGCAGCCCCAGGCGACCCAGGAGAGTCCGCTGGAGAGCCCGATGAAGAAGTCGGCATCTTTGATGAGGTTGACGCGTTCCTGGAGTGGGATGTCGCCTGTGAAGTCCTCCGCGCCATAGGGGATGTAGTTCCAGTGGAGGCCGGTGCCATGGACCTTCTCCTTGTCGATACAAAGGACGCGGTATCCGTTGTCTTTTAAGAACTTGACGACGGTGAGCCAGCCAAACGGATTGTTCCAGTACTTGGCCTGGCTGGAGGATTGCGCGGCAATGCAGACGTACTTCTCCTTGATTTGGCGCGGGGCGGAGAGGTTGAAGCGCGGCGGAAGGTCGTTGAGATCGTCGCCATCGAGTCCGAGGATGTATCCGGCGGTTCGGTGGAGGCCGATGTATCGGAAGTCAATGGGCTGATTATCGACATCGCCTCGGAAGAAGAGTCCCATGTAGTAACTGGCGTACGGGCGGTAGTTCTTTGTCTCTTCGGGACCGATGAAGGTGATGTTGGGATACTGGTCCTTGACAAGCGTGGCAATCCAGGGCGTCATCACGCAGATGAGTTTGCAGTGGTGCTTAAGTTGGAATCGTTCCACATAACTGAACCAGCCGATGGAATCCCCGATTGTGCCGACGGGCAATTGCACCATCACCTCTTTGTCCGCCAAATCCATGTCGTGCTCGAAAATGGGCTTTTCATTCCCCTTCTCATGGATGATGAGGCGGAACTTGATGTAGAACTTTTTGACGGAGGTGACGAATGCGCCGGGGACGGTGTCGTTGCTGTAGAGAATGACACCGGTATCGACATCCATGAAGGTGACGTGGTAGGTCTTTTCGTTGCGAGGGAAGAGGATTCGGATGCCGTGGTTGAAGTCGAACTTGATGCCATCGACGGCGTCCAGGACGGGGATTTGCGGGATTTCACCATAGATGGACTTTTGCGCGCCTTCTGGGCGTTTCTGTCCTGGTGCGAGGTCGGGGTCGCCCGTGGCATTGGAGGTCAGAAGCGCGACGGAGACAGGCGCGGACGAATTGCTTGCGGGCGTGCTTGGCGGAGTCAGATGGAAGTTGTAGTTTCCAGCATTTGCGCCGAAGTCGGGATTGATGGTATAATTCATAGGATTTGCTTGGGATTAGTTGTTTCTTTTCTTGATGATACCGTCTGCGGCCAGTTTGTCGATGAGTTGTTGCATGGCCCCGAAGGTGTTAAGGAATCCCTGGGGAGGCATAATGAGGCGAGCATGGGATTCGGGCACCGGTTCCTTGCCGTCTTCCGAGGGTTGCAACGTAACGAGGTCCATGCGGACCATGCCTCCTACAAAATGAATCTGCGCGACGCCATCTGCAAAAAGTTCTTTCTGTTTGTCTGCCATTTTTGCCTCCGAAAAAAAGAAGGTTGTATGCTCATGGTTGCCAAGGTGATTGAAAGGCAGTTTGAATTTATCCTGCACTTACGGATTTTGCAAACAGGCTTTCCATCTTTTTTGAGAGAGGGATGGTTTCCGGTCCCCCGGTCCTTTTTCCCAACTTTTCTACTTTTTTTGGAAAAAAACGCGCAAAGAGGCGTCACTCCTTCAAAAAGGGGTTATAGTTATAGTTAAGTGAATCAAACATCAAGGAAAGGAACATGGAAGAATACCTTTGGGAAATTGCCAGAAACAACGAAGAACGGATTCAGGAACTCATTGACCAGGCGGAGGTTTCGCGTCCGATTGCACTTGTGCTGGACACGCGGAACATCACGCCGGACAAGGTGCATGATTTCCTGTCGCCAGCACTCGAATCCATCGCAGACCCATATCTCTTGCCTGGCACGCGAGAGGCGGCAGCACGCCTCTGGCAAGCCATCCATGATGGCTGCCGCATCATCATTCACGGCGACTACGACACCGACGGCATCACCGCCAGCGCACTCCTCGCCTGGTGCCTCCGCCGCAACAACGGCATCGTAGACTGCTACCTGCCCCATCGCATTGACGACGGGTATGGTCTCACACCCGAATCCATCCGCAAGGCGAATGCCGGCAAAGGGGACTTGCTGGTCACCGTCGACTGCGGCATTACAAGTTACGAAGCGGTGGAACTCTCGAAGGAGATTGGTCTGGACGTGATTATCACGGACCACCATACACCAGGACCCGACAAATTGGACGTGATTGCAGTAGTGGACCCGAAGTTGCCAGGCGCCCCCGTTGAAATGCAAGAAATGGCGGGTGTCGGCGTCGCCTTCAAGGTGTGCCAGGCATTTCTGAAATACGGCCACGAAATGAATTACGGCGGGGAGGACACCGATTTGACACAGAGCCTGGACCTGGTGGCGCTCGGCACCGTTGCGGACATTGTGCCGCTTCTGGGCGAGAACCGCATCCTGGTCAAGCACGGGCTGACCGTTCTTGCGCGCCAACAACGCCCTGGCATCCACGCACTGTGCGAAATCTCAGATGTCAAGGACGTTCTTTCCACCCCGGACATCACCTACCGCCTTGCACCCCGCATCAATGCAACGGGGCGCATGGGCGACCCCAGCGATTCCCTGCACCTGCTTGAAGCCAATAGCATGGTCACCGCCTCCGAACTGGCACGAGTCCTGGACGCGCAGAACCGCGAACGGCAGTCCATCGAGGAGACCGTCGTCAAAGCGGCAGAGGAACAGATTGCAGCGCGTTGCGACCTCAATACCATCCGTTCGCTGGTAGTGTGGGCGGACAACTGGCACCAGGGCGTCGTGGGAATCGTCGCCAGCCGCCTGACGCGGCGGTACCATCGTCCATCCGTGGTTCTGACCCGCGACCCCAACGGTCAGTTCACCGGTTCGGCGCGGAGCATCCGCCGTCTGAACCTCGTGGATTTACTGGGAGAATGTGCGGACACCTTGATCCGCTTCGGCGGGCACGCGATGGCGGCGGGGCTTTCCCTGGAGGAGAAGGAACTGCCGAATTTCTGCCGAAAGTTTGACGAAGCGGTGAGACGCGTTCTGGGTGTGGAGTCCATGAAGCCGCAATTGAACATCTGCGGGGAGGTTCCCTTCTCCGAATTGGACGACGTATTCTTCGAGGAACTCTCCATGCTGGAACCTTTCGGGCACGGGAATCCCGAACCCATCTTCCTGGCGCACAACGTGCAGGCGGAGAACATTCGCCGCGCAGGAATCGGGCATTCACGCGGAATCGTCTTCGACCAGACAGGCGCACGCATCCAATTCATCGCCTTTGGACGGCAACCGACCGACTTCCCACCGCCACCCTGGGATGTGGTCTACACCCCGCACATCAACCACTTCTCTGGCACCGCCATCCCACAAATCCGAATCCTCGACCTCCGTTCCAACCACTAGCGCAGAGGCTACCGGGCAAACCTCTCATCCCCTGGACGATTGTCTTTTCATCCTTATCCTAGCAAAATCCGTTTCCGTTCTTTTGAAACGAGTTGGAGAAATATGCGTAACATTCATCCACGTCTTCTATGGCTCGCAATTGTCGCGCTCGTCCTGAATGCCACTCTGCTCCTCGCAGACCCGATTGGCTATCTCAACCTGGAAACGCTCCTTGCGGACGCACAACAACTCACCACAAACTCCTATCCCGACGCCGATGCCGTCATCCTTGACGACGTCATCCGCACCGTATACCAGGCCGATGGACGATACATCACCGTCGACGACACCGCCGTCAAGATTCTCACCGAAAAAGGACGCCGCGAACATCGCATCCTTTCCGAATCCTACACCGCTTCCTACGGCCGGCTTTCGTTCGAACTGGTCCAGGTCATCTCGAAGGACGGCAAGGTGCACAACATCGACCTCGGGAAGAACGTGAGCGAGATGGTGGATTCGGACCAGATGTCGAGCAACATCTTTGACCCGAACCAGAAGAAAGTGCGTGTCAACATTCCTGGTCTAGAGGTGGGGGATATCGTCCGCAGCGTCGTCTGCCGGGAAGTCTTCAAGCCTCGCGTGCCCAACTTTTTCGGGGACTTCAACGTGCTCGAATGGGATGTTCCCATTCGCCACACCACCATAGAAATCGACGCACCGAAAAGCCGTCCACTCGTGCACAAGGTCGTGCTTTCTCCCATTGAAGGGACCGTGCAGGACAGCGTCACGGAGAATGGGGATCGCATTCTGTACAAATGGACGGTGTCGAACGTGCCGCAGGCATTCCGCGAATCTGCGATGCCGCCGCTCTGGGCCTGTGCGCAACGCCTGCTCGTAAGCACGACCGAGACTTGGGAAGAGGTTTCCCGCTGGTATTGGAACCTCTGCCTGCCGCACCTCACCCCCAGCCCTGAAATGAAGGAGAAGGTTCGCCAACTCACCGCCAATACCTCCTCGCGTGAGGAAAAACTGCATGCCATCTTCCACTTCGTCTCGCAGGAAATCCGCTACATGGGCGAAACGACGGAAACCGAGGCGCCGGGTTATGAGCCGCACGACGTCGCCGCCACGTTCGCACAGAGACATGGTGTCTGCCGAGACAAGGCTGCGCTGCTCGCCGTGATGCTCCGCGAAGCCGGCTTCGACGCATTCCCCGTCCTCTTCAACGCAGATAATGCCCTCAAGGACAAAGTTGTCCCCCTGCCCTATTTCAACCACGCCATCACCGGCGTCCTCAATCCCGACGGAACCTACCAGCTGATGGATTCCACGGACGAAGACACTTCCGACCTCTTCCCCGCATACCTCAGCAACATGAGTTACCTCGTGGCCCGCCCCGATGGCGACACGCTCCGCACCTCCCCCATCATCCCCGCAGAGGAAAACAATCTCCTCATCAAAACCTCCGCCGCCGTCTCCCCCAACGGCACCCTCACGGGTTTCACCACGCTCGATTTCCTGGGCATCAACGACAATGCCTACCGGGGCTTTTTTGCGCGACACACCCCTGACCAACAGAAGACCCTGCTCGAAAACGCACTCAATCGCACTCTGCCAGGCGCGCGTTTGGACCGTTTCCAGATCCTGCCTGAGAAGATTCTGGATTCCAGCACGCCATTGCGTGTCGAACTCTCGTATACGGCGGCGAACTTCCTGGCGGCGAACGGGAATGCACCCTTCCAGTACCCGCGTTTTTCGGCGCAGTTTGGGGTAGCGAATTGGATTTTGCAGGACACGAGCCTGGACAAGCGGCGTTTTCCGTTCCGCATTTCCGCCGCCTGCGCCATCCGCGAAACCTCTTCCATTGCATTTGCTCCTGCCTGCGGTGCCCCCTCCTCCCTCCCCGAATACACCTCCATCGAACGGGACAACCTCCTCTGGAAACGTTCCCTCACCTGGGAAAACGGCGCACTCCACCTTTCCAGCGAGTTTGCGCTCCGCGCTGTGGAATATTCTCCCGAAGAGTATCTCCAACTCAAGCAAGACATCAAAGCAATGGAGTTCGCCGACAGCAAACTCCCCTTCTTCGACCGTTCCCGCAAACCTGAAACCAATCCCCCCGCCCCCGATGCCGCAATCCTGGAAGACACTTGCGAAATCGCCCTGCAAGACGCATTCTCCTGGGAAGAGAGCCATCTGATACGGATGCAGATTCTCACCTACAATGGCAAGAGGAACTATTCTGAAATCGAATTGTCCCACCATCCCGCGTTTGAGGAGTTGGAATTGGAATATGCGCGTGTGATCAATGGCGTGCAGGAGGTGAAATACGACAAGAAAGGTTCCAAACTGATGGATGCCCCGTGGGTTGCCTCTGCGTCGGATTATCCGGCGGAGAAGATTCTTGTGGCGAACCTTCCTGCCGTACAAGTGGGTTCCATCATCGAATACAAGTATCGCACTCGTACGAAGAACGGTCCCCTGTTCCAGATGGTGCAGACGTTCCGTTCCATGATTCCCGTGCAACAGCGAACCCTGAAAGTGACGGTCCCGAACTCGCTAACTTTCCTGCACGAAACCTACCAGAACGGCATTCTGTTCAGCCGCAAGGGCGAGAACATCGCCTTCCAACGGACTGCCGGCGGCAACAACACCACCGTCTACACATGGTCTTCCGAACGCCAGCCCGCCCTGCCGCAAGAACAGCACCTGCCTCGGCTTCGCAACATCGTCCCAACGGTTGCGCTCTCCTGCGCCTCCTGGAACCAGATTTCCCGCCTCTACCAGTCCCGCATCGCGCAGAAACACACCAGCCCCGCCGTGGAGCAGGTTACAAAGGCATTTGAACATCTCCCGACGCTCCGCAAACTGCGAGCCATCCGCAACTACGTCGCCACCCGCATTCGTGTTGCCGGTCCCGATTTCACGATGTTGCCCATCTCCGCCATTTCCACTCCTGAACAGACCTTGGCACGAGGCTACGGAAATGAGGTCGACCGCGCCATCCTGCTGGCGGCACTCCTGCGCGCCGCCGGATTCCAGCCCGATTTCTGGTTTGCCAACAACGACACCCTTCCCGAACTCGGCGAAAAGGAACTGCTGACGATTCCCGACGCGTCGCTGTTTGCGTCCCCGCTCCTCCGCGTCAAAACCAAAGAACGCCTCGTGTTTCTCAACGACACGGACCAGTACGCGGAACTGGGCACTTGCGCCCACGAAGGAAAACTTGCCCTCACACATGACGGCAAGTTCCAGCGCATCGCCGTCGAAGCACCATTCCGCGACAAGTGGGATGTCTCGCAATACGTGACCCTTGCCGAGGATGGTTCCGCGCGCGTGACCGTCACGAGGTTCTACCGAGGGACGGCCTACGGCTCGCAAAAGAAGTTCTACGAGGAACTGACCCCAGAAAAACGGCGACGCCATTTCCTGTCCTTGCTAGACGAACTCTCCTCGTCCGCCGTCGCAGACGGCGACCTGGTAACGGACTTCACGAACTATCCGGGGCGCGTGCAGTTCTCGGCGCACATTCCAGATTTCGCGGTTCTCCAGAACGGGCAACTCTACACCCAGTTGCCCTCGCCGGCGGGCGGCCTCATCCAGGCATCCGGGCTCACCCGTTCCACCCCGTACCTCTCTCCCGTGGACATCTGCGGCGTCTTCCGCCTGCGCGTGACGCTCCCGCAGGCCTTCCCCCAGGTGAAATTGCTCCCGTTCCAGGGAAAACTCTCCTTCCCGAAAGGGGCAGACAACGCCTTCTGCAAAACCACAACCGAACTCAAGAACGGCGTCTTCACCGCAGTCACCGAATACGATGTCAAACCATTTATCCTGACAGCGTCGAGCTATCCGGAACTCCTTTCCCTCCTTACCAGCATCCGCAAACCCTCCTACGACACCATCCTCCTCGCAAAATAGAATATGCCTCTCATCTCCCAATCCTCTTACCAGCCTCCCTTCCTCCTGAACAATCGCCACCTCCAGACGATTCTGCCCAGTTACATGCGGAAGTCCGAACCCATCGAATACGACCGCGAAACCTACACCACTCCGGAAGACGACGTCTTTTTCCTGGACTGGTCGCGCGTCGGCTCCGACCGTCTCCTCATCATCAGCCACGGCCTCTGCGGACACTCTCGCCGGCACTACGTCCTCTCCCTCGTCAAAGCATTCAACGACATTGGCTGGGACTGCCTCTGCTGGAACTACCGCGGCACGGGTCCCTCCACAGGCGGCCGCCTCTCCTTCACCACGAACAACTCCACCAACGAACTCGGCTACATCATCCGGCACGCAATTGAAACAGGGCACTACCGCCAGGTCGCACTCACAGGCTACTCCATGGGCGGCAACCTGGACATGCTCTACCTCTGCCGCGAAGCCGCCTCCGTCCCCAAGGAAGTCATCGGCGGCGCATTCTTCTGCGCCACCATCGACCTCACCGCCTCCTCCCATCTCTTCTCCTCCGCCATCGGACGCCTCTACGCCAGCCACTTCCTCGAACAGCTCAAGGCACTCATCCGCACGAAAGCCGTCGAATTCCCCGGCAAACTGGACCTATCCCTCCTGGATAAAGTCCATTCCATGGATGATTTCGACGAATACTACACCGCCCCCATGTTCGGGTTCAAAGGTGCCGACGACTACCACAGCAAGGCCTCTGCCTGCAACCACCTCGAAAAACTCCGCGTCCCCGCGCTGGTAGTCAATCCCGACAATGACCCGTTCCTCGCAGGAGACTGCTATCCCGTGGACATTGCGCGGCACTCCAAGAACCTCTATCTGGAGATGCCCGACGGGGGCGGGCACTGCGGATTCATCACGCCAGGCACCAACACCGAATGGTGGCCGGCTCGCCGTGCGAAGGAGTTCATCACCGCCCTTTCCGAAGGACGCACCAACGACCTCATCCCGCCTCCACCCCCTCCCTCTCAATCACTTTTGAACTGGCACTGGTAATACCACCCCCAAAACGGAGAATACCCGATGCAAAAAGCACCTGTCATTGCCAAAGTCGATTTGCTAGTCATTGGTCTTTCGCCCAACGCGGTCCGCATTGCCTGCGACGCGGCCTCTGCTGGATTCCAGGTCTTTGCGACCACAGACTATCCTTATGCGGGGGAGGACGTCGCCGCGCATTTTGAAACTTTCACGGATGAATCGCCCGAACTCCATCATTTCTTCCCGGAAGGCGGTCCCGCCTCCCCGAACGAGCTCAAGATGCGCCTGGAACAGGCTCTCATCCGCCACGGCGTTTCCTTCCTCTACCAGGCACATCCCGTCTCCGCCCTGTTTGACGACAATGCGCACCTCTCGGGAATGCTCTTTGCGGACCGCACGGGATTCCAGGCAATCCTCTCCCGCGTCCTTCTCGATGGCACGGAGACCCGCCGCGCACTCGACCTTGCGGGACGATTCAACCGCTGCGCCTTCTGCCAGTCCCCCTCGTTCATCATCAACCACATGGGACGCCAAGTTCCCAAAGGGACCATCGACCTGGGCAAGAGCGTCCACACGGAGAACGGTGAATATTCGCTCTGGCAGACGACGCACCAGTTTAAGACGAATGCCAGCGAGGTGCCGATTTTCCCGCAATGGCCGTTCCACGAGGAGAATCTGGCGACCTTGCAGGCCTGGTCCGACGGGGATGTCTACCATTCGGACTTCCCGCGTATCGCGGGCGTGGATCTGCCGTTGATGGGCGAATTCCGCCCCACCCTCGAATGTCCCGCCATTTTACCGGAAGAAGAGCAATACCTCCCTGCGCTCTTTGAACTCGTTCCTCACAAATCCGCGCCGCATGCATTCGGGCAGAACGCATCGCACCAGTTTGCGGAGCACCTGCCCGGCGTGCAGCTCGTCCGCAAGGACACGCCCATCCGCTATGAAGACAGCCAGGAGTTCATTGAGTTTGAGTTATCGGATCTCGTGGAGAATGTCGAGGAGACGGATGTTTTGGTGGTAGGAGGAGGCACTGGCGGTGCGCCCGCGACCATTGCGGCGGCGCGTGCCCTGCCGACCAAGGAAGGTGCCGCGCCGCGCGTCATCTGCGTGGAACCGCTACCCGTGCTCGGAGGCGAATGCACGGCGGGACGGATTTGCTGCTACTACTACGGCAACCGCGTCGGCTTCACCAAGGAATTGGACGAGGGGATTACGGCTCTCGGCTCCAATCCCGAGTTTACGGTCGAACAAAGCACAAAGAACATCCAGTGGAAGGAGCAGTGGTTGCTGCAGAAATGTGTGGA
>JAFRLI010000071.1 GCA_017431255.1 Victivallales bacterium
AGGAGGCTCTTGGTCTTGTTTAAGACCTGCCTCAACGGAAGTGCCGCCATCTCTTTGCTGACGCGACGTTGCGAAAAATAGTCGATGCTGTAATAGATTCCATTCTTCTCCAGTTGATGGATGAGATAGAAGAAGCGATTGAAGTTTTCCCTGAGGTCGATATTGGGTGCGCCTGGGGAGGAGAGCCGCCAGTCGAAATGATGCAGGCGCACGGCGTTGTAGCCGTTTTTTGCAAGGCGCAACGCCATATCCTCCGCGATTTCCTTGGGAGGATAAGTGACTTCCTGGCAGAGATTGATGCCGTTCAAAAAAACACGTTTGCCAGGAGTGTCCTCCCGCTCGAAATGCCCGTCGCGGATGACGATGCGGGCACCCGGTCCGTCAAAGGGATTTCGTTGTTGCGAAAGATCCAAGGCACTTCCTGGGAGGACGGGGACTTTGGGCTGCCAGTCGATGACGGCCCAATCGGGACCTTCCTGGAATGTTTCGTGTTGATTGCGCTCATAGAATGCGCAGGCGGGGCCGTCGGGCTGCGCGCTGACGCTCACAATGCCCCAGACGGCTTGCTTCGAGGAATCGAAGCGGACGCCTGTGAGGGTCTTGTTACGATCCAGAGGGAATCGGGAGGCAAAGAGGAGGATTTTCGGGAACTTCGGGGTTGTGCCCTGCCAGACGATGTTTCCGTTGGGAAGGTCCTCCTCCTGCTCCGTCCAGTCGATGAGTTCCTCGCCGAAGGTCACGGGGAACCGTTGTTCTGTTCCATCCTGGTAGCAGGCGGTCACAGTACCAGGCGTTTTCTGGTTTCTTGCCCAGGCTGAGGTGTGCACGAGGTACAGCCAGGCATAGTTTCCTGACACAGATGGAACGGTCACAGTCACAGGGAAATAAGGACGCGCCAAACCGCCGCTGAGGACGATGGCCCGGCGCTCGCCAGGAATGTCAAAATAGAATTGTCCGGCGGAATGGCGGCCGCTTTTAAGGGAGCGCAGGTCGGCAGTGGGTCCCTGGTCGGTCCAACCGCCCTTTCGGTCTCCCTCAACATTGTCCACGAAACCCATGTTGGCGGCTTTGGCAAGCGGGAACTGCACGAGTTTCACAGGACGCCAGGCGAACTTGACCTTCAGGCGATATTCGGTTTTGGTTTCGTTTGGAGTGCAAATGAGACGCATCAGATAGCGCTTGCCAGTGTGCGTGTTGTAATTCAAACTGTAGGAAAAGTTCTCTCCCGTCATCACAATCTGCCCTGTCTGACCAGGCAGAACCAACGAACTAGCCCTTCCCTGACGCAGCATCTGCTGCTTCTCGGGCATCTTCAAAAGCGCATCCTTCCCATTGATGGACACTGGCACCACAGGCAATACCCCGCAGGGAATGTTCAGGGTCATTGCGACAATCTGGGTCGATATGGGTTGCTCCGTAGTCACAGCAAGGGAGAGTTCCTGACCGTCGGACTGCGGGGCAAGCGTAAGCACAAAACGGAATTTTCCGTCCACCGTCTGAATGCGGCCAACTCGTTTGGGAATGGGTTCCTGCGACGATTGCTCCACCACCACATTCCGGTCAATTGTGCGTTGCCAGGCACCATTGTAATGCTCCAGATAGAACTGCACTCCATCCAGTTCCAGCCTGGCACTTTTTCCCAGAAACGCCTGCGGTACCTCCGCCCACAACCCCGCCAGACACAACAATAACACGCCCGTCAAAAGCTTTACACTTCGAATCATTCTCGTCTCCTGTGGCTTTTAGGGAAATACTTTCTCTGTTCCCATAAAATATCTCATACACAACGGAATACAATAGGATAAAATCCATTTTTATATAAGATTTCGCACCCGCTCCCTGGATTCTGCGAAAAAAGGCATGGCCGCGCGGGCGCACCCTGCAAAACCAACATTTCACCACCCATCATATACTGAAGGGGCCTGTTTCGTATCGGTTTTGCAGGACCATGCTTCGCACGGTCCAAGGAGCCTAAAACAACAGCGCCCCCCGGCCAAAGACCGAGGGGCACTGCTCCTTATCCGATGGAGACGCCCGACGGGATATCCCCGTCGAGAGTGACGAGGCGCAGGGTATCGCCAGCCTTGGCGGCTAGCAACATTCCTTTGGATTCGACGCCGCGAATGGTCGCCGGCTTGAGGTTGGCGACCACAACGATGGTCTTCCCTGTCAGTTCCTCAGGCTTATACCATTGTGCAATGCCGGAGACGATTTGCCGCGTCTCTGCCCCGAGCTGAATTTGGAGGCGCAGGAGTTTTTCGGCATCTGGGACTTTCTCCGCGGAGAGAATGGTAGCGGTCTTGAGCGAGACCTTTCCGACCTCATCCAACGTCACAACCTCGGCTGGAGCGTCCTTTTTTGCCTTCTTGGCCTTTGGCGCAGGCGCAGGCGCGTTTGCAGGAGCGGCTGGTTCTTCGGGTTCCAATTGGACTTTCGGGAAGAGCGGCGGGGGAAGAGTGACCTGTGCGCCGTCCTGGAGGACGTACCATTGGCTGAGCATCGTGTAGTCGGGAGCAAGTTTGTCCTCGGGGATGGCGAGGGCGCGCCGCACAACCGCCATCTTTTCGGGCATGACAGGATACAGCAGACCGGAAACGATGCGGATGGTTTCGAGCGAGGTGCGCAGGACCACGTTGAGTTCGTCCTGACGTCCTTCCTTCGCCATTTCCCAGGGCTTGCGTTCAGACCAGTACCGATTCGCCTCGCGGACGACGGTCATAATGCTGGAGATGCCAGCGTCCAGGTGCATATTGTCAATGGCGTCGGGCATTTCACGAACGGCCTTTTTGCAGAGCAAGACGAGGGCTTGCGTGGAGGGGTCGTCTTCGCCGACGGCGGGCGGGATGGCACCGCCATTGGTGCGCGTGGTCATAGTGAGGGCGCGCGAAACGAAGTTTCCGAGGTCATTGGCGAGTTCGGCGTTGTAGCGCGTGTTGAAGAACTCCTCCTGGAAGTTGGCGTCCTGCCCCAGACTCATCGCCGCAATCAGGTAATAGCGGAAGGCGTCCACACCATAACGGTCTATCATATCCATCGGATTCACCGCATTGTGATTGGACTTCCCCATCTTGACATCGTTCGTCAGCCACCAGCCGTGCGCAAAGATGGTCTGCGGCAGCGGCACGTTCATCGCCATCAGCATCGTCGGCCAGTACACCGAATGCGTGGTCAAAATGTCCTTGCCAATAAGATGGTAGTTGACAGGCCACCACTTGCGGAACATTTCCTCATCGTGGAGATATCCAATGGCGGAGATGTAGTTGACCAGCGCGTCGAACCAGACATAGCAGACGTAATCATGGTCAAACGGCAATTCAATGCCCCAGGAGAGGCGGGATTTGGGACGGCTGATGCAGAGGTCCTCCAGCGGCTTCTTCAGGTAACCCAGGGTCTCATTGCGGAAATGGTCCGGCTGGATGAACTTCGGGTGCGCCTGAATGTAGTCAATGAGTTGCTGCTGGTAGTTGGACATACGGAAGTTGTAGCAGGATTCCTCAAACTGCTCCAGTTGCCGCCCGCAGTCGGGACACTTGCCGTCTTGGACGTCCTTGTCCTTGTAGAACCGCTCGTCACCGACACAGTACCAGCCCTGGTAGGTGGATTTGTAAATCAGTCCACGGTCCCAAAGGTCCTGCAACGCCTCCTGGACGACACGGATGTGCCGCTGTTGCGTGGTGCGGATGAAGTCGTCATTGGTAATGCCGAGGCGTTCCCAGAGTTTCTGGAAATGGACGATGGTCTCGTTGCAATGCTCAATGGGGGAAATGCCGTGCCTGGCGGCAGCGTTCTGGACTTTCTGGCCGTGTTCGTCGGTCCCCGTCAAAAAATGGGTTGGGACTCCAAGCAGACGGTGGTATCGTGCGAGGACGTCGGCAAGGATGGTGGTATAGGCATGGCCGATGTGCGGCTTGTCATTGACATAGTAGATGGGGGTGGTAATGTAGAAATGGTCCATGGTAGGATCTCCTTCAATTCAAACGAGGGGAAAGGAAACTGCCCGTTGAGGCGAATGCTCGCCCACGGTCCGCATGCGTGGAGATGTGCGGGGAAATCAGGTAATGATCTGCTTGCCGACCTCGCGGTTGCCGAACAGCGCAACTGCCAGCACCATCAGGAATGCGATCATCAGAATGGCGTACACGGCACCATATGCCAAATATGCGGTCGGAATCGATTTGTTGATGGCCAGCGCGTCTGCCATCCAGAACAACTGCCAGTTGGGGATGACGGCGTACAGCGCCGTTGCAAAGAAACTCCCGCCTGCGGGCAACGGATTGTCATAGGTGCCACCCGAGGGCGTGACTGGCGGATTGACGGAGCGGCGGAACACGTGTGAGGTGAACTTGGCCTCCAATCCCTTCGCTTCCTTCGAGACTGCGTCCCTTTCCCTGCGGATGCGAACCTTATCCCACTTGTGGGTGACACTGTCATACGTCGCCATATAGTAGGGCTGGTCGTCAAGGTCGTCAACCTTGTTTTTCCAGCCCTGACCATCCTTCCAGGTTGCGGCGGCATTGGAACCCTGGTCGGACAAATCCCCTGGATTTTCCTTGTCAGACCAGACGACGAACGGCTCGTCGCCCGTATCCACTTTGACGGGTTTATTCCACTTTTTGACACCCATTTCCGTGGGTGCAAAATCGTATTGCGCCATCCAGATGTACCCTTGTCCGCGGGGGACGCTGTCAAACCACGGTTGCCGTTCAAAGCGTCCGATGAGATAGTCGGACATCAGTCCGACGAGGAAAAGGACGGAGCAGAGCAGGAGATTGCTGACGAGGTTGAAGCGCGTGCTGAGGGTGGTCGCCAGGCTTGCCATGGCCCAGACGGAATAGAGAATCAAAACCAGCGCAGGGATGACGTGCCACGAGAGCCCCGTTGTTTCTCCATTGGTGGATTTGAACTGGGCGACAACTGCCACCAGCGGCATGGTCACGCACAACGCAATGACGCACACCATCGGGAACGAGGAATGCGCAACATAGTTGTGAATGCCTGCAACAGCAAAGGCTAGCAGGATGCCGACGAAGTACATCCAGAACAGCGGCATGTCAATCCAGAATTGGTCGCAAGCCGTGCGCAGGCTGATGAGAGTTCCGACGGCCGCCAGGAACCAGAACACCGTCACCGCGCCAAGGATACCCAGGATTTTGGCGATGATGAAGACAGGTCTTTGGACGGGTTTGGAGAGGAGAAGAAGCGCGGTTCCGTTGTCGATTTCGCGCGAAATGGCGTAACTGGCAATGAGGATGGCAACTCCCCATCCGAAAATCATGGTGGTGGCCATGGCACTGTCCACGATGAGGCGCTGTTCGGCGCGGAACACGAACATCGTGCAAAGAGGATACAGACCAATCAACACCAACGCGCTCAAGAGCACGAGCAGGAAAATCGGCTCGCGCAAGGCTTCGCGGAAGGTGTTTTTCGCGACTTGATAAAGGGCGGTAAACATCTGCTATGGCTCCAAGGTGGACAGTCTTGAGGAAAGAGGACGCAGCCTATTTTGCGTCTTTCTGGTTGTAGACGGCATCAATATTGGCTTTATATTCGTTGTACTGGCTGTCCAGTCCGCGGATGTCCAGCAGTTCTCCGAGAGACTGGGCGTTCTGGCTCCAGTTGTTGCTGTCGAGAATGATGACGGGATACTTGGCGCGCGCCATGTCAACGAACTTGGTATCGACGTAGTCATTGCCGCCGAGCACGACGATGCGTTTGGGGTTGATGAAGTTCACCAAATCCATGAAACTGTCCTGGTTGGACTCGGTGGCGCGGGAGCGTGCGGGCGCGTAGTAGATGCGGGCATTGCCGTCGGATTCGGGAGAGATGAGCAGGATTGGCTGCTTGCTGTGATACTGCGCCAAATCAGCCAGAAGCCGCGAGGCAATGATGTTGCCGGCAATGATGAGGGTGTTGTTCTGAACGCGCGCCACCCGCTTGAACGGATTGAAGGTCAACGCCTGCACGTTGCTGGAACCAAACAGAACCACGGCTGCCAAAACAAAGAGGAATGAGGTTACGTTTTTCATGAAAATCTCCTGAATCTGGGTGCTATTTCAAAACTCAAGTCATCAATGCCCAAATAAAATAATATACCACAATTTGACAAACTGCAAATCCAACAACGCTTTTTTTCCGCCGATTTTTCACAATCTCGAAGAAAGACACCGAGGATTTCGATCTTCCCCCCTACTCTTCCGCTTCCTGAAATCCTCCATGCAGGGGCACTACTCTTAGGAGCACTACGCTTAGGGGACTCTTAAGAAACCACCCCCTTTTTTATGTTTTTCTAGGGGTTCTAGAGCCTCTAGGGCCTCTAGGGCTTCTCTAGGGCTTCTAGGGGTTCTAGAGCCTCTAGGGCCTCTAGCCGCCAATGAGGATCTCCTTGGTGCGTTTGCCCAGGGTGGGGACTTTTCGTTGCATCATGAAGAGGACGCCCAGGGTGACGATACCAGCGGCAACATAGACGTTGCTCGGGCGGAAGCCGAGTGGGCGAATGAGAATCCACTGGAAGATATAGGCCAGGAGCATGGAGATGCAATCGACCGCGTTCCCGAGAGCCAGGCAACTGCCGCGCCGGCTGGCAGGGCTTTGTTTCTGGAAGGAAGTGGAGAGGGGAATCTGGTAGATGCCCGCAAAGAACCCCAAGGAAAGGGAAACGCAGAGCCACATTGCCAAGCTATGCCCTGCGACACCGCCCAGCAAGCAAGAGCAGGCCATCAGAAAACCGCCTGGCAACACAAGACCGAACTCAATCTTGCCTCGGGATAGTGCGCCACAGGTGGCACAGCCCAATCCAATGCCGAGACCGACGGCCCCGAGCAGCCAACTCAGTTCCAAATTGCCAAAGTGCAGTTCTTGCTTCACCAGGAGCGGTAGATTGTTCTGGTAGAGTGCCGCCACAAACCAGAAATAGGTGTTGCCCAGCAACGAGAACACCAGCGTGCGGTTCTTACACACCAGACGCGCCGTTTCCAGATGACCGCCCAGCGGATTCATGCGAAAACGCGCTTCTGGGTCTCCTTCCCGCGTCTTCCCGCACCCGTAGGACACAAACACGCCCGCGGCTGCCACCACCATGCAGTAAACTCCTCCGAGCCAGGCATGGGAGCCGTCCTTTGTCGCCAGAACACCGCCCGCCCAGGTGCCCGCCAAAATCGCCAAAAATGTACACAGCTGCGTCATTCCGTTTCCCGAAGACAATTCTCGCTCCGGCAAGGTCTCTGGCAAATATCCGTACTTCGCAGGACTGTACAACGCACTCTGCGCCCCCATCAAAAACAGCACCAGCAGCAGCCAGTAGATGGCTCCCGCCGCAAAACAGAAAAAGCCCAGCGTCATCACAACCAATTCCAGCCATTTTGCCCAAAGAATGACGCGACGCTTCGTCACGCGGTCCGATACGTAGCCAGCCCAGCCCGAACACACCAGAAACGGCAGCACAAACACCCCGCCTGCCAACGGGATGTAATTCTTCTGAGCTGTTTCCGACAGACAAGTCGTCGCGAAGCACATCAACAGCAACTTGAAGAAGTTGTCGTTGAAGGCTCCCAGAAAGGAGGTGGCCAGATACGACAAAAATGGGCGCGAATGGGTTACTTTGCGGTCAGAATTCAACATCTTCGTTTGCAAATGACAAGTTTTCGGATATGTTAATACATCGTAGGTTTTTGCAAAACTTCCGGCTCCGTCAGGGTTGGTGTCGTTTTGCAATTTCCTAATTTTGTGTACCTGTAGCTCAGTTGGATAGAGCGTCTGCCTCCGGAGCAGAAGGTCGTGGATTCGAATTCCGCCAGGTACACCACTTTTTCTGCCGCAGGTCACCACGCCTGCGGTTTTTTTGTTTGGAGGGAACCTACCAAACGCGGGTGTCAATGGCGGCTTTGAAGGGAGACACGCTGCCGAATGAGCGTAGTGAGTTCGCTTTGCATGGCGCGGGCTTTTTCAGGGTCGGTTTCTTGTTGCATGGCCTCCTGTTTTTCGAGAATGAGGCGCGAAAGTCCTGTGGACTTCACGCGCCGCACGCAGTCTTCGTAGGCAGTCGCGGCCTGTGGCGGGATGGTTTGCCCCCTGGGAGTGAAAGGATACTCGGAGGCGACAATGGCCTTGCCGACGGCGGCGTCCTGGAAGACCGGGAGTTTGGACAGTTCATCGCAGGCACCTTTCCACTCGTCCTGTTCCGTGAACACGACGAGATGCGTGAGAGCCTGTCCGAGCGGAGTTTTAGGGAAAAGGGCGGGGAGACTCGGGTCGAACGCAAGTTGAGAGGCGAACTCCTGGAAATGGAGAGCGAGGTCGAGAATCATGGTCCAGGCGGCCTCGTCGGGAGAAGCGGGCGAGAGGAAGATGGGTGGAGGGACCGGTCTCAGTTGCGGAGTCTGCCGATGTCGTTCATCGGCACTAGGCATAGCCTCCAGAGTTTTCAGGATGATATTTTCGGGAAGATGCATCTCCTGTGCAAGCCACTGGCAATGCGCAATGCGGGCCACCTGGTCCTGGATGGGTTTAATTGCCTCCAGAACCTGATTCACAATAACGCTCTTCCCTTTGGGAGACGCGGCATCCACCTCCTGGCAGGAGACGCGGTACAAATACGGAATCGCGGGTTCCGTGATGGACATGACTTGCTGCAATCCCGCAGCACCGCCCTTTCGAAAGACGCTGTCGGGGTCCTCTCCCTCGGGGAGCGTCACCACCTTCACGTCAAATCCCACTCCATGCAGGATGGAAATCGTGCGGCGGGCGGCCTTGTAGCCTGCGGTATCGGCGTCAAACGACAGTACAATTTTGTCTGCGGACTTTCGCAGCAGCCGCGCGTGCATTTCCGTGAAAGCGGTTCCCTGGGCGGCGACTGCGTTGGTAAGACCTGCGCGATGGCACGCAATCACGTCCAGCTGCCCCTCGCAGACCAGAACATACCCCCGTTCCTTGAACTGCGTTCGCGCCAGATGCAACCCATACAGCAACTTTCCCTTCTCGAAGAACTCCGTCTCGGGACTGTTGACGTATTTCGCGGCCTTAGCGTCCGTCTCCAGAATACGTGCGGAGAAGCCGACGACCTTTCCGAGTTCGTTGCAAATGGGGAACATCAGGCGGTTGCGGAAACGGTCGTAGAAGGAGGTGCTATCCTCGCGTTGCGTGATGAGTCCCGTGGCGAGAAGGTCCTGCATATCGTAGCCCAGCGGGGTTGCCCATTGAATGAGAGCGTCCCAGGAGTTGAGGGAGTAGCCCAATTGGAAGCGACTGATGGCCTCGGCGTCGAGTCCACGTCCATCCAGATAGTTTCGTGCAACCTGGGCCTCGGGGCGTTGCAGGAGGGAATGGAACCAGGCGGCGGCGTCCCGCAGCAGAAGCATTCGCTTTTCCCTGAGTTTGCGCAGACGCTCAGCGTCGGATTGGGAAAGGCCAGAATTGTCCGTTTCGGGGATAACGATGCCGTAACGGTCTGCCAGCCAGCGCATTGCACCTGGGAAATCCGTATTTACCATCGACTTCACGAAGTCTACCACCGAGCCATGCGCCTTGCACCCAAAGCAGTAGAACGCCTGCCGTTCCTCGTTCAACTTGAAGGACGGGGTTTTCTCATGATGGAACGGACAGCACGCCCAAAAGTCGCCACCGCGCTTGTGGACGGGGAAGAAGGACTGCGCAATCTCCACGATGTCCGCGCGTTGCTTGATTTGGTCGATGATGTCTTCGGGGATGTGTGGCACTAGTGCTTTCCTGTGCTGATTTCCTGGAGTCGCCGTGTGATTTCGGCGTCCAGCGTCTGCGCGAAACGGAGAGCCTGCACATTCTTGGTACCTGCGTACTGCCGATGGAGGAGCGAACGGGAATAGTTGTACCAGCCGGGAACCGTAGCGCGGTATGCGTCTGCGGAGGCGGGATTGTAACGCTTGTCAGACATGTAATCATTCAAGACGGCCATGTTCAGCGCGATCGTCCAATCCTGCGGTGCCATCTTTTGCGCCTTTGCCACAAATCCTGTTGCCTCGTAGATTCTTCCGGCATTTCGGGAAAAGACGGCGATATTGTTGTAGAGGGAAGGCCACTGGTCAAAGGGGCTGCTGGAGAGTGCCTGCTCCTGGTAGCGTGCCGCTTCGGCATAGAGATTGTTGCGATAGCAGCATTCGCCGAGGTAGAATTTGATGGCTCCCTGGACTTTCTGGGGGACGTGCGCGGCATTTTCCTTGCGCAGATGGAGGTCGTAGGCCTTGCGCAGAGGCGCCATCGCCTCCTTGGGGCGTTTTGCCATCAGGAGTTCCCAGCCATGGATGAACTGAATATCGTAGCGATCAGGAGCGAGAGCAACTGCCTGGGAGATGAGTTCGAGTGCATGGTCCACGCTTTCGGCGTTTCCAAGTTTGGCCTTGAAGAGGCAGAGGCTCTTGAGGGCGGTAGCGTCCACATTGCCTGGTACGGCGGCGAGGCATTTGTCCGCAATTGCGATGGCCTCGTCCCATTTCTGCTCCTCCGCGAATTTGCAGGCGTTCTGGAGTTCTCTGGGTACATCCAGTGGACGGCATCCCGTAAGCAGCGCGATACCAACAATAAGCAACGTAATGGCAAAATGTTTCATCCTTTTATCCTCCTTTTACGAGGCTGTTCCTCCGCCTTGGAGAAGTTCCTGCGCATGGGCGACGGCAGCCTGGGACGTGACATCCGCGCCTAGCATTCTGGTGATTTCCTCCAACCGTCCCTGCTGGTCGAGGCGTTTCATTGTGGTATTGGTGCGACCATCCAGAACTTGCTTCGCAACCAGAAAATGCTGTGCACCCGCAGCCGCGATTTGCGGCAGATGCGTGATGCTGAAAACCTGATGGCGACGCCCGACCGCCTTGAGTTCCTCCGCCACCGCCACTGCCACACGACCGCCGACATTGGCGTCGATTTCATCAAAAATCAACACGGGCACGCTGTCCGCATCGCTCAAGACGGTCTTGACTGCCAGCATCACGCGCGCAATTTCGCCCGAACTGGCCGCCTGCCGCAAGGACTGCATATCCTCACCAATATTCGGTGCAAATGCAAACTCCACGGCGTCCGTTCCCGAAGGACCTGGCGCGGCGGGAGTCAGGCGTATCTCAAACGCGGCCTTGAGGAACCCGAGGTGGCGCAGTTTCTCCTGGATGGCATTCGCCAGGGAAGGCGCTGCCCTGTGCCGTGCGGCGGAAATCTCCTTGGCGCAGGCAAGATAGAGTTGGTTGGCGTTCTTCTCGCGCTCGGCGAGTTCCTGAATGCGGTCAGAGCGGCTACGGATATTTTCCAGGCGCGTGCGGATGCGTTCAGCGGTGGCAAGGACGTCCGCAAGGGTAGGCCCGTACTTGCGCTTGAGGCGTTGAAGCAAATCGAGACGTTTTTCGATTTGGGCGAGTTCTTCCTGGTCGATATCGAGTTTTTCGGCGTAGGTTTCGAATTGGGTAGCGATGTCCTGGAGTTGGTCGGCTGTCTCTTCGAGGGAGGCGACGAGTTGCCCGCCGTTGTCGGGATCGAGTTCCTGAAGTTCACGCAAGGAACGCAATTGGGTGGCAATGATGTCCGCGGCAGAACCATCTTCGCCTGAGAGTGCCTGCTGAGCACTGACCGCGAGTTCGACGAGTTTTCTCGAATTGGAGGCGAGGCGATATTTTTGCAGGAGGGGTTCTTCCTCGTCCTCGGCGAGTTCTGCGCCGTCGATTTCCTTGAGTTGGAAATCCAGGAGGTCGGCTTCTTCCGGCGTGAGGCCGTCGCGGTTCATCTGTTCGCGTTCGCGGCGGATTTGCGCAAGTTCGTCAAACGCCTGCCGCAGTTTTAAGATTTGCGGGGAGAGTTCCGCGAAAGTATCGAGGAGTTCGAGTTGGTGGGAAGGGAGTAGGAGCGTCTGGTTATCGTGCGGACCATGGAGGTCTATGAGGCGTTCGCAGAGTTCCTTGAGAAAGCCTGCGGTGACGGGAGTGCCGTTGACGTAGGCGCGGGAGCCGCTTTCCGTGAGGACGCGGCGAATGAGGAGGCGTCCCTCCTCGCAGGGCGGAAGGTCGGCTTCTGCGAGACGTTTCGCAATCTCCTCCTTCAACGCGGCGAAGCGAGGCTCGAGCGTGAAGACCCCTGTGACCTCGCAGGTTTTCTCGCCCTTGCGAATGACCGAAGACGGCGCACGTGCACCCGTCAACAACTGCACGGCTCCGATGATGAGGGACTTTCCCGCGCCGGTCTCGCCCGTGACAATATTCAGCCCGTCCCCGAACTCCATTTCCAGTTCGGGAACCAACGCCAGATTTCGTATGTAAAGGGTCTCCAGCACGATGGAACGCTCCGCCTTAACTCTGCTTGTAGCAACGCGCCAGCAAGCGTGCCAGCACGTAAGCCACGGCACACAAGATGGCTGTCTGCCAGAAATAACCGTAACACGCCAGCTTCACCCATGCAAACTGCCACGGCAGCAGGCACAGCAACTGTTTCCCGATGAATGCCTGGTACTGCGCCGCTGCAACGGTCTTATTGTACACAAGAACCGCGAACCACCACGAAAGCGCAATCGCAACCAACAGGAACATCAACGACTGCCAAACGCATATCAGCGGAACATTTGCCACGAGGAAGGGAAATCCCAACAGCCAGGCTGCACCAAACGCAAGCGCGGGCAGGAACACGTTCGCCTGCGGATACTGCGTGTGCTCCTCGCGCGAGGCCAGCAACGTCACAAGGGCAATGAACACTCCCGTCCCCAGAATCGGGAACAGCATCGACATCGACACACCCGCCAGAGACGCACCCAGCGCCACGTCCATCGCACGGCAAAGACCCATTCCGACCGCACCCGCCACGGCATTCTTCTTCAAAACCAGGTTATAGGCGACAATCAACACCACCAGCACCAGCGAAATCAAGCATGACAGATTCCCGCAAAGTCCCGCAAACACAACACCGCACAGCCCCAAGAAGATTGCAAACGAAAGAGCAGCCATGCGAGAAATGCGGCCGCTCGGGATGGGACGTTCGGGACGATGGCGCGCGTCTGCCTCTGCGTCCACCAAGTCATTCAAACTCACGCCGAAACTGTACAGGAACAGCGACGCCAGGCAGACGCAGAGCACGCGCCCCGTCGTCAACTGCACTCCCAACGCCAGCATCGCCAGGGAGACGCCCATCAGGGCGTCGCCGAAGACCGTGAATAAATTGGGCAAGCGCACCAGTTCCAACCAGGCATTCAGCCATCCAAAATGTTCCTTCATCCACTTGCTGCACTTCACTTCACTGGAATGAATTTTTTTCTGTAAATCGCTTTGCATCTTTCAGACTCCTCATTATGGTTTGATTGGCTTTGTTGCACTTGGGGAGGCTCCTGCATTCCAAACGCTGTCGACCTTGGTCCAGTCCTCCATTCCCCGGAAATGAACGGTCTCCACGGAGAGGACTTGGAACGTGGTCTTGGAAAGCCGAAGCAGAGACGACACCAGCGACTGGTCCGTCTGGAAACTGCTCTCCTCCACCCCGTCACGTCGATATGTAATTCGATACGCATTCTCCTGCGGCGATACCAGAGCACGCACCAGCTGCGACGGCGTTTTCGGCGAAGCGGCCTTCTTAGGCGCTTTCACCGTTTTGCCCGCATGGCGCGACGGCAAATCCGGAGGCGCGGGGAACGGGAAGTTCGGCATTCCTAGTATACCGATGATTTCCTGCTCGCACTTCCAGATTTTGACAAACTCCGCCTCGCGTTCGCGAAGCAGGTCTATCAACTCTATGGTGTTGACTTCTGGCATCCGAGGTTCGTTTCGGGCAGACTACTTGTTTGGCTGGGAGGGACGGGGTTGGGTCGGAACGGCAGCAGCCTGCTTTGCCTCGCCTTCTGGCTTGGGAGCAGGAGCCGGTTTCTTGGCGACATTGGGAGCCTTCGTGGCAAAGCCTGCCACGGGCAGCGGCGGCTCTGGGAACACGAAGAGTTCCGAACCGCCCATCACATCGTTGATCTGACTTTCCAGTTCAGCAATCTTGCGATAGGCGACCTCGCGCTCCGCCAGCAAGGTGTCCACCTTGCCACGAGCTTCCAGCGCCTTGCGGATGGTCTCCACATCGGCGCGCATCACGATCTCGACAAAGGACAGCGGCTGTGTCGAAATAGGTGTTTTTGCCATGTTGTTTTCTCCTGGTTTCTGCGGCAGGTGCCGCATGGGTATGTACGGATAATTTCAAATGCAAGTGGGTCAATGGGACCTTGAGTCAGTCTCCGTCCCCTGTGACTTTTCGAATGAATCGCTTCAGCAGGGAACCTTTTTCCGTTTCCTCCGTTGGAGGTGATTCAGGCGGAGGTTCTGGGGGAGTAGGCGAGGTTTCCTCTGGAGCGGGTTCTGCGGGCTGGCTGGCTTTGAGGTGTTCCAGACGCGCCGCCGCCACTTTGGCGACTCGCGCGTCCGAATCTCCCGCCAGGAGTTCCAGCAGGGAACTCGTCGTGTGCAAATTGCGTGCCAGCGCGAGGCGAACGACATAACTGGGGTCGCGCG
>JAFRLI010000072.1 GCA_017431255.1 Victivallales bacterium
AAGACCGTCATCACGGAGAGCCTCTCCCCCGAATCCACCGTCGCCGAACGGCAGGTGACGGTCAACGGGCTGGCGGCATCCGTCCGCTCTAGGTCCAGCCTGACCACGACGTTCGGCTTTGACGGGTTGCGCCGCCGCGTCTCCGTCACGGACCCGCGCACGGGGACGTCCGTTATCTATTACAATGCGGCTGGGCAGGTCTCCACGGAGACGGACGCGGCGGGCAACACGACCTCCTACGGCTACGACGACGCGGGACGGCTCGCCTGGAAACGCAGCGCCCTCGGCAAGTACGCCAGATATTCCTACAACCCGCGCGGGCAGCGGACCCGCGTCTGGGGCGACACGGAGTACCCCGTGGAGCACGGCTACGACCAGTACGGCCAGAGAATCACGATGACCACGTTCCGAAGAGGGACTTCCTGGAACGGAGAGTACTGGCCGAATCCCGCCCCGCTAGGCGACACGACGACCTGGAACTATGACGCCGTGACGGGACTTGTCGTCTCCAAGGTCTACGCGGACGGCCACGGCCCGTCCTATACCTACACAACCAACGGAAAGCTTGCGTCAAGGACATGGGCGCGGAAGGACGCGCAGGACAACGACCTTGTGACGACCTATTCGTACAATCTCTTCGACGAGTTATTTTTTAATGGTGAACATGGAGGTCTTCTTCGTAGTGAACCAGGAAATAGAGCCCCTGACAAATGGTATAGGAAGCGTAAAAGTATCGAATGGACATCTTTTGCTTTGAGTTTTTTACTGCCACAATGGAACATAAAGTGCAAGCAATGCAAAACAAAATAATAACTTTTCTTTCCCTGTTTTGTATATTTATACTAACAGGATGCCAGATGGTAAGCTCAACCAGAAGGAATGCCTCGTGGGTAACTAATAAAACACTTACAATAGGGTATTCACTTGAGTTTGAAAGAGCAACCAGCGACGATAGCAAATTGAAATCCTTTTTGCATATAGGGTTCCCCTTGTGGATTGACGCCACAGGACAAATGCAATCATATTTGTCATTTTCCCCGCTCTTGATGGCAAGTGAGCAACTTTATGGTTTGCAAATTGCACCAATTGCGGGAATAGAACAAGGGAAAGGTGTGCAGTGTGCTTTGATTGGAGGCGCGAAGTCATTCGATGGTCTGGTATTATCCCCAATATCATTAGTGAACATAGGAAATTGCATACAAGTTGGCCTTCTGTCAATGAGTGGCATTGGGAGAGGGAAGGGGGGGATTTCCGGGCAAATCTCAGTGATAAACCTTGTTAGTGGTAGATGTCCATCTTTTCAACTAGGACTCATCAATGGTGGAGACATATATTTCCGCCTTGATAAAAGAAACACTTTTTGCCAAGTCGGCATTTGGAATGATAGCAGAGTTTTTGATGATGATGAAAGTATGAATGGAGGAGGCAGTAATAGACTACTATCCACAATGATTCAATGTGGTCTTGTAAATGTAAGAGATGATTACTTTTCTTCAGCAGTTAAAGGTAATCAATTAGGTATAATCAATTTAGCTTATAGACCAAAAAGCAATCTTCCAGAATATCAATGGGGACTAATTAATTACTCATCTGATAATGAGAATATTAAACAGATTGGCTTAATCAATTTTAAAGGAAAAAAGTTTATGTTTTTTTACAACAAGTAATATCCAGTCTGGTGCCAATATTCATCCAGGATCCAAATGACTGTACTTCGGGCATTCCTGGAGTGCCTTGAGATGGATTATTCGTCCGAACGGAGGACTGATTGCCAGTGGCCACGATGAAAGATTATGCAAAAAGGGAGGATAGACCAGTGTTCTCGAAATGCCAGAATGGAATGCCAATCACAGTTTTGACAAACCGGCTGTCATTCACCCGAACTGGTGTTGCGCACGTAGAACGTGGCGCGTCCCACGCCGTCCTTGCGGATGACGCCTTCCTCGGTCAGTTTCTTCAGACTGGCCAGAACAGCGGAACGTCCGGCAGATGAGCATGCCTCAATGACATCGGAGCCGCGGAAACGTCCGACCTTGGACTGGACATACGCGCGGACGACATCGTATGCGGTGCTTCCCGCCCATCCGATTAATTCGGCTCGTTCCTCGAGTTCCATATAGCAGGCCAATATGACCTGGTGCATATATCGAATGAACGGAAGTACATCGTTCCGCATCTCGGGCCATCCGCCGCTGGCGGCCTGAAGCGCGTCGTAGTATTCGTCTTTGGTCTTGGCAATCTGCGCCTCAAGACTGATGTATTTCCCCACATCGTACCCATTCTGATAAAGCATAAGCAAGGTCAGCAGACGGCTCATTCTGCCGTTGCCGTCGTTGAAGGGATGGATGCACAGGAAGTCGCACACAAAGACAGGAATCAGGATGAGCGGATCGATTGCCTCCATTGCCAACGTGCGTCCGTAGCCGGCGCATATCGCCTCGATGGCGCTCTCCGTCTCGTATGGCGCAACGGGCGTGAAGCGGGTGACAACTGTCCCGTCCGCCTGCGTCTCTCTGATGTAGTTCTGCACATTCTTGAAATGCCCGCCATAAGAGAGACCGGCAGGCTTCATCAAGTCGCGGTGCAGCTGCAGGATATATGAGGGCTTGACCGGGATGTACTCGTGGCTCTCGTGGATGGTGTTCAGGACGTCCCTGTATCCCACGATTTCGCGTTCGTTCCTGCTTCGCGGCGCAGTCTTCTGCTGAACCAGCTGCCGCAGCCGGACCGAGGTTGTGACAATCCCCTCAAGCCGATTGGAGGCTTCCGTGCTTTGGATCTTGGCAATCTCCATCAGGCGCAAAGCCTCTTTCGGGTTACGTTCGGCGAATGCCGTCTGCCGCCCCTTGCACTCGTGGATTCTCGCGACACTTCTGAGCACTTCATTGTCCCAATGGAATGCGGCAAGTTTTTCGTAGTCGAATGTTCTCATTTCGTGTTTCCCTTTTCGTCCAGCGATTCTTGTTTTCGTCCATAATATAGCGCATTTTGGATGAAAAATAAAGTGTCTGGATGATTATTCAGCAGAAATCCCTCTTCCCAAAACAGCCGTGCCGTCGCCAGTCTTCTCAATGGCGGCCATAGTGGACCCCAAAAATTGGACAATGGGTTAAGATGTTAAATTACCTCTTCACCCGAGGTCAATTGGGAATCTTTTTCTGACCATACGTTGAACTTGTTTGCAGGGGGAAGAAAAGGATATCATTGGATACTTCGAGCGTTGAATAAAAGGGATGCCCGGTGCAAATATACATCCCGGGGTCAAATGAGGCAATTGCAAAACTCATTTTTGAGTCCACAGAACACACAGAATACACAGAAAACCCTCCGCCGCTTCGCAGCGGAGGGCACTTTGTAGTTTATTTTATATCAAGTGCTTGTCCGCGCGTAGCGCGGCCAAACAGGTCTGTGTATTCTGTGTGTTCTGTGGACTTCAAAAGAGTTTTGCAATGATCTCCATCAACTGAACAAGGCGTCGACGTAGCTGGTGACATCGAAAGGCTGGAGGTCTTCTTTTTGTTCGCCGAGGCCGACGAATCGGACGGGATGCCCCAGTTCCTGCTTGATGGCCACCGCGATTCCGCCGCGTCCCGTTCCGTCCAGTTTTGTGAGTACGAGTCCCGTGATAGGGAAGAGCTTTCCGAACTCGCGCGCCTGGATGAGGGCATTGGTTCCAGTGGAGGCGTCCACGGTGAGCCAGATTTCATGAGGGGCGGCGGGATTTGCCTTGGCGATGACGCGTTTGACCTTGGAGAGTTCCTCCATGAGGTCCTTTCGGGTGTGCTGTCGTCCGGCCGTGTCGATGATTAGATAGTCGCAATTCTTTTGGGTGGCGGACTTTACGGCATCGAAGGCAAGAGCGGCCGCATCGCCGCCGTGCTTTCCGGCGACAACGGGGACCCCGAGGCGTTCCCCCCAGATGCAGAGTTGCTCGATGCCCGCGGCGCGGAAGGTGTCTCCTGCCGCCAGCATTACGCTCTTGCCTTGCTCCTTGAAATAGTACGCCAGTTTCGCGGTCGTGGTCGTTTTGCCAGAACCATTGACGCCAACCATCATGATGACGGTCGGTCCCTCGGTCGCCTGGTTCATCGGCGGCACATTTGCGGCGTCCAGAATACCCAGAATCTTCTCCTTGCCGACCGCCATGATGTCCGCCTCGGTCGCAATGAGTCCACGCTCGTAGCGATTGCGGATTTCCTTGACAATGTCCTGGCTGATGCCGACCCCGAGGTCGGTGGCGATGAGAGAGGCTTCCAGTTTCGCGTAGGTTTCGTCGTTCCAGGCTTCTGCGCCGCCGAACAGTCCCTGCAGACCTCGCAGGAGGGAGGTCTTGGTGCGTTCCAGACCTTGCTTGAAGCGTTCAAAGAGAGAAGGCATGGATTAATTCTCCTCCGTTTTCTGGGGGCGGGGGGCGATATTCCGTCGAATCCTGTCCAATACGCCGTTGATGAACTTCGGGGAGTCCGATTCGCCGAACAACTTTGCCAGTTCCACCGCCTCGTTGATGGCGGTTGCGGCAGTCACGCCCTTGGGCTGGGCGGTGATTTCGTAGGCCCCGACACGGAGGATCGCGCGGTCTGCCAGCGTCATTCGCGGGAGGGTCCAGTTCAACGCCGCCTCGCGAATGCTGTCATCCAGGGCTTGGCGGTTCTCCACGACGCCGCGGATGAGGGTCGTCGCGTAAGTCCAGGCGGCATTGACCTCGACGCCGAGGTTCTCGTATTCATCCAGGATGGTTTCATCATTCTCCTCGCCGCGCGTGCCGAAAATGGCCAGGAATCGGAAATCCGAAAGGGTTTCGACGTCCAGGGTCCAGTTCTGGTTGGAATCCGCGCAATAGACGTACTGGACCGCGAGGATGCGGGAGAGTTTGCGCCGGCGCTGGTATGGGGAGAGCTGGGAGAGTTCCTGCTGGGGGACGCCGGTCATTGCTATTTTCCCTTCTTGGCGGTGTCGGATTTGACCTGTTTGAGCAGGCTGACCATTTCAATGGCGGATTCTGCCGCGCTGGAGCCGCGGTTGCCTTCCTTGCTGCCGCTGCGCTCGATGGCCTGTTCGAGATTTTCGGTGGTCACGACCGCGTAAATCACGGGGATGCCTGTCGCCAGCGAAATCTGCGCCAGTCCCTTGGAAACCTCCGCATTCACGTAGTTGGCGTGGGCGGTGTGTCCCTGGATGACGACACCCAGACCAATCACCGCGTCCACTTTGCCGCTCTCGGCAAAGGCCTTTGCCACCACGGGAATCTCAAACGAACCAGGAACCCAGGCCACCTCGATATCCTTGGCGGCGACCCCATGCCGCAGCAGCGTGTCCTTCGCGCCGTCCAGCAACTTCGTCACAAAGAAACTGTTGAAGCGTGCGCACACAATGGCGAACTTCTGGCCTGCGCCATTCAGCAATCCCTCGTAGGTTTTCACGTCACTTGTCATTGTTCCTGTCTCCTTGCGTTTGTATGAAAATCACAGCAAATGTTCCATTCGGTCGCGCTTGGTGTGCATGTAATGCTCGTCGTACGGTTGTACGGGCATCACGAGCGGTTCGCGTCGGCTGATGACCAGACCATGTCCTTCGAGACCGACGAGTTTCTTGGGGTTGTTGGTCAGCAGAACGAGGCTTTCGACGCCGAGGTTGCGCAGGATTTGTGCGCCGATGCCGTATTCTCGGAGGTCGGGTGCGAAGCCCAGCTGGGTATTGGCGTCGACGGTGTCGATTCCGCATTGCTGGAGGTGGTAGGCGTGGAGTTTGTTTTCCAGGCCAATTCCGCGTCCTTCCTGGCGCATGTACACGAGAATGCCGGAGCCGTTTGCGACGATGCGCTGGAGGGCGGTATCCAATTGTTCGCCGCAGTCGCACCGCAGGGAGTGGAAGACGTCCCCTGTGAGGCACTCGCTGTGCACGCGCACCAGAATGTCCTTGTGTCCCGAAATGTCTCCGTAGACCAGTGCCAAGTGCTCCTTGCCGTCGCTCTTTGCCCGAAAGCAGTGGAGCGTGAAGACCCCGTATTTGGTCGGCAGCTGTACCGTCTCCACCAGGTCGACCAGACTCTCGTTCCGTCGTCGGAAGGCAATGAGGTCCGCGATGTTCCCCATTTTCAGGTTCCAGCGCTTTGCAAACTCACTCAGTTCCGCGCGACGCGACATTTCGCCCTTTTCGTTGATGATTTCGCAGCAGAGGCCGACGGGGAGTTTGCCCGCCAGGCGCATCAAATCCACGGTTGCCTCCGTGTGTCCGGCACGCACGAGCACGCCGCCTTCGCGGGCAATCAACGGGAACATGTGACCAGGACGGTTCAAATCCGAGGGTTTCGTCTTGGGGTCGGCCAGCACGCGTGCGGTCCTGGCACGGTCTGCGGCGGAGACGCCCGTCGTCGTCCCCGCCTGCGCGTCCACGCTGATGGTGAAGCAGGTGCCGAACGGGTCGCTGTTGCGGGTCATTTCGTTCAGGTTGAGTTCGATGGCGCGCGTGCGGGTGAGGGGAGCGCAAAGGATTCCTTTGGCATGGGTTACGATGAAATTGATTGCCTCTGGCGTCGCATCTTCTGCCGGCAAAATGAGGTCGCCCTCGTTTTCGCGGTCCTGGTCGTCCGTTATGAGGACCATCTTTCCCGCCGCAAGTTCGGCAATCACATCTTCTATCTTGTCAAACATCTTTTCACCTGGAAATGGATCTTGAGGGAATTGCAACGCTCTCATTCCAAACGCCTTTGCGGTGCGGTGGCTTCCTCGCTTGCGGCGTTTTGGCGGTTGGACGGCAGTTTTGCAATTCCCTCTTTCTTCTATAATGATGAGGTAGTTGCAAACCTCATTTTTGAGTCCAC
>JAFRLI010000073.1 GCA_017431255.1 Victivallales bacterium
CTGTGTGTTCTGTGGACTTCAAAAGAGTTTTGCAATTATCTCATAGGGAGTGTTTATGGAGGCGATAGGCGGCGGGAGTTTGTCCGGTGAAGAGTTGGAAGCGTCGGCAGAAGTAACCGGTATCTTCAACGCCGATGGCGGCGGCGATGTCTTTGACTTGTCGGTTTGTGGTATCGAGGAGTTGTTTTGCGTAGAAGAGTTTTCGTTGCCAGAGGAGTTCGTTGGCGGTGATGCCGCGTTCTTTTTTAAGGAGGTTGTTGAGGTGGTTGACGCTGATGCCTGCCTGTGCGGCGAGTTCTGTGACGGTGAGGCGTCGGTAGATGTTGTCGTTGATGAAGAATTCGAGGGAGTTGATGAGTGTTTGTGGAGATTCGCCGTGGAGGTGTGGGGCTTGGGCGAGTGTGGATGTGGGATGTTCGGGTTCGACGAGGATGTCGAAGAGTGCGATGACGAGTTCTCCAGTGAGGTAATGGACTTTTTCATTGAGGAAGCCATGTGGGTTCTCGAGGAGGTTCTGGAGGCGTATTGCGGCGGAGAAGGCATCGCGGAGGTTATGGATATAGGATTCTTTGCGAAGGATGTTTTGCTGGAGGGTGGAGAGGCGTCGTCGGGCGCCGTCGCCGGAAGTGGAGATATGAAGCATGAGTCCGAGGATGATGGAAGGTTCGAGGAGATCCCAACGGTGGAGGGTATTTGGTGGGATGACGAAGACATCTCCTGCTTCGTAGGAGTGTTCCCACTTGCTGACCATATATCGCATGCGACCTTCCAGGAGAATCGAGTATTCGAAGAACTGGTGGGAGTGCCAGGGATTGTGTTCGCTGAAGTCCAGATGGCTGAAATGCAGTACCTGCGGTTGTACGAAAAAGTCTCCCAGCGTGAACATCTCCTGGTATCGAGGAAGACGGCTGAGATGATGATTGAACTGGTTGCATTGCTGGGTGTCGAGCATAAGGACCTCCAATAGAAGATGGAATCGCTCTCATTCGTCATTCGTGTATAATATAAATCTTTTTCAGGGAGAAATCGTATGGAAGATGATTTTCTCATATTGATGTACAAAAAGTCCAATATCAAACTATATTATGGTCATTACATTTTTAGAAGAAAAAGGGATGATTTTAAGCATAACAGGAACAAGGAGAAAGAAGATGTTGAAGCGGAGTCAGGTGAATTACACGGTTGGAATTGCGAAACGTGTGTTTGCAGAGTTGGGATTGCGTTTGCCGCCGTTTGCCTTTATGACGCCTGCCGACTGGGAGGCAGCCGGTCCCGAATACGATGAAATCCGCGACTGCAACTTGGGCTGGGATGTGACCGACTTTGGAATGGAGCAGTTCTCGCTCTATGGTCGTTGCCTCTTCACGCTCCGCAACGGCAAGAAGAACGACGCCTATCCCAAGTCCTATGCGGAAAAGTTCATTCTGGACCCCGAAGGTCAACGTGCACCCGCGCATTTCCACCGTTCCAAGCGCGAAGATATCATCAATCGCGGGACTGGCATCATTGCCATCGACCTCGCCAGTTCCACTCCCGAGGGAACGATGGACACGCGCCCCCTCACCATTGCCATCGATGGCATCCGGCGCACCGTCCCCTCGCAGTCGCGTGTCACTTTGAAACCTGGCGAAAGCATCCATCTCGAACCAGGCGTCATCCACTCCTTCTGGGGGGAAGGCGGTCTTCTCATTGACGGCGTTCACTACACCGCTTCTGGAGAGGTTTCCAGCGTCTGCGATGACTTCAACGACAACTTCTTCCTCAACGGCGCTCCCCGATTCCCCGGCATCGAAGAGGACGCCCCGCGCGACTTCTATCTCTGCCAGGAATACCCCCGGGCGAAGGCATAGTTTGCCTCCAAGGGCATAGGACAGGGAAGCGGCGACCTCCCACGGAGGAGGACAGAAAGGACGGAAAGGCGTAGATTGAGTGTGTGGCTCAACGATTCCTTTCCGTCCTTTGCTTTCGTACACGTATCCCTCGTGGAGCAGGAGGAGTTCCAGAAACGAGAGGAACGGGCAACTTCTACAAAAGAGTGAAATAATACAGTCATTGGTGATATTATCCCATTGAGACGCCTGATTTCCCAATGTAAAATATATACAAAGGTCGCGATGCCTGGTTCGCTTTGGAAATCAATTGGAAATAACACATAGACAACCCCCATCGAAAACAAGGAGAGACAATTATGAGAAAATCAACGGCTTTCACGCTCATTGAGCTGCTCGTGGTCATCGCCATCATCGCGATTCTGGCCGCAATGCTTCTGCCGGCGCTTGCAAAGGCGCGGGAGAAGGCGCGCACCATCGGCTGCGTCAACCAACTGAAGCAGCTGGGGACGTTTCAGGCGATGTATTCCACAGACGCGGAGGATTGGATCAACGCACCATCCACGGGCGACAAAGTCAACGACCGCCCATTCTGGATCAATCGTCTGGTGTACGTGGGACTTTTGCGGGACACCAATCCGACATCCAGCAACATGCTTGGACGCCTGACCACTAGTTACCTAACGCCAAACATGATTTTGTTCTGCCCGTCCCATACAGACAAGGGACCCGAGAATGACGGACATTACGATAATAGGTATTCCAGTTACGGAGAGAATATCAACCTTGGCCCCAATGCCAAGAACTCCTCGCTCAAATGGCGCAAGCAGACTTCCATTAAGGCTCCATCCTCTATGATCTTCCTGGCAGACTGCCAGAGGACGGACGGACAGGGGAGCAATCGCATCAAGTGCGCCAACAACACGTCTGGCCAACAGGATCCTTCTTTCCGACACGGCGGCGTCTGCAATATCAGTTGGTTGGACGGGCATGTCGGCAACGCCAAGGGCACCCAAGTGGAACCCTATGCACGGGAACCTTTTGGGGACATATATTCCAAATACTGGAATCCCGATATGCAATAGAACACGTGACCCGCATGGGGACCGTTTCGGAACAACAACGCTCCCCCGTGCAAGACTATGGGCGAGTACGGTGCTGGGAAACGAAATCATCCGCGTATGGAATCCGACACAATGAAACAATCTCTTTCGGCAAATGGTGATAACATCCGCAACGGAATGAAGCTGTGCGGGGTGCTTGTGCTGTGCCTGGCGGGGTGCGCGAAAACCACGGACGCGCCACAGGCTCCTGTTGAAGAAGAAAAAGCAAAGAAGCCGTCGGCCAAGGTGGTTCTTCCTGGTGCGGAGTGGGGAGAGGCACATTGGACGCAGGCACCTGTGGAGCCCGACAGCGTATTGGATTTGACGGATCATGTGCCGGCGCCAGCGGGCGCGCTGGGGCGCGTCCTCATCCGCAATGGGCACTTCGAGTTTGAGAATCGTCCCGGAGAACAGGCGTATTTTCGCGGCTGCAATTTGAGCAGGAATGTCCCGACGAATTGCACGAAGGAGTTTGCGGAAGTTTTGGCGACACGTCTCGCGGCCATGGGATACAATGCCGTTCGATTCCAGCATGCCGACCAAAATCTTGCGGTAGCAGGTGACGACCGCATCACCGATGAGAAGAAACTGGACGGCATGTTCTATCTCATCGATCAACTGAAGAAGCACGGAATCTATTTCCATATGGATGTCTGGTCCCATCGCTGCCTTTTTGAGGCGGATACGAAAATTCCTCTCCAGGAGTTCTTCAGCACGGTCTGCTGCCGCCTGGGAATTGACCAGGCCTATCGGGACAACGTAAAGTCGTTTGCACGGGACCTGTTCACGCGAGTCAATCCCTACACGGGCCTGGCTTTGAAGGACGACCCTGCCATGCTGCCATTCAACATCATCAACGAATGCCCCATCGGAATGCGGTTGCCGCGCGTGCCTGCCATTCAGGTTGAATATGAGAAAATCGCGGAGGCGAAGCATCCTGGCTTTTCCTCGTTGCCTGAGACGGAGCGGGAGCGTCTGCTTGGAAACCTCGCCGCAGACATCCAGGTGGAGTTGCACCAGGACTTGAAGGCGTTTCTGCGTTCCATCGGAATCCGGCAACCCCTTTCGGATATGAGCATGCATACACGCGTCGGAATGACGATGATTCGCCGCCATTTCGACTATGTGGACGACCATGACTATCATGCACGGTATCCCTTCTATGTGAAGGTGAACCCAACCCAGGATCTCTCTTCGCCGCTGGACAAGGGATTGTATTTCCCATTGGGAATCACGACCGCGCGATACATCGGCAAACCTTTCACATACGGCGAATCCAACATCTACTATGCAAGCCCATATCGTCTGCAATATGCGACCCTGATGGCGACGTTCAGCGGTTTGCAGGAATGGGAAGAGGTGCTGCATTATACCCTGGCGCACAGAGTCGAACGTTTGGACGGCTCTTCAAACACCTTTGGCGCAGAACGCCTGAACTTCGGCGCCGACCCCTTGATGCTCTTTGGTGACCGCATTCTGACCCTTCTGCGTCCTGCCCCTGCAAAATATACCATCCCCTACGTCGTCACGGAGAAATATGTTCGTGATACGATGACGATAAGATACGGACCGGTTTTCCCGGCAAATTACTCCCGCCTGGGAGTCTTCGCGAAAATCGGCTGCTTTCTGGCAGATGGGGACGCTCCCGAACTGGCCAATGCGCTTTTCCTGATCGTTCCTGCCAAGATGGAAATCCCCGACTACTTGAAAAAATACCCGCTGGTCACGGATGACGCGAATTGGGAGACCCTGTTGCGGAAGGCTATGGAACTGGGGAAATGCCCCGATTCCATAGGATTGCAGCAGGATAAGCGCATCATCAGTTCCACGGGGGAAGTGACGTTTGACTCCAGGCGGTATTTGCAGGTCGTCACCCCGACGGCGGAAAGCCTGCTGCCCAAGGCAAACACAGCGCAAATGGATGGGGACGTCCTCCATGTGAGCCAGAATACTCGTGCCGCCAACTTTTTCCTGGGGGCATTGGACAAGCGACCTCTGCGGGAATCCCGACGCATGCTTCTGCTCTATCTGACCGATTTGAAGAACACGGGCGCAGAATACGGCAAAGGAAACACGCTTGTGAACTATGGAAAGCCTCCCGTGCTTGTTCAAAAAGGAACGGTGCAGATGACCTTGAATCTTCCGAAGAAACCGACCCTGTGGGAGGTGGATTATCGCGGAAGACGTCTTGCAAAAGTTCCGTTGGAGAAGACGGACGGCGGCTGGCGTGCGTCAATCCACTCCTATCGTAGCCCTGAAAGTTTCTATGCCTATGAGGTCACGATGGAGCCATAGAACTGGCGGACATGCTCAACCGAAAACGGCTTCCATATCATCGGAACATGACAAAAAGGTTTTCTGTTGGACAGGGGGGATGACATCTGGAAGGCAACATTGGGACAATGAGGGGTTCCTGTACGAATGTATGAGTATAATCAGCGAAATCTATAAATAAAACGTTACTGTTCAGAAGGGTCGCCGCGTGATTCAGGTCTTTTGTTTTTATCCACAAAACACACAAAATACACAAAATACACAAAATACACAAAATACACAAAATACACAAAATACACAAAAAGAACAGTCATCATTCCTGTCTCTCAAAACGCGCTGAAGTCGCGTTGACTTCCTGTGCTGTCCCCCTGCGGGAAAGGTCTTGACCTTTCCCGCAGGGGGACAGGCAGGAAGCAACGGTTCTTTAGAACCTTTTGAAGAGACAGGTGTATCTAATATTTTTGCGTATTTTGTGTATTTTGTGGAAGAAAGTGTTTCAATATTATTGCCATGAACCAGGGTTCTGAATAATAACAATAAAACAACGATTTCGCCGATTATAATGCGTTATGGGGTGTCTACGGAGGTGTGGGGATTATTTCCGGATTTCGTAGAGGACGGTTTGGGCGGAATCGAGACGGAGGCGGAGTTCGCCGTTGGTGTAGGAGGCTTGGTGGGGAGCACCTGGGGTACCGTCGTATTGGACGCGAGTGACCTTCCAATCGGCCTGGGGGAGTTGGAGGGCGAGGTCGGATTGGACGCGCCGGACGAGGCGGGGCAGGGTGCCGATTTCGATGAGGCGGTTGGGATGGGTCTTTTCGGTGGTCTGGCGGCTGTTTGCGGTTTCGACCAGGTGGAAGAGCAGGAGATGGGAGGAGGAGGCGATGGGCTGGTTGTCGAGGGTGGCAACGGCGACGGTCTGGAAGTAGTTCACGTCTGTGACGGTGATGGGACCAGCCTGAAGAGTGGGTGCGTCCCCCGTGACGGCGGCAAACTTCGGTGCAGAGACCGCTAGTTGCTTGTCAGATTCCAAGACGATTTCCTGGGTGTCGCTGACAATTTTGGGCTGCTTGAAGGCATTCTGGATTTGCGCCGGAATGGCTTTCCCTGAAAGCGCGGAAAGCATGGCGATGTTTGGCATCGTGCTGGCTTTGTCAGGACGGAGGGCACCGACACGGGAGACAAGACTGGCCAGGGACCAGGCTTCGGGCATAGTATCCAAGGAGGCGAGACGGCTGTCGACGGGATAGGCGATGGCCTGGCGGGCGGCTTGGACATCGCCTCGGATGAATGCAAACCAGACGAGGTATTTTCCAAAGGAGCGTGGCGGGTCCTGGACATTGTCCCAGCGGTAGATGGTTGTGGGGAAGGCCAGGGATTTGTCGTTGGAGGAGTAGGCAAAGGGGTAGAGGGCGTCCCAGTCCTGGAGTGCAGCATAGGCTCCGACCGTGGGACCGCTCTCGGCCGTGAAGCGATTGGGATGGCAGAACTGGTATTCCGTGCAGATGAAGGGCTTGCCGTAGACGCGCGTAGGTGCCATCTGACGGGGCAGGGAGGCTTTCGCCGCAAGATTGCTCGTAGAGGCGAACTCGAGCGGATAGGCCCATTGGCGGAACGGGAAGGAGGGGTGCGAGAAGTACTGATGGTTGTCGACGAGTTCGAAGCAATCGTCCGCACGCAGGAGGGAGAGGTAGGGATTGAAATGCATGTTGGCGTCTGTGATGAGAGCCTTGCAATGCAGTTCTTCACGGAGGAAGCGTGTGGCGCGCCGTGTGAAGTCGGCGAAGATATCGATCAGAAACTCGTAGAAGGGACCGTCCTTGCGAGCGAGATTCTGTGGAGTGAGGATGCCTTTTTCCTGGAGGTATTTTTCATAGCGGGCACGATAGATTTTCTGGAGGGCGGGGGAGGCACCCCAGACCGCGTCGGCGGTGTTTTCGTTGACGAGATTGATGCAGTAGAGCGCGGGATCTTCTGCCCAGGTCATTCCCGTGTAGGGATTTTTGTGGCTCAGGAGAGTTCTGGCGTAGTCTTTCCAGTTCTCGAACGCCACATCGTCCACGGGGATGATTCCCTTGTAGGCTTTTAGATTCTGGTTGGCGTCCAGATTGGGGATTTCGCCTGGGCGAATGGACCTGCGGGAGAAGAGGTCGATGGTGAGGTAGATGCCTTGATTTTTGAGGCATGAGAAGAAGTAGTCGAGGCGGTCGAGGGCGTCTGGGTCGAAGTTGGTACGGGAGGAGTTTTTGCCGTCGCAGAGGGTTCTGTCAAAATGGTGGAAACGAGCGGTATTGTATCCATGACGAGCGAGATTGACAGCGGCGATTTCGGCAGTTTTTTTCGGTGGGGTGGCTCCAGAACTGACGAGATTGGGGCCTAGCAGGCGCACGCGAGCATCCGGTTTCTTTTCGAAGGTGAAATGGCCGTCTTGGGAGACGATGATGCGGCCGTATTTCCCGGCCGGTTTGTCCACATGGGAAGAGAAGTCCAGAACGCTGCCTTCGCGGATGGGTTTCCAGGTGGGGACGACGGCCCAGTCGCGTCCGGCAGTGACGGACTTTTTGTTGTCCCCAAGGATGTTTTTTGCCTTGGCGTCGGCGAGGGATGCGGCGCAGATGAGCCATTTGGCATCGTTCGCCGCTTGGAAGACGATGGCGTCTGGGACATCGTTCCCGAGGTCAAATACAGAGAGGTAAAGGCTGGTGTAAGTAGGGATGGAGTCGGGACCATTGGTTTTGGCGCGCCAGGCGATGACAGCGTTGGGGAAGTCATCGGAACCGTAGAGAGGACCACAGTCCTGCTTGGGGAGGAGTTGGCGGGTGCGGGAGGCTCCGTTGGGGTAGTGGAAGGTGATGGAGTTGGCGCCTTTGCCAGGCATCTTTTCGCAGGAATGGAGGAGATAGAGCCAGTTCCCTTTGGGGAAGGAAGGCTTGTCTTTGGGGAGCGTCAACGTGGCCTGGGCGCCGTTTTCGAGGGCGATGGCGTTGTTCTTTCCATTTGCGAGGAGGAACTGGACGCCGTCCACGTTGAGTTTGCTTTTCGGAAGGGCGGTCTTGGGCGGGAGGGGAAAGGAGGTCTGGCAGAGGTGAGCGAGTTCCAGTGGTTGCGATTGGATGCCTGCGATGTTGCGGAACGTGAGGTCCCAAGCAAGATGCTGGACGGTGCGGTCGTTGCCGTTGTTTGGCGTGATGCGGATGGTGTAGGTGGATTGGTGGAACTTGCGATTGTCCTGGACGAGGAGGATGAACGGTTCCTTGCTGGTGACCTCGAGTTCGCCGGCGGTATGGGGCAGACGAAGAGTGCGGTGATTTGGGGTGTTTGCCACAAGATGGACGACCTGGTAGGTTTCGGGAAGGCGGAATGGGGTGCCATCGATCAATATATTTTGTCCTTGGAAGAGGTCGATGGGGAGGCTGATGGAGAAGACGCAGGATTCATTGGAGACAGGTGCCTTGGAATCCATCGTGGCGGTGTAGGAGATGGTGTCGGGAGACACGGGTACGATCTTCTCTTCGAATTGGAACCAGCCATGGGTGCGGAACTCGCCTTTGAGGAGGTAGCCATCGTTTTCGCGTGTCGGCTTTCCAAGGATGGTTTCATTGTTCTGGTTGCGAGGACTAGACCATCCTGGCGGGAAATGGATGATTTGCATGGAGAGGGAGTGAACATCAATGCTGCCGAAGTCGCTGACCTTGAACCAGTCGGGTAGGGCGCACGCCGCGAGGGAAACCAGGGAAAGGAGCGTCAGAACTTGTTTCATGAAAACCTCTCGAAGATGGGTGGAAAAAAGGGATCTCTGGTTTAGTTTACACCATTTTGTTCAACTTGCAAATCGGCTCGAAAACAGGTGATAAAAAAAAGGACCTCTGGAGCATGGGCAGAGGTCCTGGGAGATTCAGGAAAGCGAGGGATTAGGGTTTACGGTAGTTATAGATGTTATTGTAGTCGCACTTGGAGGGATTGAAGGGTTCACAGGTACGGGGAGAGAGGACGTTGGAAATCTTTTGGGTTGCTGCGACATGGCCATCGCCGTACATGACATTGCAGCAGCCGCCGTGACGTCCAGCGGGTTGTCCGAAGTCTTTGTTCGCCCAGAGGGTAGAAGAGGAGGTGACGAGGGCAGTGCGCCAGAAACCGCTTTCGGTGTTTGGGATGGCTTCCTGAGTGTTTGCCCAGACGTCCATGTAGAGCCAGAGGATGGACGGCTGGATGTAGGTGGAGACCTTTGCGGAGCAGTGGTTGCTGTCAGGGCATGGATAGGGTCGGATCCCGTAGATTTGGAGACCGTAATCCATAGCGGAGAGGGATTTGTTTTTTGTGTTCATGCTGGGGCAGCGGAACAACTTGCGACCGTATGGGGACTTCGAGTAATCACTGGTGTCCTGGCTGGAGAACATGAAGAACCAATGGCATTTCTTGCTGGACCAGTCGGAGGTGCCGATGGCATCGTTGAACTGCGGGCAGATGTAGTCCTCATTATCCATCGTATACTGAATCACAATGGTCGAAATCTGACGCAGGTTGTTGACGCAGGAAATGGCACGACCCTTTTCCCGTGCTTTCGCCAGCGCTGGCAGCAACATGGCAGCCAAAATGGCGATAATTGCGATGACAACCAACAGTTCGATGAGGGTGAATGCGTTTTTTTTCATGTTTCAAAATCCTTGTATGTTTTGATTGTGGAAAACGCTAATATTATACAATAATTTTTCCCAATTTCAAATCTTTTTTGAGAATGAATAGAGTGGTTGAGTAGAAGAGTAGAGAGTTGGGAGTTGGGAGGTGGGAATGTGGGAGGTGGGAATGTGGGAGAATGGGGAAAGCATGGGTGTTGTCCTTTACAAAGCCTCACTTGAGGGATATTGGGGGGCCTTCCTTTGTTTTCTGGTGGATTGCCCTTTTCTGACATAAAACAAAGAGCGTCCTTCCATCCAACTTGCACTCCCACTCTTCGTTGACCGGCTAGTGTGTTCGGGGGGGATGCGACTTCCAAAATTGTGGGAGCGATGAGGCGGGTGCCGCAGAATGCGGTAATCCTCTCCGGGAAACTGCCCCGAAAGTTTTATCCAACACCGGACCTATACCCAGGAAACATTCTCAAAAATAGAACTTTCATATCTCAGAAAGTTAGTATATTTGGTGATAGTTGCCCCAAAATCAGGAAATCACTTGAAAAAGGGCTTGACAAATGCGATATTTTTCCCCCACCCTGGGTGGGGGGCCCTCCATCCCGCGCGCATGCGCACGTGCGTTCACCTGTGGGCGGCTTGAGCAGGTTGATGTCCTTCATCTCGCGCGCATGCGCACAAGTGTTAGGAATGGGGGGCTGCCATAAACAAAGGACGGGGGGCAAGCCCCCCGCTCCCCCCGCCACATGCAAAAAAGGCGGGGTTGCGCTTGGAGGGCTGCGTTCCTCGCTGGCAGCGTGTGCA
>JAFRLI010000074.1 GCA_017431255.1 Victivallales bacterium
CTGACGGAGCACAATCTCCGCATTTGCGTCGGCGAATTCGGCGCCTCCGTCTGGTGCACGGAGGGACGCGACAAGTACATCGCAGACTGCATCGCGATCTTCGAGGAGTACGGCTGGGACTGGTGCTTCCATGCGTTCCGCGAATGGGGCGGCTGGTCCGCCGAGCATCGCCTGAACGCGGAGGGCAAGATCGTCAAGCAACCTGACGAGGCACTCATCAAAGTCCTCACCGACGCCATGCACGCGCCTCGAAAACCATAGAGGAAATTGCAAAACTCATTTTTGAGTCCACAGAACACACAGAACACACAGAATGCAAGCCGCCGCTTCGCCGCGGCTTGCACTTTGTATTTTGTTTTATATCGAGGTAGTTGCAAAACTCATTTTTAAGTCCACAGAACACACTGAACACACAGAATGCAAGCCGCCGCTTCGCGGCGGCTTGCATTCTGGATTTTGTTTTATATCAAGTGTTTGGCCGCGCGTAGCGCGGACAAACAGGTCTGTGTATTCTGTGTGTTCTGTGGACTTCAAAAGAGTTTTGCAATTCCCTCCATCATTCCACAGTTTTCCCGCCCCCCTGCCCTCCGCCCCCCGGCTCGCATCCCTCCTCGCCTCGCCGTGGCTACGATGGTTGCACAGTGACATCAAGAACATGGCTTTTTTCTATACGTACAAACTGTTTGAAAACCTGCTACAATAGGAGAACTGCAACAATGAAACGAATAGTGTTTACAATGATGATGCTTGCATTGCTTTTGTATGCAGGGGAATCCCAATATGCCGAAAAATGGTCGGGACGTTCAAAATTAGAAATCAATTACGGGCACATTCTTGGTGATGAACCGTTCCCCTATCATCCGACTCAAAAGGAATACTACAAGGCACTTTTGAAGGGCGCGGCAAGTTCGTTGGACGTGCAGGTGGTAACCGAAGATGGAATCCCCATAAAGGATGCCATCGTCCGCGGCGGCTTTAAAGGGCCTGAATTTAAGGAAAATGACATTGTCGGATTTAATAAAAGAACTGATTCCCAAGGCAATGTCCACCTTGAGGGAAACTGCGGTGGAGAAATCTTTTTTTATGCTACAAAGGAAGGATGGTACGACAGTTGCGGAATGGATTTGGTTTTCATATCCCCGTATGGCAGAGCACTTCAGGACGGAAAGTGGCATCCGTACGGAATGAAGCACGAACTGGTTCTGCGTCCGATTCGCAAGCAAGTACGAATGTATGGTCCGGACGTCAATTTTAGTAAACGAATTCCCAGGAACGGAGAGCCGATAGGGCTTGACCTCTTTGCCTGCGACTGGGTGGCTCCTTATGGGAAGGGGGAGACTGCCGACCTGTTTCTCCAACACGATATCAAGGAAAACGAGGAGGAGAAACTCGAAACACTGACATTCAGCTTTCCAAATCCTGGAGACGGCATCTATCGGAGACACAGTTTCAGGCGTTCCACATATATGGAAGACTACAATGCCTCGGAGGATTCCTCGAAATACGAAAAGAAGATGGTTTTCTATAGGAAAAGCAAGTACTCCCTTATCACGTCCGGCTGGGGTGTTGGTGAAAAAGAAGAAAACCTGGTCTCCCAGAATGACATTGGAGACGATGACTTCTTGGTCTTGCGCACGCGGACCCGGCAAGATGAAAACGGCAATGTCATCTCCTGCCATTACACTAAGATCATCAACCAGATATGTTTTGCGAAGAATAGTTTCATGCTGAGCTGGCTGACGAATCCGACCGCAAATGACACCAACCTGGAGCATGACACGCATAGCCGCTATGCTCTTTACGAGGCGCGGGAGGAAGCGCAGCATAAGGCAGAGCTTGAACAGACACAAAGGGACCTGGCAAGTCTGGCAAACAGATTCCTTGGGGCCCTTGAAAACGGGAAGCTGGATGACTTCAAGGCGTGTTTCCTAATAAGAACAATGCCTCAGAATGAGCATGTCTGCAAGTGGTTTTCACAGATGTCCCCAAAGTTTACATCAGGTGAAATTGAGGCTAAAATTGAACCAAAGTTTTTCTTTTCCGAAGGCCGTGTTCGCATTTTTGCAATCGTTCCTGTGCGCATCTGGCAAAAAGGGCATCCTGAAAAATATGAAATCAAACCGCTGTTTCTAGTTCATGAAATATACCACCCCTGGAGCGTCATGATCAATTTCGAGAATATAAATGACAGGCTGAACTCACTTGACGGAAAAATGCCCCTGGGTTATGACGACTTGTACCCGCGTTTTGAAGAATACGCAAGGACACAGGTGCAGCAGGCATCTGCCGCAGAAACAGTCAGGAAAGACGAAGATCCGGCTATTCAAAAAGCAGATTCGGTCAAGCAGGCTGATGATGAAAAGGATTCCTTCGTGGCAACGGGCGAGAGAGCAGCAGCCGTGACAGCAGCCGTGAAGCATTTTCTTCTGGTACTGAAGGACGGACAGAAGGACAAAGCCGTTTCCGCTTACGGCAGTGTATCGAAGGAACAGGCGGACACTGTGGACAAATGGCTGGCAAAGGCCATTCCTTTCTTCAAATCAGGCAAGGTGGAATCCGCTGTCGAACCCATTGTCTGGATATCAGGCGATGCGGCAATCATTCCCATTCGCCAGTGGCGTCCAGCCAGACCGGATATTTATGAAATCGAGCCCACTTGCCTGGTTCGAAGGGAAGGCAAGTGGCGTCTTCTGCCGGAGTTGGAGAATCCCGACTCCCCGGTCAATGCCCTTGACGAAACTACCGCCAGAACTTTCTCACGATTACTGGAGAAATTCAACGAGTTTAAGGCAGAAAGAAAAAGGGAAATGCACTGAAATCCATAGAAGTGGCAAAAGCAATATCCCATCCTCCCATTTGGAACAATGGCTTCCCTGGAGGGGTTAACTATATATTATTTGTAATTTTAACTATTTGCAAACTCTCATCCCAACCGTCTTCGCGGCGCGTTGGCTTCCTCGCTCAAACCCGGTGTGGTGACCACACCGGGTTTGAGCTCTTCGCCCTCGCTTGCGGCGTTTGGGAAGTAGTTCCATTCCTGGGCGGATTCCAGGTTTGAGCTCTTCGCCCTCGCTTGCGGCGTTTGGGCGGTCGGGCGGTAGTTTTGCAATTACCTCATAATACCACTGCTTTTCCTGAGACCCCTGCTCACCCCCATCCTGCGCGCATCTCTCCTCGCCTCGCAGTGGCTACGATGTGCGGACGCGGATGCTACGGCAGGAGCACCATGTCCATGTATCGTCCAGGTCGTTTTTTCCCTCCGAGTCCTTCGGTGAGTTCGAGGAATCCAGCGCGTCCCTGTTCGTTTGCGAAGTTGACGAGGAAGTTGATACGCATGGTATTTCCTGGTGTGAGTCGGAATGGGCTGACGGAGCGCCGTGGCAGTGCGACTTCGTAGACGACCTGGTTTTTGGAGATTTTCATATTGTTTTTGCCCTCGTCGATGATTCCCTTTTCTTTGTCGAAGCTATCGTAGGAAGCGCTGGAGGCGTAGGTACGGCAGAGTGCGATTCGATTGTCGGCCTTTCCAAAGCTATATTCGAAGTCATCGTCTCCGAATCCGTTCTGGTCCCAGGTTGCGTTGAGGGTTGGGTCGAAAGCGAATTGGATGCAGTCTCCGTGCCAGAGTGCGAAGGGTCCTTTGGGGGATTCGACGAAAGGCTTGTTATGGACGACTACCCCGATGTACAAATAGTCGTCGTCCCACATCAAGTGTCCCTCGGCGGTGGCGTTTTCCTCGATGGGGCTCCAGTTGTTTTCTTTGGTTGGTCGTGCAATCGGGAATGTGAGTGCGCCTTTCCAGTCGGAGAGGTCGCCATCCATCGTGGGTGCCTTTTTTGCTTTCGGGACGAGGAGTGCTCGGAGATTCCAGTTGTATTGGAAGGTTTTTCCCGAGGCAAGTTTGACGCTTGCGGGGGTCTGGTGGCTTTCGGTTCCGATGGTGAAGTCGAGTTTGACCGGGAATTCGCTGGTCTCCTCGGAGGCCAATGGCCCGAATTGTACGTTTTGTCCTGCGATGGAGAGGGTTCCGGAGAGGGGTTTGCCACCCTGGTTTTTGACGGAGACAAGGCATTCGCGCTCGCCTGTGACGTGGTACGTCACCTCCACTTTCTCCATCGCGTCGCTCTCGCCCAGTTTTTTGAGTTCGGACATCAGTTCCTTGCTGGACAGCTTGGTCTCGATGTACGTCGGGAACTGGTCTGCCAAGAGAGTTTTCTTGTGGAGGGGGGTGCCCATCACGTCATACCACGCTTCGTCCATAAGCGCGGTGGGGATGTTGAGTTGGACAGGGTCGCCATACCATTTCCAGACGATTCCAACGCGGCGGTCTCCGCGGTCAAACACGTAGCAACGATAGTCCCCGCCGAGACGGACGCGTCCGACGGGCCTGGCGTCTTCCAGGATGTCGATGGATTGTCGGATGGCGTACATGGTTGGGTTTGGGTTAGCGTGACATCCGTTGTCTGGACCGCCGAGTTTGGTGAGAAGCCATCCAGTGCCATCTGGAGAAAGGCAGAATTGGAAGTGGTAGTATTTTGCGAGGTCATTGGCGAGACCGACGAGTTGCATTCGGATGTTGTAGGCCATGGCCTGTAGGGCGAAATCGGGGATGAGATTATCTTTGGGGTAGACGGCGGGGGTGAGAGCGCCCGTTTCGTCGGCCGCAATGGGGAAGTCCTTGCGGTATTTGTTGGCGATTTTGTGAAGGGAGATGAGGTCGCTTTCGTAGTCGGGGAGTTCGGGCAGTCCTCGGTAGGGGTGTTCGGTGATGAGGTCGAGGATTTGATCGGCACCCTTGGAGAGGACGAGATTGGTCCACGTAATGTCGGTATGGCAGGTCGTGGGGCCAGCGATTTTGGCCTTGGGATCGACTTGTTTGATGGCCTTTCCGACTTCGAGGAGTGCTCGTGCATTGATGTCGCTGGTCATATCATCCCACTGGTCGGGTTTGGTATTTTTACCGCGTCCTGCCCAGATGTTGGGTTCGTTCATAATTTCGTAGTACGTGATTTTTCCGAGGTATTTTGCGACGACTTCCTGGACGTCGCGCTTCCAGACCGTCAAGTCCTTGGGGAGGAACGGGAAGGGAGCCTCGTATCGGGGGTTGGAGACGCACATGAGAATCTCGAAGCCCGCATCGTGGAACTCATCGACATCCAGGAAGCTGAAGCGGTGTCCCGCGAGGTCATTGGAGCCGTGCCGAGACCAGAGTCGAAGGGCACCGATGCGGAAGTCCTGCAGGACGGGAATGGTTCGTTCGATGTTGTTCATGCCAGCACTGATGTTGGTTCCGACGCGGAAGGAGAGCGGTTTGCGTGCTGCGACCACGCCGAAGTACGTTCCCGCCAGCTCCCCGTTTGCTTCCACCAGCAGGTTCATTGGTCCGCGCTGTTCCTTCGGGACGGGGACGAGGAGTTTCAGGAAGGCGTTTTGATCAGGTGGCAGAAGGGTAGCGGGCATGGTTCCAGTGGCCAGTGTTTCGCCGCGGAAATCGAGGAGAGTCCATTTCGGAGTGGTTTGAATGGTGTTTTTGGTAGTATTACGGAGGCTGATTTCCGCTTCCACGCGCTCGTCTGGGAAGTAATAGAGGCTCTCCTTGGTCATCTTCGCGCCCAGCGCGAGCGCAGGAATCGTGGCCTCTGCCTGCTGTTCGCCGATGCAGTAGACCGCATCGTCCACCCAGATGGTTCCTTGGCCGCGGACTTGGAAGTTCGGGGAGACCAGATGGTGTTTGGCGGCGTAGCCTTTGGAGACGTCACCGATCTTTACGATGTCCTGCGCGGGCTTGCCCCAAACGGGGATGTGGATGGTGTACTTCTTCCATTCCGTGGTCAGAGGTACCTCCTTGCCATACGCGAAGCCGTTCCCCAGAAACAGGGCGAGGTAGAGTTTCTGACCTGGCTCGGCGGCCTTTGCCCAGCACGAGAACCAGACGGGTTTCCCGTCCACGAAGGGGACGCTGTTGAATGTGAGGCGTCCACGCGCATCCTCTCCTTGTTCCATGCGGAACGAGTACTTGCCCGTGTGGCTGGTCGAGTCGTCCAAATACAGTGACATGTCATTTTGGAACGTGTAATTGGATTCATGGACGCGCCCCGTCTGCTTCTTGCGCATCTCCTCGATGTTCAGCTTGTAAATCCCATAAAACCCGCGCTCCGCACCACCGTTGAGAAGAAGATTCCCCACGGGCATCTCCTGCACCTGCGTCTTCGCAACCATCCCCAGGTGAAACTCGCGGACGCGGTACACGCTCGCGCTCTTCAAATCCACGCGCAACCACAACTTCTCTATGTCCTCGGGCAACTCTGCCTCATGAAATAAAACCTGCATCTCCTCAAAGGCTTTTAAGTCCCGCCCCACGGGATAGTGCTTCCCCCCAGCACGAGAACCCTCCAAAAATACCTTCCCATCCCCGCTCGGAACCGCACTCACCCGAGCACTCCCTCGTACCATCTGCCCACACCACCCCTTCGCAAAACCTACCTTCGGATAATATCGCAAAACCACCTTCCCACCAGGCGATTTCTTCAAAAATCCACGCGTGTCCACCACCAGGTCGTCCCCCTCCGCCTTCACTTGCAAGGAACCGATCTGTTCCCTTGGCTCCGTGTTCAAAACCATCCGACTCCCATCCCGAAATGTCCCAAACCACGAAAGACCATCGGACGATGGGTTGAGCTTCTCAAACTCCAACCCATACAACAAACAACTAAACATCAAACTAATGAAAAAACAAATTCGACGCATCTCTTATATTCCTTTGGTTAAAAAGTGCCAAAATGGTTTTCTTTATCGAGGGAGGTAGTTGCAAAACTCATTTTTGAGTCCACAGAATACACAGAATACACAGAAAGCCATCCGCCGCTTCGCGGCGGCTTGCACTTTTTTTTTTATTTTATATCATGTTTTTGGCAGCGCGTAGCGCGGACAAACAAGTCTGTGTATTCTGTGTGTTCTGTGGACTTCAAGAGAGTTTTGCAATTACCTCTAACGATTCAGAATCCCACACCATGTGAGGTTCTAGAGGATAAGATAAAGCCGCAAAATAGTTTTGCAAGTCGTTGGCGGCCTTCGTCCGTTCGATGTCCTCGTATTCAACGAGTGGAAAAAGAGGAAGCTGGCATTATATTTTGAAACAGGACAGATTGACAAACAAGGAGGCATTGCTTATTTTATCCTCTGAGATAATTGCAAAACTCTTTTGAAGTCCACAGAACACACAGAA